>REEP01000053.1 GCA_007695045.1 Rhodospirillales bacterium | reverse complement strand
ATGCACTTGACCATGTCGATGTCGTAGCGGGTGGTGCGCCGGCTGCCGTCCGCCCTCGGCTCCGCCTCGATGGTGATGGCCAAAGCAGGACAGATCGCCTCGCACAGCTTGCAGGCGATGCAGCGCTCCTCCCCGTTGGGATAGCGGCGCAAGGCGTGCTCGCCGCGGAAACGCGGGCTCAGCGGTCCCTTCTCGAAGGGGTAGTCCAGCGTCACCTTGGGTCGGAACATGTAACGGAAGGTCAGCGCCAATCCCGACAGGAGTTCGGTCAGGAAGATGGTGCGGGCGCCGCGCTCGATAAAACTCATGGCATCGTCCTCTTTGGCACGCTTGGCGGTTGCCCCCTAGCGATGGATCACACCTTCTGCCGGTGCCCACCCGAACACGGCGACCGCGCCCGCCACCACGATGACGGCCACCAGTGATATCGGCAGAAACACCTTCCAGCCCAGGCGCATCAGCTGATCGTAGCGATACCGCGGGAACGTGGCGCGGACCCATATGAACACGAACAGACACGCCGCGATCTTGAGCGCAAACCACACGGGCCCGGGCACCCAGGTGAACGGGGCAAAATTGAACGGCGGCAACCAGCCACCCAGGAACAGGATGGTGGTCATCGCCGACATGAGAATCATGTTGGCGTATTCGCCCAAGAAAAACAGGGCGAAGGTCATCGCCGAGTATTCGACATTATACCCTGACACCAGTTCCGCTTCCGCCTCCGGCAGGTCGAAGGGATGCCGATTGGTTTCCGCCAGCGTCGAGACGAAAAAGATGACCGCCATCGGCAACAGCGGAAACACGAACCAGTTCAACAGGCCGAGGCTGCCCTCCTGCGCCCGCACGATGTCCGACAGGTTCAGCGAGCCCACGCACAACACCACCGTGACGATGATCAGGCCCATGGAAACTTCGTAAGACACCATCTGTGCCGCCGAGCGCAGCGAGCCCAGGAAGGCATACTTGGAGTTGCTGGCCCAGCCGGCCATAATGATGCCATAGACGCCCAACGACGAAATGCCGAACAGGTACAGGAGGCCGACGTTGATGTCGGCCACCACCAGGCCGGGGCCGAATGGGATCACCGCCCACGCCACCAACGCCAGGATGAAGGTGATCATCGGTGCGATCACGAACACGGCCCGGTTCGCACCGGTGGGAACCACGGTCTCCTTCAGAAAGAGCTTGAGCCCGTCGGCGATCGGCTGCAGCAGCCCGAACGGCCCCACCACGTTGGGGCCCAGGCGAAGGTGCATGGCCCCGATGACCTTGCGCTCGAAATAGGTCAGATACGCCACCGCCAGCAGCAACGGCGCCACAATGGCGACAATCTGAAGCACGATCCAAAGCGTCGGCCACAGGTAGCCGTGCCAGAATTCAACCATCGGTGCCTGTCCTGTCGTCTGCAAGCCCGGCCCGGGCGGCCACGCACTCGGCCATGGTCACGGAAGCGCGACAGACCGGATTGGTCAGGTAGAAATTGTCGATGGTCGATCGCAACGGCTCGTCGCCCAGCGGCCCCTCCCGGCCGAACCCACCCCAGCGGGCGGCCACCACCGAATCCACCGCCCCCATCCAGGGGCAGTCCTCCGCCATCCGGGCGCGCAGTTCCCTGATGCTGTCATAGGGCAGCGTCTTGCCCAGCACGTCCGAGAGTGCCCGCAGAATCGCCCAGTCCTCCCGGGCCTCGCCCGGCGGATGCACCGCGCGCAAGGCCGCCTGGCAGCGGCCCTCGGTATTGACGTAGAGCGCGTCCTTTTCGGTATAGGCAGCCCCCGGCAGGATCACATCGGCGCGCGAGGCGCCGGCATCACCGGTATGCCCCTGGTAGATCACGAACGCCTGGCCGAGCCGCGCCATGTCGATCTCATCGGCACCGAGCAGGAACACCACATCGATCGCGCCGGTCGCGGCACCATCGAGGATACCCCGAACATCCCGACCCTGTGCGCCCGGCAGCAGGCCAAGGTCAAGGCCGCCCACCCGCGCCGCCGCCGTGTGCAGGACGTTGAAGCCATTCCACGGCTTGGCCGGATCGATCATGCCGACATCCTCGGCCAGACGCCGCGCCGCGGCCAGCACCGCCGCCCCGTCCCGCCCGACCAGGGCGCCCATGCCCAGCACCAGCATCGGCCGTTCCGCACCGCGAAGCCGCTCCGCGAACGGATGGGCGCCGGCGAGAATGCGGCCGAGATCGCCGGCGGTGGTCCCGACATGGTCGTACGGGTAGCTCAGATCGGCCGGCTCGCCGATCAGGCCCACGGCAAAACCGCCGGCGAGGTAGCGCTTGCGAAGCCGCGCATTGAGCACCGGCGCTTCCACGCGCGGGTTGGAACCGATCAGCAGACAGGCATCAGCCGCCTCGATCCCGGCGATCGTCGAATTGAACAGGTAGCTGGACCGCGGCTCCCCTTCCAAATACGCGCCGTCCTGGCGGCAGTCGATATGGGGAGCGCCCAGTGCTTCCATCAGGTCCTTGAGCGCCGCCATGGATTCGGCACAGGCGAGATCGCCGACGATGGCGGCGATGCGGCTGCCCTCGGTCCCGTTGACGCGCTCGGCGATGGCGGCGAACGCCTCGTCCCAATTGGCCGGCTGCAACCGCCCCTGGCGGCGCACGTAGGGCCGGTCCAGGCGCTGGCGGCGCAGACCGTCGCAGGCGAAGCGGGTCTTGTCGGAAATCCACTCCTCATTGACATCGTCATTGATCCGAGGGAGTACCCGCAGCACCTCGCTGCCGCGGCTGTCCACGCGGATATTGCTGCCGAGCGCATCCATGACGTCGATGGTTTCGGTCTTGCGCAGTTCCCACGGTCGGGCGACGAAGGCATAGGGGCGCGAGGTCAGCGCACCCACAGGGCACAGATCGATGACGTTCCCGGACAGCTCCGACGTCATCGCGTGCTCCAGGTAGGTGGTGATCTCCATGTGCTCGCCGCGGCCGGTGGCGCCCAGTTCCGGCACGCCGGCCACCTCCGAGGCGAACCGGATGCAGCGGGTGCAATGGATGCACCGGGTCATGATGGTCTTGATCAGGGGGCCCATGTACTTGTCTTCGACGGCGCGCTTGTTCTCGTGATAGCGGCTGCGGTCGAAGCCGTAGGCCATGGCCTGGTCCTGCAGGTCGCACTCACCACCCTGGTCGCAGATCGGGCAATCCAGCGGATGGTTGATCAGAAGGAATTCCATCACCCCCTTGCGCATCTTGTGCACCTGAGGGGTGTCGGTCTCGATCACCATGCCTTCGGCAACCGGCATCGCGCACGATGCGATCGGCTTCGGCGACCCCTTCATCGCGACCAGACACATGCGGCAGTTGCCGGCGATGGACAGGCGCTCGTGGTAGCAGAAGCGCGGGATTTCGATGCCCTGCAGCTCGCACGCCTGCAATACCGTGAGGCCGGGATCGACCTCCACCTCGTGGCCGTCGATGGTCAGTTTCGGCATGGTCTCACCTTCGTCACGGTTTGCGCCCGAACCACCGTCCCCTGGCTCACGCGGCCCGACGCGCCGCCGCCGCTTCGTGCTCACGGATGCGGCGCTCCAGTTCCGGACGGAAGTGCCGGATCAGCCCCTGAATCGGCCACGCCGCCGCGTCGCCCAGCGCGCAGATCGTGTGCCCTTCCACCTGCCGGGTAACCTCCTCCAACACGTCGATCTCATCCACCCGTGCACGCCCCTCGGCCATACGCGCCAGCACCCGCCACATCCACCCGGTCCCCTCCCGACACGGTGTGCACTGACCGCAGCTTTCGTGCATGTAGAAGCGGGCCAGCCGGGTAATGGCCTTGACCACGTCGGTGGACCGGTCCATCACCATCACCGCGGCGGTTCCGAGCCCGGACTGCGCGTCCCGCAGCGAATCGAAATCCATCAGCACGTCGTCGCAGACGGAGCGCGGCATCAGCGGCACCGACGACCCGCCGGGAATCACCGCGAGCAGATTGTCCCAGCCGCCGCGCACGCCGCCGGCGTGGCGTTCGATCAACGCCTTCAGCGGCACGCCCATCGCCTCTTCCACCGTGCACGGCTTGTTGACGTGGCCGGAGATGTTGAACAGCTTGGTCCCGGTGTTGCGCGGCCGGCCGATGCTGGCGAACCAGTGGCTGCCGCGGCGCAGGATCGCCGGCACCACGGCGATGGTCTCCACATTGTTGACGGTGGTGGGGCAGCCGTACAGCCCGACTCCCGCCGGGAACGGCGGCTTGAGGCGCGGCTGGCCTTTGCGGCCCTCCAGACTCTCCAGCAGCGCCGTTTCTTCGCCGCAGATGTAGGCCCCGGCGCCGAGGTGGACGTGGATATCGAAGTCCCAGCCGGAGCCGCAGGCGTCCCGTCCGATCAAGCCGGCATCATAGGCTTCGTCGACGGCTCGCTGGAAGGCTTCCGCCTCCCGCCGGAACTCGCCGCGGATGTAGACGTAACAGGTGTGGGCGGCCATCGCGAACCCCGCAAGCAGGCAGCCCTCGATCAGCTTGTGCGGCTCATGGCGCATGATCTCCCGGTCCTTGCAGGTGCCGGGTTCGCCCTCGTCGGCGTTGATCACCAAGTAGTGCGGCCGCGGCCCCACCTGCTTCGGCATGAACGACCACTTCATGCCGGTGCTGAACCCGGCACCGCCACGCCCGCGCAGGCCGGACTGCTTGACCTCCTCAACCATCCACTCGCGACCCTTGGTGATCAGGTCACGGGTGGCATCCCAGTCGCCCCGGGCCCGGGCCTCGGCCAGCGCCGACGACTCGAACCCGTAAATGTTGGTGAAGATGCGGTCCTTGTCCTGAAGCATCATACTCCTCCGTCACCGCCGTCGGTTCCGGTGGCCGGATCCGGCATTTCCACCGGCTCACAACTACGTCGCCCGATCTGCGAGCCCGGCTTCGGCGTGCCGCCGGCGCGGAGATCGTCCAGGATCGCGCGCACCGAGTCCGGCGACAGATCCTCGTAGTAGTCGTCACCGATCTGCATCATCGGGGCATTCACGCAGGCCCCGAGACATTCGACCTCGCTCAGCGTGAACAGGTTATCTTCCGAGGTTTCACCCACGCGGATGCCGAGGTGTTCGCGACAGGTGCCCAGAATGGCATCCGACCCGCGCAGCCAGCACGGCAGGTTGGTACAGACCTGCACATGGTGGCGGCCCACCGGCTCGAGCTTGTACATGGTGTAGAAGGTGGCAACCTCCCAAACCCGAATGCGTGGCATTTCCAGAAAATCGGCGATGTATTCGATCGCGGCCGGAGACAGCCAGCCACCGTTCTGCCGCTGCGCCAGATCCAGAAGCGGCATCACCGCACTGGCTTGCCGCCCTTCGGGATACTTCGCAATGACGTCTCGAGCCGCCTTCAGGTTCTCCGCCGAGAACGTGAACGCCGGTGCCGCCCGATCGTGGCCGGCGGTCTCCCCCGTCATCGGTCAACCTCCCCGAACACGATATCGAGCGAACCGAGCACCGAGACCGCGTCGGCCAGCAGATGGCCGCGGCACAGATAGTCCATGGCCGCCAGATGAGCGAAACCGGGCGAGCGGATCTTGCAGCGATAGGGCCGGTTGGTGCCGTCGGCCACCACATACACCGCGAACTCGCCCTTGGGGGCCTCGACTGCCGTATAGGTCTCCCCCGCCGGCACGTGGTACCCCTCGGTGTACAGCTTGAAGTGATGGATCAGCGCTTCCATCGAACCCTTCATCTCGGCCCGAGGTGGCGGTGCGATCTTGCGGTCGTCCACCTTGACCGGTCCGTCCGGCATCTCCTCCAGGCACTGGCGGATGATCTTCAGGCTTTCGCGAATTTCGTACAGCCGGACGACATAACGATCATAGCAGTCCCCGGTCTTGCCCACCGGCACATCGAAATCGAGCCGGCCGTAGGCGTCATACGGCTGCGCCTTGCGCAGGTCCCACGGCACCCCGCTCGCTCTGAGGCAAGGCCCCGAAAAGCCGAGGTCCAGGGCGTCCTTGGCCGGAATCGCACCGATATCCACGCTTCGCTGCTTGAAGATGCGGTTTTCGGAAAGCAGGGCCTCCAGATCCGCGACCACCTTTTCGAAGCTCTCGGTCCAGGCCATGATGTCGTCGGCCAGACCGGCCGGCATGTCCTGGGTAACCCCGCCGGGCCGGAAGTAGCCCATGTGCAGGCGGGCGCCGCACACCCTTTCGTTGAATTCCATCAGCCGCTCGCGCTCTTCAAACCCCCACAGCATCGGCGTCATGGCGCCGACGTCCATGGCGAACGCGCAAATGGTAAAAAGATGATTGCCGATCCGCCCCAGTTCCGCGAACAGAACGCGCAGGTACTGAGCCCGGGGCGGCGCATCCACGCCCAGGAGTCGCTCCACCGCCAACGCAAACGCGTGCTCCTGGTTCTGCGGCGATACATAATCAAGCCGGTCAAAGTAGTGCACCGCCTGCAGGTATGTCTTGTATTCGATCAGTTTTTCGGTGCCACGGTGCAGCAGGCCCACATGCGGATCGGCACGCTCGATCACTTCCCCATCCATCTCCAGGACCAGCCGCAGCACACCGTGGGCGGACGGGTGCTGTGGGCCGAAATTCATCGTGTAATTCTGAATGAGGTGTTCGGGCACGGTGAACTCTCTCAGTGCTTGAGGCGCATCGTTCGATCAGTCCTTGTCGGACGCGGATCCCTTCTCATCGCCCGCCAACAGTGTCGGCAGCCCTTCCCAGGGGCTCAGGAAGTCGAACGTACGAAACTCCTGAGGCAACTTGACCGGTTCATACACCACTCGCTTCTGCTCGTCGTCATAACGCACTTCCACGTAACCGGTCAGCGGAAAGTCCTTTCGCAGCGGATGGCCTTCGAAACCGTAGTCGGTGAGGATGCGACGCAGGTCGGGGTGGCCCACGAAGTAAATGCCGAACAGGTCCCAGGTTTCCCGTTCCCACCAGTTGGCGGAGCCGAACACGCCGGTGACCGAGGGCACCGGTTGCACCTCATCGGTGCGAACCTTGATCCGGATACGACGGTTGTGGGTCAGGCTGAGCAGGTTGTAGACCACGTCAAAACGTTCCGGGCGTTCCGGATAATCGGCGCCGCACAAGTCCACAAGTTGCGCGAACTGGCAGTTGACGTCATCCCTGAGGAACGTCAGCACCCGGGCGACGGTGTCCCGATGGACGACGACGCACAACTCCCGACCCGACCGGTCGACTTCCAGCACCGCCTGCCCGAGAGCCATCTCCAGGTAGTCGGCGAGGTCAAGCAGGCCCTGCTCCATGGAACCTTCCGTTCATCCTCTGCGACAAGGCGAACCCAGCCGCCCGCACCGGGCTACCGCCACAGCCGGCCGGTTCGCCTGATCTTCTTTTGAAGCTGGAGAATGCCGTAGACCAGCGCTTCCGCGGTGGGCGGACAACCGGGCACATACACATCCACAGGCACCACCCGGTCGCAGCCGCGCACCACCGAGTAGGAGTAGTGGTAGTAGCCGCCGCCGTTGGCGCACGAGCCCATGGAGATGACATAGCGGGGCTCGGCCATCTGGTCGTACACCTTGCGGAACGCCGGCGCCATCTTGTTGGTCAGGGTCCCGGCCACGATGATCACATCGGCCTGACGCGGGCTCGGCCGCGGCACCACGCCGAAGCGGTCCAGGTCGTAGCGGCTCACGTACGCATGCATCATCTCGATGGCACAGCAGGCGAGCCCGAACGTCATCGGCCACAGCGAGCCGGTGCGTGCCCAGTTGGCGAGCCCATCCAGGGACGCCAGCACGAACCCCTTGTCGCTCAACTCACCCTGCACCCGCTCCAGCACCTCGGCCTGGGACGTCGCCGGGCCGGCACTGTCAACCCGTTGCTGCATCGCGTTTTTCATTCCCATTCCAGTGCACCTTTCCGCCATTCATATATAAATCCGACGGTGAGCACTGCCAGGAAAACCATCATCGACCAGAAGCCGAACGCCCCGATATCGGTAAGGGCTACGGCCCATGGGAACAGAAACGCCACTTCCAGATCGAAAATAATGAACAGAATCGCCACCAGGTAGAAGCGGACATCGAACTTGCTGCGGGTGTCTTCGAACGGGTCGAAACCGCATTCGTACGGCGATTCCTTGGCAATATCCGGTCGCTGTTCTGCCACCAGATACGACATGGCCACGGCGGCACCCGCCACCACGATGGCGATGCCCAGAAAGATCAGGATCGGCAGGTACTCGGCGAGGAGAGCGTCCATGGCATTGTCCCTGTGGCCCGGGGAACCCGCCGCCCGCGGCACTGGCCGCGGCGCACTCGCACCGACCGCGGAGCACCGGCACCCACATGGCCGGCTGGCGGGAGTGACGGGACTCGAACCCGCGACCTCTGGCGTGACAGGCCAGCGCTCTAACCGACTGAGCTACACCCCCGGAGACCCCGCGCGAGCCGGGCGAACCGAGCAAGAGATGATCGTCTACCCCCCGCCTGCCGCCCCTGTCAAGAACACCCCGGCCCTGGCACCGCAAGGTGGTGTTTGGGCGTGCGGTTGTCAGTCGCTCGCCACCAGCGCCGCCACGGGGAAGCTCGCCAGAACCGAGGCGAGCGCGTGGCCGGCCGTCTCGCCGCCACCGGCCGGGCTCAGCGTCTCTCCGGTGAAGATGTTTCGCCAGGACACGCCGGCAAGGTCGCCCGGCAGAACCAGCGCGGTATCCCGCCACACCCCTTCACCGATCGGCAGGGGCGCCATCGGCGTGGTCAGGCGTGCCAGCAACCGCGGCACGCACACGACCAGCCGCTGATCGCCGTTGGCCCTGGCAAAGGCTAGCACGTGCTCCGCCCGGCGCCCCTCGGTCTCCAACGGAAGATAGGCACCTTCCTCGAACACCGCCGGATGGGCCCGCCGCAACGCCAGCAGGCGCGCGACCACCAGCAGCTTGACCCCGCCCCCGACCCAATCGGCCAGCAACGCGGTTGCGGCGGCCTGCGGATCGGCTTCGAATCGCGTCTCAATGTCGCTCAGCAGCGCCTCGCGCCGGGAAAAATCCACCGGCCGGCGATTGTCGGGATCGACCAGATTGAGGTCCCACAACTCGCAACCCTGATAGATATCGGGCACGCCCGGCATGGTCAGCTTCAGGGCTACCTGGGCCAAGCCGTTCAGCATGCCGAGTTCGGCGATCCGGCGATGGAACGGCCGGAAATCGGCGAGGAAAGGATTGGGGCGCTCGACCTCCAGCACCTGCTCCACGAAAGCGGTCAACGCCCCTTCGTAGTCCGGGTCCATGTTGGTCCAGCTGGTGCGGGTCTTGGCCTCCCGAACCGCCTTCAGCATGTAGCCGGTCATCCGCTCGCGGAAGTCCGCGATCCCCTCGGGATCGAGATCCTCAGCGTCATGGAATTCCAGCGGCCAGGCACCGACCAGGGTCTGGTAGAACAGGTACTCGTGATTGGGGGTCGGTGCCGGCCCCTCCTCCAGATCCACCTTGCGCCGCCGGTTGAAGGCGGCCCAGCGGCGGACGCTCTCGGCCCAGGCGTCCGGCATCTCCGACAGGACGTTGATGCGGGCGCGCACGTCCTCGCCGCGCTTGGTGTCGTGGGTGGCCGTGCACACCATGGACGCGGGGGAGCGTTTGGCCTGGTCCTGGCAGCGGTTGTGGAATGCCGACACCGAGACCCCGAACCGGGTCGGCTCGCCCCCCACCTCGTTGAGCGAGGTCAGGGCACAAAAGCGGTAGAACGCGGTGTCCTCCACGCCCTTGGCCATCACCGGCCCGGTATACTGCTGGAACTTCATGGCCAAGCGCTGCACTTCCCGCCGCGGATACGGGGATTTGCGCCCGCGTCCCAGGGACATGGTCAGCACGTCCCGGATGAACGGGAACACCGATTTGTCGGGCCGCATGCTGCGCCGTTCCGCCCGTGCCACCGCCCACTGCATATCCCGGGCGTCCTCGGGGGATGCGCCATGGCGGTCCACGTAGGTGCGGTACACCGGGAAGCAGGCGACGATTTCCCTGAGTGCCTGGCGCAGACCCACCAGGGTGTAGTCGCGGGTGAGCCAGGCGTCCTCGGTCAGCCGGTTGAACTCGTTGGCGAGGACCCGCAGTTCGCTGGCCAGTTCCTCGTCCATCGCCTGCTTCTTGGCGTGATAGCACATCTCATCGAAGTCGCGCGCCTCCTCGATGAAACGCTGGTAACTGCGCACCAGGCTTTCGGCGGCTTCAGGATCGACGAAAACGCCGTTGAGACGGTTGAGGTAGTCGTATCCGGTGGTGCCGGCCACCGGCCAGTCCTCCCGCACCCGCTCGTGATGGGCCAGGATCTTCTCCACCAGCACATAGAACAGGCCGTCCCCATCGGCGCCGGCGCTGGCGCCGTCCGTGCCCGCCGTCTCCCCCCGCGCTGCCCGGATCTTGTCCTGCAGGCGGATCAGGTATTGCTTGGGATCGAACAGGCCATCGATATGGTCCAGGCGCAGGCCCTGCAGCCGACCCTCCGCGGCCAGGCGGATCACCAGTTGGTGAACGTTGTCGAAGACGTGGGGCAGTTCGACCCGGATACCGGCCAAGTCGTTGATCTGAAAGAACCGGCGATAGTTGATCTCCTCCGCCGCGACCCGCCAGAACGCAAGGCGGTAGTGCTGCGCCTCGAGCAACCGATGCAGCCGAACGAAGCTCGCGGGCTCGCCCGGTGTGCCGTTGATGGCCGCCGCGGCGGCATCGATGGCCTCCCGCACCGCCGCATCCCGGCCCGCCACCTCGGTCAGTTGCGCCACCAGCTTCTCCGCCTTGCTTCGGCGGATGGTGCGCTGGCGGGCGGAACGGGCCGGCCGCCTGAGATCGCGAAAGCCCGCCACCAAGAGGTCGAATGCGACCAGGTCGCCCTCGCTCTCTCCGGCGGCCACATTGTCGGACAGCCTCTCGAGCGCGTCCGCCAGCAGCGGCGCATAGTGGGCGGGTTCGAGGGGGAAGCGATGGTCGTAGTACCAGACGCTGAATTTGCCTTCACCGGCATCGAAGCGCAGCACCAAGTCACCGTTCTCCAGCACCCGGCCGTAGTGGTCGCCGAGGAACGGCACCAGCACTTTGCCGCGCAGTTCGACCTTGGCCGGCTCCCAGTCGATGTCGAAGTATTCGGCGTAAGGGCTTTCCCGCCCCCATTCCAGCACGTCCAGCCACCAGGCGTTGTCCGACTGGCCGATGCCCATGTGGTTGGGCACGAAATCCAGGATGTGGGACATGCCAGCCGCGCCCAACGCCTCGCAGAAGGCGTCGAACGCCGCCATGTCGCCCAGTTCGGGGTTGAGTGCGTTGTGGTCGATGATGTCGTAGCCGTGGCTGCTGCCGGGCCGCGCCTTGAGGTAGGGCGAGCAATAGACGTGACTGATGCCCAGGCGGTCCAGGTAGGGCACGATGGCGGCGGCATCGGCGAAGCCGAAGCTGCCGGTCAGTTGCACACGATACGTGGCGCGGGGAACGTTGACGAAACCGGAACGGCTCATGCTGACGCGCGCTCCCCGTCGTCGATGAACCAAGCGACGGCCCACGGCGGCAGCCGGTGCAGCCCCGCTTCGCCGGCACCTGCCGTGTTGGCGTACAGCAGGCGGCCTGGGGGCGCTTCCTCGGGCCCGGGCGCTTCCGCCGGCGAGAGATTGGCAACCAGGGTGAGGCGCGCGCCGCCGGCGAGCGGCCATGCCACCTGAAACGCCGCATCCGACCGCCACGGGGACGACGCGTGCGTACGCACCAAACCCGAGAGGCGCGGCACGATGGCGGTGCGGCGCAGGGTCAGCAGTTCGGTATGCAGGGCCACCAGGTCCCGGTGACCGGGCCGATCCGGTTCCGACCAGTCCAGGATGGCGCGCTGGAACGTGGCCTCGACGGTGGGATCGGGAATGCGCGCCCGCGCCGCTTCGTCCTGGAACTGGCTGAATGCGGCGAACTCGCGCCGGCGGCCGTCGCGCACGGCGTCCTCCAGCTCGGGCCCGAGATCGCAGAAGAACTGGAACGGCCGTTCCGTGCCCCACTCCTGCCCCATGAACAGCAACGGGATCTGCGGTGCCAGCAGCAGCACGGCCGTCACCGCCCGCACGCCCTTGGCCGAGGCCAGGGTGCTGATCCGATCGCCGAACGCCCGGTTGCCGACCTGGTCATGGTTCTGCAGGTGGGCGACGAACGCGGTCGGCGGCAATGTGTCGCTGGGCTCCCCCCGGGGTGCACCGTCGCGCACGCGGGAGGGGTCACCCTGATAGGCGAAGCCGGAAACGAGACAGCGGATGAGGTGGCCGACGGGATCATCGGCATAATCGATGTAGTAGCCTTCACGCTCCCCGGTCAGCAGCGTGTGGAAAGCGTGGTGGATGTCGTCGTTCCACTGCGCCACGAAGCTGAACGGCCGGCCGTCTTCGTCCCGGCGCAGGCGATGCGCCTCGTTGTCCTCGTTCTCGAGCACCAGGTGGACATGCCGCTCGGACCCGAACCGGGCGTGCACCGCGTCTGCGATCTCGTCCAGGATATCCGGTTGCGAAGGGTCCTCGATCGCGTGCACAGCGTCGAAACGAAGCCCGTCGATGCAGTATTCTTCCAGCCAGTACAGAGTATTGTGGATATAGAAATCACGCACGACCCGGCTCGCGGCAAAATTGATCGCGGCGCCCCACGGTGTTTCCCGGCCCCAGTCGAAGAAGTGATCCCGGGCATAGACGTGCAGGTAATTGCCGGTCGGCCCGAAGTGATTATAGACGACGTCCAGGAACACCATCAAACCCCGCTCGTGCGCGGCATCGATCAGGCGCTTCAGGTCTTCCGGCCGGCCGTAGCGCGCATCGGGCGCGAACAGGTCGACCCCGTCGTAGCCCCAGTTGCGCGCCCCGGGGAAATCGGCCAGCGGCATCAACTCGATGGCGGTGACGCCGAGGTCCGTCAGGTGGGCCAGCCGATCCATCACGCCGTCATACGTCCCGTGCGGCGTGAAGCTGCCCACATGCAATTCGTACAGCACGGTCTGTTCCCACGGCCGCCCGCGCCAGTCAGACGTGCGCCACGCGTATGCGCCGGGATCGACGACCTCGCTGAGACCGTGACAGTCATCGGGCTGAAACCGGGATGCCGGATCGGGCACGACCAGGTCGCCGCCATCGATCCGAAAGCCATAGCGTGACCCGGCCTTGGCACCCGGCACCGTGGCATGAAACCAGCCGTCGCTCGCGGCTGTCATCGGAAGATCGCCGCCCGCATCCGGGCGGTGCAAAGCCACCGTCCGGGCGTCGGGGGCCCACAAGCGGAAGCGCACCCCGTCGGGGCCGAGTTGAGCACCGAACGGCATGTGATGCGAGAACGTGGTCATCGGCGGCCTCTCCCCCTCAAGCCCTGGTCCTGCGCCACCCGCGGCCGTCGCTGCGGCGGCACACTGCCCCCATCATCCGAGGCAAACAGGTGTGCCGACGCAAGGTTCCGTGAGGCGGCCGACAGACCGCGGAACGGTTGCCGGCGATGGTGGGCGGTGACGGGCTCGAACCGCCGACATCCACGGTGTAAACGTGGCGCTCTACCAGCTGAGCTAACCGCCCGGTCGCGCGCAGACCCGGTCGATGTGTAAGGCTAAAGTTTGCCGCTGAAAAGACGCCACAGGCATCCGCCCCCCTTGCGCCGGCCCGTCCGTCGCGACGGTATCCGGCCTGTCGGTGTGCGGAAACCGTGGAGGCCGGCTTAGTTGAGTGCGTCCTTGAGGCTCTTGCCGGCCTTGAACTTGGGCTGTCGGCTCGCCGCGATCTCCATCGGTTCGCCGGTGCGCGGGTTGCGGCCTTGGGACGCCGCGCGCTCCGCAACACTGAACGTACCGAACCCCACCAGCTTCACCTCTTCGCCGCCCTTGAGCGCATCCACGATGGCGGCGAACACGGTGTCCACGGCCTTCGTCGCATCGCCTTTGGACAGACCGGCATCATTCGCCACTGCAAAAATAAGGTCGTTCTTGTTCACGTCGATCCCCCTTCTCCCAGGACCATCAAGCCAAGTCCGGGGTGCCAGCCCCCCGCTCGCAGCCCGGACCGTACTGCCACCGGAAGTCTATGGGGCTCCGCGGAATTTCGTCAATTGCGAAACCGAGGGCCGTCGCCATCAACCTGTGGATATCCGCTGCGGCGCAATGGTCATGCCGGCCGTGACGATCGGAGCAAGCAGCGGAGGCGCATGACCGTCATGACATCGCCCCTCCGCCGACTCCGCTTCAATGGGTTACGACGCCACCCACTTCGTCGTCGTCCACCCGTGTCGCCGACAGCGCCGCGGCTTCGAGTTCCGCCGCTTCATCCCACTCGATCGGCGACAGCTTGCTGACCAGCGCGTTGCTCAGCACCTCGTCCACGGTGGCCACGGGCACGATCTCGAGCGCCCGCTTGATATTGTCCGGAATCTCCGACATTTCCCGCTCATTGTCGGCCGGGATCAGCACCTTGCGCAAACCGCCGCGGTGCGCCGCCAGAAGCTTCTCCTTCAGGCCGCCGATGGGCAGAACCCGCCCCCGCAAGGTGACCTCTCCGGTCATTGCCACGTCCTTGCGCACCGCAATGCCGGTCAGCACCGATACGATGGACGTGACCATCGCGATTCCGGCGGACGGGCCGTCCTTGGGCGTTGCCCCTTCCGGAACGTGCACGTGGATGTCCTTGCGGGCAAACGTGGTGGGGGTGATCCCGATCTGCACCGCCCGGGACTGAACGTAGGACTTGGAGGCCTGCACCGATTCCTGCATGACGTCGCCGAGCTTGCCGGTGATGATGATCCGACCCTTGCCGGGCACCAGCACCGCCTCGACACTCAAAAGCTCGCCACCCACTTCCGTCCAGGCGAGACCGGTGGTCACGCCGACCAAGTCCTCCTTCTCCGCCTCGCCATAGCGATAGCGCTTGACGCCGGCGAACTTGCCGAGGGTACGGCGGCTGATCTGCACCTCCTTGGCATTGCCGATCATGATCTCCTTGACCGACTTGCGCGCCAGATTGGCCAGCTCGCGTTCGAGGTTCCGCACCCCGGATTCGCGGGTGTAGTACCGAATCAGCTCGCGCAGAGCCGAATCGGAGATATCCCACTCGGCCTTCTTCAGTCCATGCGCCTCGAGCTGCTTGGGGATCAGGTGCCGGCGGGCAATTTCCACCTTCTCGTCTTCGGTGTAACCGGAGATACGGATGATCTCCATCCGGTCGAGCAGCGGCGGCGCCATGTTCATCGTATTTGCGGTGGTGATGAACAGAACGTCCGACAGGTCATAGTCCACTTCAAGGTAGTGATCGTTGAAGTGGGAATTCTGTTCCGGATCCAGGACCTCAAGAAGAGCCGAAGCCGGATCGCCGCGCCAGTCGTGCCCCATCTTGTCCACTTCGTCGAACAGGAACAACGGATTGGACGTCTTTGCCTTTTTCATGCCCTGGATGATCTTGCCCGGCATCGATCCGATATACGTGCGGCGATGGCCGCGAATCTCCGCCTCGTCGCGCACGCCCCCCAGGGACATCCGCACGAAGTTCCGGCCCGTGGCGCGGGCGATCGACTTGCCGAGCGACGTCTTGCCGACGCCCGGCGGGCCGACCAAGCACAAGATCGGCCCCCGCAATTTACGGGTGCGCTGCTGCACGGCGAGGTATTCGACAATCCGTTCCTTGACCTTGGCCAGACCATAGTGATCAGCGTCCAGGATTTCCTGCGCCAGCCGGATATCCTTTTTAACCCGTGAGCGCTTCTTCCATGGAATCGTGAGCATCCAGTCCAGATAATTGCGCACAACCGTGGACTCGGCCGACATTGGGCTCATGGAACGCAGCTTCTTGAGCTCAGCGAGGGCTTTTTCCCGCGCCTCCTTGGTGAGGGAGGTCTTGACGATCCGTTCTTCGAGCTCGGCGACTTCATCGCGGCCTTCCTCGCCTTCGCCCAGTTCCTTCTGGATCGCCTTCAGCTGCTCATTCAAATAATATTCGCGCTGGGTCTTCTCCATCTGCCGCTTGACCCGGCTGCGGATTCGCTTCTCCACCTGCAGGACCCCGATTTCGGACTCCATGTGGGCGTAAACCCGCTCCAGCCGCTCACCCACCACGGCCATTTCCAGAAGCTCCTGCTTCTCCGCGATCTTCAGGGCCAGATGGGAGGTGATGGTGTCGGCGAGCTTGCCCGGGTCTTCGATCTGGTTGATGGAAACCAGCACTTCAGGCGGGATTTTCCGGTTGAGCTTGATGTACTGCTCGAACTGACCCACCACCGAGCGCCCCAGCGCCTCGAGTTCCTGGGGATCGCCCACCTGCTCATCGATCATTCGCGCCTCCACTTCGAAGTACGCATCACGATCGGTAAAGCGGTCGATCACGGCCCGCTGGCCGCCTTCCACCAGAACCTTGACGGTCCCGTCCGGCAGCTTCAGAAGCTGCAGCACGGTCGCGACGGTACCGACCTTGTACATCTCGTCGGTGGTCGGTTCATCCTGCGCAGCGTTCTTTTGCGCGACCAGAAGGATCTGCTTGTCATCCTTCATCACGTCTTCGAGTGCGCGAACCGACTTTTCCCGCCCCACGAACAGGGGCACGATCATGTGCGGGAACACCACGATATCGCGCAGCGGGAGAACCGGATAAATCTGGACGTCTTTGGTCACGATCATATTGCCCTTTCACGGGAAACCGGGTTTGGCGGCGGCATCAACCGACGCCGAGGCCTGATGAAAAGGTGGCCCGGTCGATGATGGGGGTCAAGGTCGAAGGCGCGGCAGGCCACGGCAATGTCGCGGCCGCCCCGACCGAGGCCGGGGCCGCGACTAAGCGCTGGAGCCGACGTCGCCGCGACGATCGGCATAGGCGTAAAGGGGTTTCGCCTGCCCTTCGACGACTTCTCGGTTGAACACCACTTCCTCCACGCCTTCCAAACTCGGCAGCTCGTACATGGTGTCGAGCAGAATGGTCTCCATGATCGACCGCAGGCCGCGCGCGCCGGTGCGACGCGCCACCGCACGCCGCGCCACGCTGACGAGCGCCCCTTCGGTGAACTCCAGACGCACCCCCTCCATGTCGAACAGGCGCTGGTACTGCTTCACCAGGGCATTCTTGGGCTTGGTCAGGATGTCGATGAGGGCGGCTTCATCCAGGTCTTCCAGGGTCGCCACCACGGCAAGGCGCCCGATGAACTCCGGGATCAGGCCGAACCGCAGCAGGTCCTCCGGCTCCACATCGCGAATGATCTCCCCGATCAGGCGTTCGTCCGGGCCCCGAACCTCGGCGCCGAAGCCGAGTGTGCTGCCCTTGGTGCGCCCGGAAATGATCTTCTCCAGGCCGGAAAAGGCGCCGCCGCAGATGAACAGGATGTTGGTGGTATCCACCTGCAGGAATTCCTGCTGCGGATGCTTGCGCCCGCCCTGGGGCGGCACGCTCGCCACCGTACCTTCCATGATCTTGAGCAGGGCCTGCTGCACCCCTTCGCCGGAGACATCCCGGGTGATCGACGGGTTGTCCGACTTGCGGGAAATTTTGTCCACTTCATCGATGTAGACGATGCCGCGCTGCGCCCGTTCGACGTTGTAGTCGGCCGCCTGCAGCAGCTTGAGGATGATGTTTTCCACATCCTCGCCGACGTAACCGGCCTCGGTCAGGGTGGTCGCATCCGCCATGGTGAACGGCACGTCCAGGATGCGCGCCAAGGTCTGGGCCAGCAGCGTCTTGCCGCAACCGGTGGGACCGATCAGCAGAATGTTGGACTTGGCCAATTCCACGTCGTTGCTTTTGACGCCGTGGGTCACGCGCTTGTAGTGATTGTGGACAGCGACCGAGAGAACGCGTTTAGCGCGATACTGTCCGATCACGTAATCGTCCAGGACACCGGCAATCTCCCGCGGCGTCGGCACGCCTTCGCCGGATTTGATCAGGCTGGTCTTGTGCTCTTCCCGGATGATGTCCATGCACAGTTCGACGCATTCGTCGCAGATGAACACCGTGGGACCGGCGATCAGCTTGCGCACTTCGTGCTGACTCTTGCCGCAGAAGGAGCAGTACAGCGTGTTCTTGGAGTCACCACCTGCGGATTTGCTCATCGCTCGCTCCTTCGTGCTGTCGCTCGGTCATGTTAGCCATGGGATGCCGGCATGCTCAATCGCGAAATCTCGCAAGCTCCGTGCCGGCACCTCACCAAAATTCGCTCCCCCTGGTTCGCACTGCCCCGACCGCGCCTGAACATGTCCGTCAGGACTGCTTGCCCCCACTTTTGGAGTCATCGGTCGGCGGTTTCGGTCGACTCTCCACCACCTGATCGACGATCCCGAATTCCCGGGCCTCCTCCGGGTCCATGAAGCGGTCCCGCTCCAGGGAGGACTCGATCACATCGAGCGATTGTCCGGTATGCTTTACGTAGATATCGTTTAGGCGCTTCTTCAGCGCCAGAATCTCGCGTGCCTGAATCTCGATATCCGTGGCCTGTCCCTGTGCACCGCCGGACGGCTGGTGAACCATGATTCGTGCGTTCGGCAGCGCGTAGCGCTTGCCTTTGGCGCCGGCCGCGAGCAGAAGCGACCCCATGGACGCGGCTTGACCGATGCAGAGTGTCGCCACCTCAGGTCGAATGTACTGCATGGTATCGTAGATCGCCAGCCCCGAGGAGACGATGCCACCCGGCGAGTTCACATAAAACGCGATGTCCTTGTTCGGGTTCTCTGCCTCTAAAAACAGCAACTGCGCGCATACCAAGCTCGCCACCGCATCGTTGATGGGGCCGGTCACGAACACGATGCGTTCTTTCAGCAGGCGTGAATAGATATCATAGGCCCGCTCGCCGCGACTGGTGGTCTCCACCACCATCGGCACCAGCATGTTCATGCTGGGTTCAAAATTGTCGGCCATGGTGCTCCTTGAACGCCTCCTTTTATCGGGGCCGGGACGCCATGGGCCCCCTCTCCATGAACAAATGGCGCGGTCGGCGCCGTTCGCAACCGAAGAGGCATCCGCCGGCGACGGCAGGCCGCGCCCCGGCCGAACGCCACCGCCACTCGCTCCGCCATCCGTTCGGGTGCTCAGGTGGCAGCGGACGGCCCTTCCGTCGCGGCTGACCGGACTTCGGGGGGCCCGCCACCCTCGGCCGCGCCTTCCTCCTCGGCCTCCGCCTTGAGCAGCTCGTCCGGCGCGACGGCCGTGTCCGTCACCGTTACCATTTCAATGATGAAATCCACCACCTTTTCTTCGAGGATGGGGCCGCTCAGGGCCTCCGCCATCTCCGGATGCTCGCGCATGTACTTCAGCACGTTCTGTTCCTGGCCGGGATAGCGCCGCGCCTCTGCCATCATCGCCCGGCTGAGTTCTTCCTGCGTCACCTGCAGATTGTTGCTCCGCGCAATCTCGGCCAGGACCAGGCCCAGGCGGACCCGGCGCTCGGCGATGGCGCGGTACTCCGCCACCTTCTCGGGCGGGAGCTTGGCCGCCGCCTTCGCCGCGCTGTCCTCCGGATGATCGTGCCCGTGCGCATCATGATCGTGGTCATGATCATGGTCATGGTCGTGATCGTGATCGTGAGCGTGAGCGTGAGCGTGGTCGTGAGCGTGATCATGATCATGGGTGTGGTCATGGTCATGGTCATGGTCATGGGTGTGGTCATGGTCGTGGGTATGTGCGGCGCCTGTCTCCTCAGCGCCTGTCTCCTCGGCCGACAGCTGCCGGGCGATGCTCTCGAACTCCCGATCGATCATCCCGGCCGGCACGTCGAAATCATACATCTCGGCCAACCGGTCGAGCAGCGCCCGCTTGAGGCGCATGCGCGATGCCTCGTTGAGCCGGCTCGCCAACGAATCGCGCACGCGCTGCCGGAGCTCCTGGGCCGTCTCCAGCCCCATCTGCGCCGCCAGTGCGTCGTCGATCGGCGTGGGCACGCTCTCGCGCAGCTCGTGCACATGCACGGCGAAAGTGGCCTCCCGGCCGGCCAGGTCCGTGGCCGGGAACGCCTCGGGAAACGTTACGGTAACGTCGCGGTCCTCGCCGGGACGACTGCCGACCAGCTGCTCCTCGAAGCCGGGGATGAACTTGTTGGCGCCCAGTTCGATCTCCGCCCGCTCGGCCGATCCACCTTCGAACGGCTCGCCGTCGATCCGGCCGACGTAGTCGACCACCACCACATCCCCCGGCAGCGCCGCCCGATCCTCGCCGAGGGGACGGGACTGCTTGAAGGTATCGGCGATCCGGTTCAGCGTTTCCTCCACCTGAGCTTCCGCCGGCTCAGCCACCTGGCGCTCCAGGCTGATGGCGCCATAGTCGGGCGGGGCCACCTCAGGCAGCAGTTCCACCGCCAGCGTGAACTCGAGATCGCTTCCGGCCGAGGCGGAGACGATATCGATCTTGGGTCGCAGTGCCGGGCGCAGACCGCGCTCGCTCAGCACGTTCTTCGTCGATTCCTCAAGCGTCTGCTCCACCACTTCGCCGTGGGCCGCCGCCCCATAGCGCTTTTGCAGCACCGATACGGGAACCTTGCCCGGACGGAACCCGGGCAGGCGCACTTGACCCGCCAATTCGCGCAGCCGCTTTTGCACCCGTTGATCGACATCGGCCGCCGGCACCTGGATGCGATACTGACGTGCCAGCCCTTCGGCCTTGATTTCGGTAACTTCCATCATGTCCCCCGTCGACGCCTCCCCGGGTGGCTTGCCGCGGTGGTCGGTGGTTTCGAAGGTTGTCCGCGGCGGCAGAGAATGGCGTGCCACCGCCGGTTGCTGGTGCGGGCGGAGGGATTTGAACCCCCACGACTTGCGTCACAGGTACCTAAAACCTGCGTGTCTACCAGTTCCACCACGCCCGCGTTCGTAGCAGAACCCGGGGCCATAATCTAACCGGCTGATACCCCCTGTCAATTACCGCGCCGTAGCGCCGCCGGCCGGGAGCGGCGCGCGCGCCTCCGATTTGAGCATGGCGAGGGCGCCGGCAATGCCGGCCGGCAAGTCCTCCGCCACCAGGCCGGGACCGTGGGCCCCGGCGATCCGGCCGTGCAGCCAGGTAGCGGCACAGGCAGCATCCCACGCCGGCATGGCTTGGGCCAGCAGACCCAGGATCATCCCCGACAGCACGTCGCCGGTGCCGGCGGTGGCCAGTTCCGGCGGCGCCTCGGCGTTGATCGCCGCCCGGCCATCGGGCGCCGCGATCACCGTGTCCGCGCCCTTCAGCAGCACCACCGCGCCCGACCGGGTCGCGGCCGCCCGACAGCGCGCCAGCTTGTCGCCGGCAGAGTCGAACACCCGGCTGAACTCACCCTCGTGCGGAGTGAGCACCGCCCGCTCATGCAGGGCCGCATGCAGCGCTCCCGGATCGTCGCGAAAGGCGGTGAGGCCATCGGCATCCAGCACGCACGCCTTCCCCATGCCAAGGGCGGCCAGCACCCGGGTCCTGAGGCCGGGCCCGACCCCTGCCCCCGGCCCCAGCAGCACCGCGTTGCGCCGGGGATCGGCAACATAGTCCGCAAACGCATCGTCGTCCGCCGCCGGCATCACGATGGTGCCGGGATGCTCTCCGGCATAAATCGCCACAGCCTCAGGGGGTGCGGTGATCGTCACCAGGCCGGCACCGATGCGACGCGCGGCGATGGCGGCCAAGCGGGCCGCCCCGGTCATCACCGCGCCGCCGTCGACCACGGCGTGGCCGCGGTCGTACTTGTTGCCGGCCGGCTGCGGCCAGGGGAAACGCTCCGCCCACAGGGCAGGCCGGTTCAGGGAGGTCGCGGGCGCAATGTCCAGAAGCACGGTGGGTGGGATGCCGATGTCGGCCACCACCAAATCGCCGCACAGCTCCCGCCCCGGGAACAGCCAGTGGCCGGGCTTGGCGCGGAAGAAGGTGACGGTGACCCGGCAGTGCGGCGCCAGTTCCAGCACCGCGCCGGTGTCGCCGTGCACGCCGCTCGGCACATCGACCGCCACGCAATCCAGGCCGCGGCGGTTGATCGCCTCGATCATCGCGGCCGGGGCGCCTTCCGGGGCCCGGGCAAGGCCGGCGCCGAACAGGGCGTCCACCACCAGCGGGTCGCCGTCCAGCAGGCCCTCATCCAGCGGCGCCACCCGGCCCTGCCAGCGGCCGGCATTGACGGCGGCATCGCCCTTGAGCCGGTCGCGGGCACCGAGCAGCCCCACTCGCACCGGCCAGCCGCGCGCCGCCAGCAGCCGCGCCACCACGAAGCCGTCGCCGCCGTTGTTGCCGGGACCGCACAACACCGCCACCGGCCGGGGCCGCCAGCGCCTTCGGATTTCCCGGGCAATGGCGGTGCCCGCGGCTTCCATCAGCTCCAGGCTGGGCACCCCGGCATCGGCCGCGGCCCGATCGGCCCGGTACATCTCGTCGACCGACAGCAGCACGGCGGCATCCGGGGTCGTGGCGGTCATGGCAGTGATACTCCGCACGATCGGGCGATCGCGAGCGCAAGCGCCCGGACTTCCTTGTAGCAGTCTTGCGCGGCCTGCGCGTGGCCCCCGATGGCCCCGTCCGCGGGCTTGAGGAAGAACATCGGCTTGTGAGCTTCCTGGGCGAGCGGCATCAAGCTCCGGTAGTGCTTGAGGCGAGCGAGGCAGTGCGGGTCGTGCTCGAGCATTGGTTCAGCCTCCGACGGCTCGCCCAGCACGGACTCACGGTATTCCCCAGGGATCCGCGCCATCCAGCGGGCATAGGCCTTCACCGGCCGATCCAGACGCACCGCGTGCTGCATGACGACGTAGCCGGCTGGACACATCGCCCCCTCGGGCAGAGCAACATTTTCGAGGGGGCTGCGTTCCCGCCGCTCCTGCCATTCGCGTCGCCACCGCCGCAGGGTCGGCCCCAGATTGCGGAGCCCCTGAAGGGAGAACAGGTCGGGCGCCAGCGGGATCACCACGTGATCGGCAGCTACCATGGCCGCGCGGTTGAGGGCACCGAGGTTGGGGCCGACATCGATCAGGACCAGCGGTGCTTCGCTGAGAACGGCAGCGCGCTCCAGCACCCGCCACAGCGCCGAGATGACCCGGAAGGCACGGGCCTTGCCATCCGAGCACTCGGGCCAAGTGGACGACAGGTCGTCTTCCGCCAACGACAGCGACAGATCCCCGAGGACCAAGCTCACGCCCGGGCTGATGTTGCTCAGGGCGGGATCGGCGATATCACCAGTGCCTTCGAGTAACGGGCGGATGGCGTGGTAGATGGTGGCGCCATCGCTTCGTGTCCAAAGCTGTTCGAGCGTGTCCTCCTCGAGGAACATGCTGGTGAGGTTGGCCTGGGGGTCGAGGTCGGCCGCCACCACCGACAGCCCGAGATCCGCATACATCCAGGCGAGGTGATAGACCAGGGAGGTCTTGCCGACGCCGCCCTTGTTGTTGAAGAAGGCGATGGTCTTCATGGCGCCGGCCTCACGGTGACGGCCACCAGCGTCGGCTCGAAGCGGAACTCGGGCGGGGGATTGCCGTTGTCGGCGAGTTCCCGGCGAGCGAGCGGAACGCCCATGCCGAACCGCTGGGCGAAGCCGAGATGGTACATGATCTCGGCGATGAGCGGGTTGCGGTAGTCGGTCGCGCCGGTGCCGAAGTTGGCTTCCGTCACCTGACCATACAGGCCGCCGGGGCTCATGATCTCGATGCGGTCCGCATACCAGGTAAGCCGCACCGGGGCGTTGGACGATTCGTAGCTGCGATGCATCACGGCGTTGCGGGCGATCTGCTGCAGCGCCGTCACCGGGTAGTCCGGCTGCCGTGCCTCCCGGGCGACCCCGGCGACCGTGGTGCGCACCGAGACGCTGAGTTCCAGCAGCTCGTCCAGCCGCCGCAGCACGTCCTCCAGCCGGCCGGTCAGAACCTTCTGGTCCCGGATCGGATCGCCGAGCGCGGTGCCGTCGATCCGCAGGAACTGGACGTAGGCACCGGGCAGCCAGCGCTGCGGATCCATCGCGAAGGCGAGGATGGCGCCGTAGGTGGGCGTGCCGTTGGCAAGGAGCCGGAGCGATCGGAGCTGATGGTCGATCGGGCGCCTGTTCTGCTCCAGAACCTCCAGGGCGATCGCGCGGGGCAGATACTGTGAGCGCAGGTAGTCGAGATTCAGGTCGTTCAGCGAAGCCTCGGCGGAGGGCCGCATGTCGAATGGCCGGTCACGAGCCCGTCTGCGCTCGCTCAGGCGCTGCTCCTCCTCCGGCGTCGCCTGGCGCACGGTGGGGCCGACCTTCACCCACACCCGACCATCGAAACGGACCGGCGGATCGACAATGGGATGGACGGTGATCAGGACAATGCCGCAATCCCCGACGATGCGCTTCTCCACGGTCAGCGACGGCAGCGGCATGATGTGTCCGTCATCGCGGATTTGCGCGAGATCGCGGAGCACCTTGTCGGTGATGGAGAATTCGGCGGTCCGACCGTCGTCCTCGACGCCGATCAGGATCGCCCCCGGCGTGCCGTGCCCGGCCAGGTCATTGGCGAGCGCGCACACCTGCCTGCGGATCACCTTCCGGTCAGCGGCCGAGCGTTTGCGCTCCACCCGGTCGGATTCGAGGTCGAACCGCAGCCGAACCAAGTCTTCTTCGCTGAACGCCGACATCGGCTTAATCCTTACGCGCGGCCGGGTGGCGTGGTCTGGCGGCGGCCGGGACGCGATCCTATAAGAGAGAGGTGATGGAACCAATCCTTGCGAGCCCGTCGGATCCGCGGCCATGACCGTCGCGGTACTGGGTGCCGGCGTCGTCGGGGTCGCGACGGCCTACTACCTTGCCCGGGATGGTCACGCGGTCACGGTCGTCGACCGCCAGCCCGGCCCGGCGCTTGAGGCCAGCTTCGCCAACGGCGGGCAGATATCGGCCAACCACGCCACCCCCTGGGCCGGCCCGGCAACGCCTTGGAAGGCGCTCAAGTGGCTGGGTCGGACGGATGCACCGCTCCTGTTGCACCTCAGGGCCGATCCGGCGCTGATCGCCTGGCTTTGGCGCTTTCTGCGCAACTGTACCCGTGCGCGTGTCCGCATCAACATCGAACGGGCCCTCCGGGTTGCCCTCTACAGCCGGCGGAAACTGGCCGAGATTCGCGGTGAGACCGGCATTCACTACGACGAGCTCAGCCGGGGCATCCTGCACATCTTCCGCGACCCGGCCGAGTACCGCGCGGCGCTGGCCCAGGTGGACCTGATGAACCGGCTGGGCTGCCGCCGGCTTGTGGTCGACCCGGATGCCTGCGTCGGGATCGAGCCGGCCCTGGCCGCCGCCCGCCCCCGCCTCATCGGTGGCATCTTCAGCCCCGATGACGAAAGCGGCGACGCCCATGCCTTCACCACCCGGCTCGCCGAGGTGGCGGCATCCCTCGGGGTCCGGTTTCGGTACGGTGCCGCGGTGCGCCGCCTGATCGCATCCGAGGGCCGCATAACCGACATCGCGTTGACCGACGGGGAGCGACTGCAGCCGGATGCGGTGGTCCTGGCACTGGGAAGCCAGACGCCGCTGCTCCTGCGACCGCTCGGGCTCCGCCTGCCGGTCTATCCGGCCAAGGGCTATTCGGTGACGATTCCCGTCGGCGGCGGTCGGGACGCACCGACGGTGAGCCTCATCGATGACGAGGTCAAAATGGTGTACAGCCGCCTGGGTGACCGGCTGCGCGCCGCCGGCACGGCCGAGTTTGCGGGCTACGACGACACGGTGGACCAGCGCCGTGCGGGCTTCCTGCTCGCGAAGACCATGGAGCTGTTTCCCGATTGCGGCGATCCGGCGGAGGCCACGTTCTGGGCCGGCCTGCGCCCCGCCACCCCCGACGGCGTCCCGGTGCTGGGGCCGACCCCGTTCGGGAACCTGTTTCTCAACACCGGCCACGGCACGCTTGGGTGGACCATGGCCTGCGGTGCCGGGCGCATCGTCGCCGACCTGGTGGCCGGCCGTCCGCCCGAGGTTTCCCTGGACGGCCTGGACATCGACCGCTTTCGCCGAACCTGAGGCGAGAAGGCACGTCCGCTCTGACTTTAGACTTTACTGATCGTCGTGACCCTGCCAGTGGTCGCTCGCCCATGCCCCTTTCGGCACGTGGCACGGGCATCCGCCATATCGATGGCAAATCACGGGCAGGACTGCGCGTCGAGGCGGCGGCTCGGTGTGGACATTGCGCGCGGTCCTGGAGCAAGGATGAGCGCGTGGCCGCGACCGGCGGCCCCTACCG
>REEP01000024.1 GCA_007695045.1 Rhodospirillales bacterium | reverse complement strand
TTCTCCTGTTCCGCCGCCTCGCGCTGGCGCACCTGTTCGGCCTCCAAGCGCTTCATGGCGATCATGTTTTCGCGGAACACCTGGATCGACCGGGCCATCCGGCCAATCTCGTCGCGCCGGTCGGTACCCGCGATCTCGATATCCTCATCACCCCGGGTCAGCCGCTCCATCACCGTTGTCAGCCCGCCGATGGGGCGGGAGATGCTGCGGCTGATCAGGAACGACGCGGCGCCGGCCACCGCGATGATGGCGAGCAGCACCATCACGCTATCCCGGGCGCGATCGACAAATATGGCGTCGACGTCATCGAGGTAGATGCCGGTGCCGACGATCCAGCCCCACGGCTCGAACCCCTTCACGTAGGAGGTCTTGGGCACGGGTGCTTCGAAGCCGGGCTTCGGCCATTCGTAAGGAACGAAGCCGGCACCCTCCGCCTTGACCACCTTGACGAACTCATTGAACAGATACGTGCCGGCAGGGTCCCTGAAGTCGCTGAGGTTCTGGCCGTCCAGGTGCGTGGCGATGGGGTGCATCACCATCGTTGGCGTGTAATCGTTGATCCAGAAGTAGTCATTGTCGCCATAACGCATGCTGCCGACCGCCGCCATGGCGGCTTTCTGGGCTTCGTCTCGGCTCATGGCGCCGCTTCGTTCCAGCGCGGCGAACTGCTGGATCAGCGTGTAGGCCGCCTCGGTCAGGTTCCGTGTCTTGTCCTGGCGGTCCGCCATCAGGCTCGCGCGAAGGCTCAGCATTTCCACGGTGGCCGCGACCATCAGGCCGACCACCGCGACCGCCACCAGCATCAGCAGCCGGTGCATGATCTTGAGGTTCTTCATCGGACGTCTCCAGCAAGAAGCCAAACCTGCCACCCGTGCTCTTCGCCTCGGCACGTTCATGGGCCGAGCCGCTGACGTCGGCTCGGTAGCATCGTCACGATCACCCCAAATCAGTTAATAAACGCTCTAGAATTTCGCGGCATGGGGGAGGTTGCGCCGGCTACGGCGCGGCCGCGCCCGTTGCGGCGCGTTCCAGGAACCACACCACGATGTTGAGCGAGTAGGAGAGTGCCAAGCCCACGAGGCCGATGATCACCCACCGTTGATCCGCTGGCTCGAAGCGCGACAGCCGCCGGCCAGCCTCCCTGGCGGCTTCCAGCACCAAGTCGCGAAGCGCCGGCGAGCCCGCCCGCGCGGCCTTCAGGTCGGCCCAGATGCGCTTCAGGTGCTGCTCCCGAAAGAAAGGGACGAGGAGCGATACCGCACCGAGAAAACCGCAGGCATTGGCGAGAAGGACCAAGCCATCGATCCAGGGCCGGCCCATCAGCCACATCCGTTGCGGGACCGGATCACGAGTGTGCGCGGTCGCTATCGCGAAGCGGCGCGCCGCCGCTTCGCTTTGACCCGCTCACCCTCATGCTGCTGGCGGAGCACCTCCAGCTCAGCTTCCTGGGCCGCCAGCGCCCGGCGGAGCTCGTCCCGCTCGGCCGATGCCGCGGCTGCTTCCTGTTTCAGGGCCTCGATGCGGGAACGCCGCATGATCGAGATCGGATCGCCGCAGGCCCGCCCGATCCGGGACAACAACTCCACCGTGGGGCCCTGTTTGCCGGTGCCATGCTCGATCTCGCTCACGTGACCCTGGGTAGTGCCCGCGGTGACCGCAAGCTGCGCCTGGGTCAGGCCCGCCGCCTTGCGCAGTTCGCGCACCAGTGCTCCGGCGTCCAGCACGTCCCGGAAGATATCATAGGCCCCTCGCCCGCCCGGCATCTCGGCAAGCAGGGCGTCCACATCCAAAGGTCTCGCCTTCCGCGTCACATTCGCCTGTGCCATTGTCCTCTTTCCCCGTCAAGCACGTCATCCAACCGGATCGTCGGCACGGTCCCGTGTCCGCCAAGCCCGCAGCCGACGCTCCGCCTCCCTGATGTCGGCAACGGCGGGATGCGTGCTCCGCGCCTTCGCGCACTTCAAGAGGAACACGGCCCGTTGTCCGTCTTCGGCCTGCGGGGCGCCCACGGCGTACAGCAGCACCACGCCCTTGCGGGTGAAGGCGCAAATCTCCGCGCCAACATCGGTGACCGACCAGCATGAGCCGGGCACGGGTCGGCTCTGACCGGCGGCAACGCTACTGGCGAAGGCGAGCACCTCCCGCGCGCCATCGTCGAACGGCTTGCCGAGGAAGCTCAGGGCCTTCATTTCCTCCACCAGAACAGGCCGCCATTCGCTACCGTCGTGCTCGTGCCAGTCGTAAAGCCAGCCCGGCTCATACCGCATTATATGCGATTCCATATAGGGCGGCTAGGCTGACCGTGTTCCCTGTTGCCGGAAAACTTCCGAACCGGAACCGGCGCTGTGGGCCCGGCCGCCCTTAAGTCCGGCGCGAACCGCGGGGTTTGCGGCCAAGGCCCGCGAGATCTCACGACGGACGTCTCAATACAACTCCATGTCCGAATCGGGATCGACGCTGCGGATTTCCGGCTTGGCCGCGGCCCGAACCGGCAGATCACGCGGCCCTTCCACCGAGACCACCTGTTCGGTGTCACCCAGCGGAACCGGGGTGGCGTCCTGTGCCACCTCGGCTCCCAGGGGTGACAGCAGCCGCTTGAGGGCGTCGAGGGGAACGTCCCGGCCCGTCGTCACCAGCCAGCGCATGCGCGCATCCTCAACTGAGGGCCGGCGCGCGATTTCGGAGCCAGCGATACGCCGCCGCCGCGTTGATCACGCCGTGGCCATGATCGTGGTCGAAATCCCGGGTCTCGCCCAGCCGCGTGGCCGTTCCGTTCAGCACCTGCTTGAGCCGGTCCGGATCCAGGTCGGGAAAGGCGCTCAGCAGCAACGCCGCCACCCCGGCCGCCACCGGCGTCGCCGCCGAGGTGCCGTTGTCGAAGGGCTGGCTCGTGCCGGCCGGCCGCCCCGGCCCGTAATTGGCAAAAAAGTGCGAATACGCCGCAAGATCGGGCTTTTGCGTCTCGAACATCCCCGGCCCCTGCGAGGAATAGCCGATCCGTTCATGCCGGCTGTTGACGGCGGCCACCGTGACCACCTCGGCCAGGCTGTTGGACGCATGGATGGACCGTCCGGCGCCGATGCCGCTCGGGTGGCAGGCACCGCTCGGGCAATCGGCACCGCAATTGCCGGCGGCGAAGAAGCAGGCGATGCCCGCCGCCACCACTTCCCGCACCTTGCGGTGCAGCGGATGGTTCAGGTTGTGCACCTCGTGGTTGGGCCATTGCCGCGGGTCGGGCACGCCGACGAAGCCATAGGAATTATTGGTCAGGTGCGGCGTGCCGTCCAGGCGCCGCTGGTCCAGCACCGCCTGGAACATCTGCAAGGCGCCGCCGGAATTGGGCACGCCCAGGAACGGATAGTCGTACAGGCGGGCGGCCGGCGCGGCGATCAACACGTCGGCGGCACACATGGAACCGTGGCTGGTGATCGGGGCGGTGCCGGGGCGCCGGCCGGCGTTGGGCCGGCTGAAGCCGCCGACCACGGGATAATGCTCGCCGTTCACCCCCTCATCGATGATGCCGACGACGACGTTCTGGCCCCGATAGCCGTCTTGCCACACCCCGTCGACCCCCAACAGCCGCCGGATGACGGCGATGGAAACACCCGCGCGGAACGGCCGGCAATCCAGCCCACCCTTGGAGGAGGCCTGGTCGATCGGATCCTCGTCGTCGCCGTTCAGCAAGGTCAACTCGGAGTTCGGCCAGACGGTGACGCCCGGACGATGCGCCAGTTCGTCCATCCGGCCGCGATCCACATCGACCGCGACGACGACGCCGCGAGCGGTCTCCTCAGGGTTGACGGTGGGGGCGGCGAACGCCGCAAAGCGCGTGAGGACGGTGCGATCCCCCTCGTCGCCGCGTGCGAACATCGGCACGGGCACCGACCGTTCGTCCAGTTCGATCCCCAGGCCGGCCAGGTTTTCCACCAGGGACTGCGCTTGCCGCTCCGCCTCGTGGTCCGATGCCGACATCGCTTCGAACCTGGCGAAGGCTTCCGGTGTTTCCTGTTCGAATTCCAGAAGTACATTGACCTTGGACATCATCGCCTCCTCCCCAACACGGGCCCAACACGGGTTTAGTGACCCCCCGAATTGTTCGCACCCATGAGAAAACGATAACACAAGGACCCCGTTTCGGTCACGGCCAAGTCGGCCATATGTCGGGCCGACCACAAAATCGAGCCTGCACCCAGGGCTGGGCTCTCAGGCGGAGGGCTGGCCCGGCGGCTCTCCCCACTCACCGCTTTCGGCCGGCGGCGGCTCGGAAACCGGCGGCGGCATGGTCGGCTCCCAAGCGGCGGTCTCGGTTTGCTGATGCTGACGGCGGCGCGCCAGGCATGCGCCGGCGGCGACCACCGCCAGGGCCCCGAACGCCACACCCGCGGCAAAATGAGCCGCGAAGTTGAGACCCAGACGGACGATCATCGGCCGGCCTCCATCCGTTTCTCCAGGCATTTCTTGGCGAGGATCGCCAACGCCACACCGGTCATGGCCCCCTTGGCGAAGGCGCCGGTGGCGACGAGGTAGGACAGAATCATCGAGGCTTCTCCCCATCTCTGGAATAGCATCATGGGCGCCCCTGCATCCGCGGCGCACCCGCTTACGTAAGTTCGGGGACGGACCCGTGAAAGGGATGTCCGCCGCCAACCTTGGACGGACTTGAGAACGTCATGGCGAGCCCGAGCGTTCCCCCGTCGGCCGGCCAGCCGGCTCGGATAGCGGCAAACGACTCCGGTCAAGCCTCGGAGCCGGCGCCGGCGCCGGCTGACACCTCACGCGGCACGCTCCGGATCATCCTCGGCGATCAGTTAAGCCGCAACGTCGCGGCGCTCGAGGGCCTGGATCCGGCGGTGGACGTGGTGCTGATGGCCGAGGTGATGGGCGAATGCACCTATGTCCGCCATCACAAGAAAAAGATCGCGTTCGTGCTGTCGGCCATGCGGCATTTCGCGGCCGACCTTCAGGCCGCAGGCATCCGCGTGGATTACCGCCGGCTGGACGACCCCGACAATCGCGGCAGCCTGCGCGACGAGGTGATCGCCGCCGCCACACGCCACCGGCCAAGCCGCATCGTCGTAACCGAGCCGGGGGAATGGCGGGTTCTGAAGGACATGGAAGGGTGGGCGGAGGCCGCCGGGCTGCCGGTCGACATCCGCCCCGATACCCGCTTCATCGCCTCCCGCCAGCACTTCGCCGCCTGGGCCGGCCAACGCAAGCAGCTCACCATGGAATACTTCTACCGCGAGATGCGGAAGGAGACCGGGCTGCTGATGACCGGTGACGGCGAACCGGACGGCGGGCAGTGGAACCTGGACCGGGAGAACCGCAAGCGCCTGCCCGACGGCGTGACACCGCCGGAGCCGCTCCGCATGCCGCCGGACGCCATCACCCGGGCGGTTATGGACCTGGTGGCAGCCCGCTTCCCGGACCACTTCGGCGACCTCGAACCCTTCTGGTTCGCCGTCACCGCCGGCGATGCCGAACGCGCCTTCGATCATTTCGTCCGCACCGCCCTGCCCCGGTTCGGCGACTACCAGGACGCCATGAAGCAGGACGAGCCCACCCTGTTCCATGCCGTGGCGGCGCTCTACCTCAACGCCGGCCTGCTGGATCCGCTGGCCGCCTGCCGCCGGGTGGACCGGGCGTACCGGGCCGGCCGGGTGCCGCTCAACGCCGCCGAAGGCTTCATCCGGCAGGTGATCGGCTGGCGGGAATACGTGCGCGGCGTCTACTGGCTGAAGATGCCCGGCTATGCCGAGACCAACGCGCTGGAGGCGCACCGCCCGCTCCCCGATTTCTACTGGACCGGGGAGACGGACATGAACTGCCTGCGCCAGTGCATCGGCCAGACGCGGCGGGAAGCCTATGCCCACCACATCCAGCGGCTGATGGTCACCGGCACCTTCGCGCTGCTGGCCGGGATCGCGCCGAAGCAGGTGTGCGAATGGTACCTGATCGTCTACGCCGATGCGTACGCGTGGGTGGAACTGCCCAATACCCACGGCATGGCGCTCTATGCCGACGGCGGCGTGCTGGGGTCCAAGCCCTATGCGGCCAGCGGCAAGTACATCGACCGCATGTCCGATTACTGCCGTCACTGCCGCTATGACGTCAGCAAGGCCACCGGCAAGGATGCCTGCCCATTCAACAGCCTCTACTGGCACTTCCTGGAGGTCAACCGGGAACGGCTCAAGGGCAACCGCCGGATGGCCCTCACCTACCGCAACCTGGACCGGATGGACGACGCGCGACGGCAGGCGCTGATGGATCAGGCCGCCGGCTTCCTCGCGACGCTGGAGCACGCGTGACGGAGCAGCCAAGCCCACACGCACCCCCATAAACCCCTCTCCCCCAGAGGGGAGAGGTTGGGTGAAGGGGGATGCAAACAAATCCCCCACGGGGCGGGGTGGCGCCGTCTCCCCCGAATCGCTCGCTCTCTCACGAACCCTCACCCTCCCGCTCCGCGGGAGAGGGGCTCCACCACGCGACGGTCGGTTGCATGATGGTCGCATTGGGAAATGTCGCACTGGGAGATGTCGCATTGGGAGATCTTGACCCGGGCCGTGGTAAGCGGTATGGTAAATGCAAATGATTTGCATTAGCATAACGTCTCCTCGCGCCGTTCCCCGGTCAGGGCCGGAAGCCGGCATCCGGCGGCGGCTGCCGCCGCGCCCTTTGCACCGGATGGCGCCGGGCGGGATCGCCACCAACCTCGGCAGAGAACCCGCGTGATGATCTGGCGCAGCATCGATCCCAAATTGCTTGGCGAACTTCTCGTCGAATCAGCCCGTGCCGTCGCCGACCGGCGCCGGGCGGATGTGATCCACCGTCCTGCCGCGGTCGGGACCTCGGCCGCAACGCCGGCCCACGCCCAACCCTGCCGAAGCCGCAAACCCGAGCGCCAGGATGTCTGACCCGCTCGCCTCCGGGCCGACGCTGCCGCTGCCGGGCGACGACCTCGCCGTGCTGCGCGCGCAACTGGGGGGCGCCCCGGTCGGCCGGCGCAAGCTGTGGCAGATGGACCCGCGTCTGCACTGTTCCGTCATCGGCACCTGCCTAAGCCTGGGCGATCTCCGCCGCATCGCCCGCAAGACCGGCGTCGTATTCGCGCCGGATGCCACCGATTATCAGATCCACGGCAACTTCGTGCGGTGGGCGGAGCAGGCAGGGGCCGCCGCCCGGCAGATGCAGAAGGTGCTGGAACGGCGCCATGCGGTGGCCATCCGGCGCTTCGGCCGTGGCCGCACCGAAGACGACCTGGTGGTGTTGTGGCGGCAAAGCCTGGACGCCGGCGACGTGCCGGGCCCGTACTGGGCACTGCTGACCCATCCGGCCGCGACACCGATGGTGTCGTGGCGAGTGTTCGGCGACGTCCACATGCTGTCCCATCTGGTGGGAGCCGCCAACCAAGCCGACATCCGGCGGTTGCGCGCGCTGGAGGCGGAACGGGAGGCTTTGGCCGATGCGCTGGCCGCCGCCAAGGCCGCGGCCGCGCGGCAGGAGCAGGACAGCCGGGCGCTGGTGCAACGCCATGCGGCCGAAATCGCCATGCTGACCGACGCCCGGGCCGCAACGAGGTCGGCCGAACACAGGCTGGCCATGGCGGAAGCCCGCATTCGGGCGCTGGAGGACGGCACGGCGGCGGCCGCGCTGGAAGCCCGGATCGCGGACCTCAACCGCCGCGTCGACCGGGCCGAGGCGGAGGCCCGGACCTCCGGACGAACCGCGGCGGCGCGCCAGCGGGAGATCGTGAGCTTGCGCGAGGCCAACCTGCGCCTCAGCCGGGAGGTCGCAGCCCTGACGCAGGAATGGTCATCGGCGGAAGCGATTCTGCGCACCCGCCTTGGCGGCGACGGCGCGCCGGCGCCGGACGCCGAGACGGCTGCTCATGCCCTGGACTTGGAGGGGCGACGGATTGCCTATGTGGGCGGACGGTCGGGCCTGATCCCGCACTTGCGCGGGGTGGTGGCCCGGGCCGGCGGCATCTTCATCCATCATGACGGCGGCATGGAAGAGGCCAAGACCCGGCTGGACGAGACGCTGGCGCAGGCGGACGCCGTGCTCTGCCCGGTGGACTGCGTCAGTCACGGCGCATGCTGGCGGGTCAAGCGGTTTTGCAAGCAGCGCGCCAAGCCTTTCGTGCCGTTGCGGACCGCCAGCCTGTCGTCGTTCCTGACGGGACTGGCCGCGCTCCGTGCCGGCGGTGACCCGGGGACGGGGAATAGCGACGGCAGCACGGGCACCACTGCCGAGCACGTCGAGGGCGACGCCGAACCCGACTTTGCCCGACGATAGCGCCGTCGACCTGCCGGTGCCGTGGAAGCGCCGTCAGAACGAGTCCTTGACGCGCAGGTGGCTATGGCTCTGGGCTTCGCCGGAACCGTGGGCATGGACCTCGATCTCGGTCTTCACCGGGATGAGCGACAGCCGGCCATGCTCGATGCCGCGTTCCAGGAACAGACTGTTGGCGTAATCGCTGACGGCACCGACGCTGCCGCGCATCACCGCCACCTCCACCGCGGCGTTGTGGTCGAGCGGGACCGACAGGGCGACGATGGCCTTGTCGTGCCGCTCGTGACGGCTTTTCGGCACCCGCCGTCCGAGGTCGCGAACCTCGGGCGCGAGCGCATAGCTGATCACGCCGACGCATTCCGCCTCGGGGTTCTGGCGGACGGCGCCGTCGGTGCCGAGGCCGCGCCGCACCAGATCGCGCAGCGCCTCGGACCGGTTGGTCGCCCCGGACTGCGCCATGAACGCATCAAGACGTTGCAGCAGTGCCGGTTCGATGGTGATGGTGATCCTTTGCATGGCACCCTCCCGCAGACGGCCGCATTCAAGCGGATCGCTCAGGCCCTGGCAACGTCGGTCCCGGCGGCGACGGCCACCGTACCAGTGGCCCGGTGACGATGCCTCTCGCCCCGGTGCCAGGTAAGCGAATGCGGCACCTCCTGGCCGTGGGCGGCCATCAACCCGGCATCGCCCAGCACGGACGCGGCCGCTCCGTCGGCGACGATGCCGCCGCCGTCGATCAGGAGCACCCGCGGGCATAGTTCCAGCACCAGTTCCAGGTCATGGCTGGCGACCAACATCGCCTGTTCCATCCCCTGCAACAGCTCGATCAGGCGGCGGCGGTTGCGCAGATCCAGCGCGCCCGACGGCTCGTCCAGCAGCAGCACCCGCGGCGCCATCACCAGCACCCCGGCCAGGCACGCCAGGCGTTGCTCCCCACCCGAGAGATGGTGCACCGGGCGGTCGGCCAGGGCCGCGAGGCCGACCCTGTCCAGCGCTTCCGCCACCGCCCGGTCCAGGGCGGCGCCCGTCAGCCCCAGGTTGCGGGCACCGAACGCCACGTCTTCGGCCACGGTGGGGCAGAACAGCTGATCGTGCGCATGCTGGAACACCAGTGCCACCTCGGGCGTGAAGGTCCCCGGCGCCAGCGTGCGCCCGCCCAGCCGGACGCTGCCCGCGCGTGCGCGCAGGACCCCGGTGAGGGTGAGCAGCAAGGTGGTCTTGCCGGCGCCGTTGGGTCCAACCAAGCCCACCCGTTCCCCGGGTGCGATCGCGAAGCCGATATCCCGCAGCACCGGGGGACCGTCGCCATGGGTGACAGACAGGCTCTCCGCTGTCAGCACGGGCATCGCCGGCACAGTCACAGGACGTGCTCCAGCAGCACTAGGCCGCTCCCGGCCAGCAGCAGCGCGATGAGGACGGTCCAGTCACGGCGCGACGCCCGGAAAGGCTCCGGCGACGCTCGTGCCGCGCCATGGCCGCGCACGATCATGGCATGATAGATGCGCTCGGACTGGGCATGGCTCCGCAGCAGCAGGCTCGCCAGGGCCCAGCCGTTGGCGCGAAACTGGCCGGCCCAGAACCCGGCCGGCGCCCCACGCAATCGCATCGCCACCCGCATGCGCCGCAGGCCCTGGCGCAGGTCCTCGACGTGGCGCAGCATCAGCAGCGCCATGTCCGCCATCAAGGCCGGCAGCCCCAAGGCCCTGAGCGCCGCCACCAGCCGCGGCAGCGGCACCGCGGACAGCAGCGCCGCCGCCACCGCCACGATGCAGAGGAAGCGGAGGGCGATCACCGTTGCCACCTCCAGCCCCTCGGCCCGCACCGTGAGCGGCCCGATGTGCGCCAGCACCGTCTCTCCGGACATCAGCGGCAGCAGGATCACCACGGCCGCCACGACGGTCCCGGGCCACCTGAGGCGCCGCGCCAGGGCCGCAGGGGGCAAGCCGAAGCCCCAGGCCAGCGCCAGCGTCAGTGCCACCATGAGCGCCAGTGCCCATGGCTCGGCGAGGGCCGAAAAGCCGAATGCAAGCCCCACCAGCGCCACGACGCGAAGCCGTGGGTCCGCGATCGGGCCCGGCCGGGCGGCGTCAGCCGGCACGCAGCAGCTCCGGGCTCACCCGGCGCAGGAACCCGAGCACGGCAGCCACCACCAGCCCCTCCACCACCGCCAGCGGCAGATGCGCCAGCGCCAGGGCCAGGAGCGCCCCGCGCTCGGCGGCGGCATCCAGGTGGGCGGGCAGCCCCGCCAACAGAATGCCCGAGAACAGCGCCACTCCGAGGACGACAGCGCCGGCCCCGGCGGCGAAAGCCACCGCTGTTTCCCGCGCCGGCGTGCTGTGTGCCATCAGCAAACGGGTCAGCCCGAACGCGGCCAGCGCCGGAAGGCCGAAAATGACCCCGTTCACGCCCAGCGCGGTCAGCCCGCCATGGCCGAACATCACCGCCTGGAAGAACAGGCCGATCAGGATCGCGGGCACCGCGAACCAGCCCAGCAGCACCCCCATCAGGCCGCTCAGCATCAGGTGGACGCTGGCCGGCGGCACCGGAATGTGCACCAGGGACGCGGCGAAGAACACGGCTGTCAGCAGGGCCGCGCGGGGAACGTCGGCGCGCGGGTCGGACCGCGCGTTGATGCGCTTCAGGCTCAAGGCCGTCAGCCCGGCGGCCACGGCCACGCCTCCGAGCGAGAGGCTCAGCGGCAGGATCCCGTCCGGGACGTGCATCAGCGCGCCTCCCCGGCTTCCGCACGGCGGCGTCGCAGGTACAGCGCCGTGCTGATGCACGCCCAGACGACGCAGGCAGCCAGGACCAGCCGCTGCAGACCGTCCGGCGCCGCCGGCGAAGCGGTCGCGAGCACGGTCGCCTCCCCCGGCCCCGCCGCTCCCCAGGTGATATAGCCCATGGCACCATGCCCCGCCTGCCGGGCCTGGACGGCCCAGCGGCCGGCGCGATCATCGGGCACGAAGGTGAACCGCCCGTCGTCATCGGTCCGCCCGGTCAGCCACGGAGTCGCGGGGTCGTCCGGGGCGAAGACTGCTACTTGGGCCGCGGCCATCGGTGCGCCGGTGTCGTAGTGGGCATGGACCGTGACGGCGCGGGTTTCCGCCAACTCGAGGAGCGCGCCATGCGCCAGCAACGGGCTGGGGGCGGCCAGGAGCATCAGTGCCACCACCGCGCCGACAGGCCCGCTAGCGATCGCTGACGGCACAATGCCCCTCGCCCACATGGCCGATGTGGAGCCCGGCCAGATTGATCGCCTGGGGGCCCCCGCCCGCGAATGCGTCGAACCCTCTCGCCTGCAGGTTCATCGGGTCGTCGGCCGGTTTGTCGGCCCGGCCGAACACATGATCCAGGTGGAAGGTGATCTCCAGGTCGGCCGCGCCGCCGGCTGTCACGAAGCCCTTCCGTTCGTCACCCACGTACTCACCGCAGGCGTACGCATGGGTGTCGTCGCTGGTTAGTGTGAACGGCACGGTTTGCCCGTCCTTCGTCGCCGTGCCGATGAACACCATCGACTGCCCGGCCCAGTTCTCGGCCCAGTCCCCGGCCCAGTCCCCGCCCGGTGCGGGCACGACCGACCAGGTCAAGGCGTTGTAGTGGCCCTCGGGCGCGGCAGCCTCGGCCACCAGCAGCCGGCCGTCATCGCCCGCCGCCGCCAGATCCAGGGTCACCGGCCCGCCGGTATCGAACTCGACCGTGACAACGGCGGCCGGAGCCCCGCCTGCCCCGGCATCGAAGGGTGGTTCGGTCTGGTGCGCGGCCAGGGCATCGACGGTGACGAAAATGTGGTCGAAGCGCAGTTCCCAGCCGTCGCGCGTGCGTTTCTGTCCGACGAAACCATCGGTCGCGAGGTCTTCGCCGTTGGCGAACAGAGCGATTTCGCCGTCGGCCGCACGGGCCGCGCCGCCCGATATGACGAGCACGCTCGCGCCGACCGCAGCAAAGATCAGTCCACGTTTCCGGATCATAAGAGCCCTCCTCCCAGCGCCTGAATGGCTTATCATATTTTTGTTGGGAAAAATAATACACGCTGGCGACGACGTATCAAGCCGAAACCGGAACCGGCTTGGAACGCGGCGCGCGCTGCTCGCGGGATGCGGGCTGCCGGCCTCAGCAAAGTGGGTTCGGCGAAGATAGCCCGAGCGTCAGATGGCGCGGCTCACAGCCGGATTGCGCCGCCGGTGCGAGGCCGGCGGATCCATTCCGTCCGTTGGCATCGAACCTCAGGCAGAGTGGCTGCGGCGTCGCAGGTAAGCCAGCACACCCAACGCGCCGGCGAACAACAGGATCGAGGATGGCAGGGGCGAGGCTCTGAGTTCGACCTCCCAGTTCACCGTCCCTGACACGTCACCGCCCGAAATATCCTGCACGATCACGGTATACCGACCGGGATCCAATGCCGCTTCCAGCATGTTGCCGGTGCTGTGGCCCGTCTCCAAGCCGGTTAGCGGCATATTCACAACGTTGACAAACGGGTCCAAGGACCGCAGCACAAACCATAGATCGGCCTTTTGTGGCAGGTCGTGCCCGACGCTTAGAACGACCGACTCGACCTGATGTGATTCGGCCACTGCAAACCCGAAGGCGTCTGCCGAATTGCTGGCACAACCAACCACGGAGCCGCACAGCTGCAACGAGCCCTTGATGAGATTGTCGCCTTGCTCGAGAGACACCGTGTTCAGGGAGTGCGATGGCACGTTGAAGCCACCGCCAAAGTCGGCTTCGTCGTAGACACTCAAGGCCACGGCGGCTGTCGGCACGGCGGCGGCGAGGGCCGCGGCGAGCGCCAAGCTCTTGATCATCAACGACCTCCTTCGGCACAGCGTTTGTATTTTTTTATGAAAACGCAGCACGTTTAGAGGATCGGCAGGCGCTCGTCAAGAATGCGATTGCCACTCGTCGATGGCGAGTCTTGCTCAAGGCCAGAAGCGGCCAGTCTTTTTTATTCACCGCTGCGGGCACACTCGTAATCCAAATAGGTTAAATCGCCACAGCCGCCGAGATCATTTGCTTGAGACCCGGCCCCTTCGCGGCCGGCCTGCCGCCCCTCACCGGGTTGTTACTGGCGCTTCGGCAGGTGGCTCCGCTAACCTGGAACATGGCTGCGATCGACACAGGATCGCGCCGACCGTCAGCCCCGTCGGCAAACGCACAATTTCAGTGCCTGCCTGAGCCATCCGGGCCGAAACATCGAGAGGTACCGATCATGGACTTCACCATTCACACCACCGACACCGCGCCGCAGGATTCCCGGGAAACCCTGGCCGCGGTCGTGGACAAGTTCGGGTTCGTGCCGAACGTCGTCGGCGTCATGGCCGAGTCGCCGGCCCTGCTGAAGGCCTACGCGACTCTGTCCAGCCTGTTCGAGGAAACCTCGCTCACGCCCACGGAACGGAATGTTGTCATTCTGGCCATCAGCGCGACCAACGCATGCTCCTATTGCGTGGCCGCCCATTCCGTCGGCGCCACCATGCAGAAAGTCCCCGCGGACGTGATCGAGGCACTGCGGAGCGGCAGGCCCCTCTCCGATGGCAAGCTGGAAGCGCTCCGGCGCCTGGCCGCCGCGATCGTTGAAACCCGTGGCTACCCAAAGGACGATGTCGTCCGCGCCTTTCTCGATGCCGGCTACAGCCGGGCCAATCTCCTGGAGGTCATCGTCGGCGTCGGCATGAAAACGCTCTCGAACTACACCAACCACATCGCGGAAACGCCGCTGGATGACGCCTTCCAGCCGGCGCGGTGGTCGGAACCGGCCGAGACGTAAGGCCTTACATCCCGCATCCCGGCCGACCCTCAACCGGCCAGGCGGCAGCGCGCAGCCCATCCAGGTCCAGGTGCCGGCTGAGATGGTCCGCCAGCCGGTCGAGGGTTTCCTCGACCGCTGCCTCGTAGCCGGCGCCGCCTGGCGCCGTGCGGCGCTGCTTGAGACGGCTGAGGAAAGAATGGCGGAAGGCATCGGCGGCAAACAGGCCGTGCAGGTAGCTGCCGGCAATCCGCCCATCCGCGGAGACCGCGCCGACAGGACGGTCGCCCAAACGCAACATCGGCCGGGCACAGCCGGGGCCATCGGTCATGCCCATGTGCATCTCGTAGCCGCGCACGGCCATGCCGCTGGCGAGTTCGATCCCGGCGATCTCCACCAGGGTCTTGCTCGGGGTCAGGGTCGTCTCGATCGCCAGCAGACCGAGTCCCTCGGCTTCCCCCGGCACGCCCTCGATGCCCGCGGGATCGCGCACCATGGTTCCCAGCATCTGATAGCCGCCGCAGAGCCCGATGACGGCCCCACCACGGCGCACGTGTGCGCGGATGTCGATATCCCAGCCCTCGGCCCGCAGCTGGGCCAAGTCCGCCAGGGTGGCCTTGCTGCCGGGCAGCACCACGAGGTCGGCGTCACCGGGCAGCGCCCGCCCCGGGCGTACGAAATCGACGGCCACATCCGCTTCGTGGATCAGCGGATCCAGGTCGTCGAAGTTGGCGATGCGCGACAGTACCGGGACCGCCACCCGGATGCGGTCCTCGCCGAATTCGGCGTCGTCACGCCCTTCCAGAGCCACGGAATCTTCGGCCGGCAGGCGGGCGGCGTCGGCGAACCAGGGGACCACGCCGAAACAAGGCCGCCCCGTCCGCTCCGCGATGACGTCGAGGCCGCCGTCGAACAGACGCACATCGCCCCGAAACTTGTTGATGATGGTGCCTTGCAGCAGCGCCTGCTCGCCCGGCGACAGCAGCGACCACGTGCCGACGATGGCGGCGATGACGCCGCCGCGGTCGATGTCCCCGACCAGCACCACCGGCACTTCCGCGGCCTCGGCAAACCCCATGTTGGCGATGTCGCCGGCTCTCAGGTTGACCTCGGCCGGGCTCCCGGCCCCTTCCACCACCACCAGGTCCGCGTCGCGGGCCAGGGTGTGGAAGCTCTCCAGCACCGTGCGCAGGAGGCTGGGACGATGTTTCTGGTAATCGCCGGCCCGGGCGCTGCCCATGACCCGGCCCTGCACCACCACCTGGGCGCCGACGTCGCTCTGCGGCTTCAGTAGTACCGGATTCATGTGTACGGACGGCGCCACGCCGCAGGCGCGGGCCTGCACAGCCTGGGCCCGGCCGATCTCGCCGCCATCGGGCGTGACGGCGGCGTTGTTGGACATGTTCTGGGGCTTGAACGGCCGCACCGCCCAACCCTGCCGTGTCCAGGCCCGGCACAGCCCGGCACAGAGCAGCGACTTGCCGACGTTGGACCCGGTCCCCTGCAGCATCAGCGCCCGGGGCGGGGAGCGCCTACCGGATGTCAAGCGCCTGCCTGAGCGGATCCGCGTTCGGGTTTGAATAGCGACGGGCCAGGACGATGTCCTGCGGCGTCGCCTCCGGCGCGTAGTAGGCCCCGTTGAGGTCGGTGCGCCGCACCAGCGCCGCTCCGTTCAAGGACAAGCCGCCATACAGCCCGGCGTTGCGAGCAATGCCCAGGATGTCGGCGCCGAGGTTGGTGGTCGTGGCCCCCTGCAGGCCGGCGCCGATGGTCCCGAAGGTGACCCCCAGGTCGGCGCCGAACTTGCCCTGGTTGTAGATCACCGCATCCACCGCCCGCTGGCTCCGCAGCAGCAGCACCACCTCCGAGGCCTGCGCGCCCGCCTGCAACCCCAGACTGCCCGAGCCCATGGTGTAGAAGGCGGGATAGCTCCACTCTCCGGCTTCGTCCCGCACCAGCAGCACGCCCGATCCACCTTCGCCACCGATCACGAAAGCGCCGCGCAGGACCCGGGGAAATACCATGACTCCTGCCGCCTGTTCGATTTCGGAACGGAACAGGTCGCTCGGGTCCTCAGGGCTTTCCTGGAAGGTCATCACGGTCCACTTGGCCCGGTCGACCAGCGCCTGTGCCTCGGTGCGGTCGCTCGCACCGTGGCCGCAAGCGGCGACCGCCAGAACCAGCAGTGCGGTGACGAACGGCCTTGCCCATGCGTTCATGTTTCGGCGTCCTCTTGCTCTCTGCGGCAACGCGGATACGGCTCTGCCGTCAGGAAGCCGGCAGGCGGGCGCGGTTGTCAACCGCCTGACCGCGGCCGCCGTCGCGGCCGCGGTCGAGGGCCGCAAACGTGCCCCGAACGCCGGGAACGGGCGCGTTTTGCGGCGCGGGCGGGATGGCCGCCCCGCCCCGCCGAGGCCACGGGCCAGCGTGAGCGCGCTCGGTTCGTGACGGTGATTCGCGCCGAGCCGGCCATGGCCGGCGACGTCCAGCCGATCCGTACGGTCACGACCCCACCGGCATCTGAAGGGTGTCGCGGCCGGGCTCCTTCAGCACCAGCGGCAGTCCCGCAACCATGAACACGGCCCGGTCGGCCACCGCCGCGATGGCTTGGTTGAGGCGGCCGGCCTCATCCCGAAACGCCCGGCCCAGTGGCGTGGTCGGCACCAGCCCCAGCCCGACCTCATTGCTGACGAGAACCACCGGCCCCGCCAGCCCCCGGAGTGCGGTGGCGAGCGCTTGCGTTTCCGCCACCGGGTCCCGGTTCGCCGCCATCAGATTGCTGAGCCAGAGGGTGAGACAGTCGACCAAGATCGGCCGGCCCGGCGCCGCATGCCGGCTGAGCGCCTCCGCCAGCGCTAGCGGTTCCTCCACCGTCTCCCACCCGGCACCGCGGCGGTCCTGGTGATGGCGGATGCGTTCCGCCATCTCGGCGTCGCCGGCTTCCGCCGTGGCAAGGTACAGCCCGGGACCGACCGACCGCACAAGGGCTTCGCCGTAGCGGCTCTTGCCCGACCGCGCTCCGCCCAGCACCAGGGTCACGGGCGGCAGTATGGGAGCGGGCAACGTTGCGGGCGGACGCGACATCATCGCCGCCGGGTAGCACGGCGGCGGCGGTCAGGTCCAGCGACTGGGCTGGTTGACACCCCGCACCTGCCAGACGCCGCCGCGCCCCCGCAGCAAGCCGTCTTCCACATGGCTCAGGCGGGTCACCGACAGGTTGTCGATGACGATCGCCATGGCCGCTTCCGGTCTCAGATCGAGCGCCAGGGCCACCGCCGCCCGGATGGGCCCGCCATGGCTGACCGCCACGATGCAGCGCCCGGCATGCACCCGGGTCAGCCGCTCCGTCTCCGCCCGCACCCGGGCGATCAGGTCGCAGAAGCTCTCCCCGGCCGGCGGTGCGGTGCGCACAGGATCCTGCCAGAACCGCGCCATCGCCGGCGGGTCCAGGGTTTCCATCTCCTCCCAGCGGAGTCCCTCCCACCGGCCGAAGGTCTGTTCGATCAGCGCCGGCACCACCTCCGGCTCCGGCGGCGGGTTCTCACCCCGGGCGGCGGCGATGGCGGCCAGCGTCTCCCGGGTGCGCCGGAGCGGCGTCACCAGCCACACCGGATCTTCCGGCAGGATCGCCGCCAGCGCCCGGAACGAGGCCGCATCGGCGGTATCGCAGGAGACATCCTGGTGACCGAACAGGCGACCCGCCGCACCAGGCACCGGGGCATGGCGGATCCACCACCAGTGCGTCGACGGCAGCGGCAGGTGCGTGGTCATGCCGTTGCCACCAGGGCGATCAGCACCGCCACGTCCGACAACTGCTGTGCCGCCCCGCAGACATCGCCGGTCTGGCCACCGATCTGCCGCCGGGCGATCACGGCGATGGCGCCCGCTCCCACGGCTGCACCCGCGGCGGCGGCGGTGGCGGCGGCGGGCGCGAAGACCAGCACCGTCAGGACAAGAGCCAGCGCCACCGCGATCGCCACCTGCCAGCGGTGCGGCCGGCCGGCATCTGCGCCAAGCCCGGCGCTGCGGGCCGAGGGCAGGCCGCGCAGGATCGCCGGCAGCACCGCCCGGGACAGCGCGCCCGCCGCGACCAGCGCCGCCGCTCCCGCTGCCATCGGCAGGGCGGCGAGGGCACTGATCTTAAGGACAACCACCAGCAGCAGCGCCAGCACCCCGAACGATCCGATCCGGCTGTCCCGCATGATTCGGAGCTTGTCGTCCCGGGTGCGGCCGCCACCGAAGCCGTCAGCCACATCGCCCAGGCCATCCTCATGCAAGCCGCCCGTAATTAAGACCGCGGTGGCCACGGCCAACCCGGCCGCGACCGCCGGCGGCAGGCCCACGCCGTGGGCCAAGGCCCAGACGGCCGCTGCGACCGCCCCGACGACCCCGCCCACCACGGGAAACAGATGGAGGCACCGGGCCAGCGGCCGGCGGCGCCCGGCGCCCTCCTCCGAAGGCGCCGCGCGGACCGCCGCGGGAATTGGCAGGATGGTCAGAAACCCGAACGCCTGGGCCAAATCCTGCGGCAGCGCCGCCAGCGTACCGGCGCAGGTCTCGTCAGTTGCGCTGCTGGATCGACAGTCTCGGCCGGCGCCGTTGTTCACCCCAAACGCCCTCTTGCCCGGTGGATCATGCCCGGACCGCGGATGACAGAACCGTGTCGGGTCCTTGCCTATAGAGGAGGGCGGGTGCACAAGACAACCTCAACGGCCGGGGCAACGGGAGGCGGGCGCAGATGAACGCTGGCATGACGATGAGCGCGGTCACCTCCCTGGCCGACATTCATATCCTGATGGCCACCCTGCCGGGACCCGACCGGGAGGCGGGCGGCGCCGCGGACTTGCGCGAGCCGCAACTCACCAAGCCGCCCGGTTCGCTCGGCAGACTGGAAGGTCTCGCCCGCTGGCTCAGCGTGTGGCAGGGTCGACATCCGCCGACCATGGAGAGGCCCTCGGCGCGCCTGTTCGCCGGCAACCATGGCGTCGTGCGCCAGGGCGTCTCCGCCTTCCCCGCCGCCGTCACGGCCCAGATGGTTGACAACTTCCAGGCCGGCGGCGCCGCCATCAACCAGCTCTGCCGTGCCATTGCGGTTGCCTTCTCGGCGGATGCCATTGAGCTCGACCGGCCGACGGAGGACATCACCGAAGCTGCAGCCATGAGCGAAGCCGAGTTCCTGGCCGCGTTCAACCGCGGCCTCGGCGCCGTCGATCGCACCATGGACGTCCTCGCATTGGGCGAGATGGGGATCGGCAACACCACCGCCGCGGCCGCCCTGGCCTGTGCCCTGTTCGGCGGCGACGCCGCCGCCTGGACCGGGCCGGGGACCGGCCTGGACGGTCCCGACCTCGCCCGCAAGACGCACGTGGTCCAAACCGCGGTCCGCTTCCACCAAGTGGCTTCGGGCGATCCGCTGGACCTGCTGCGTCGCCTGGGCGGGCGCGAACTGGCGGCGATCGCGGGCGCGGTTGTGGCGGCCCGGCACCTCCGGGTCCCGGTGGTGCTGGATGGCTTCATCTGCACAGCCGCCGCGGCACCGTTGGCGCTGCTCAGGGACGGCGCGCTGGACCATTGCATCGCCGGGCATGTCTCGGCCGAACCCGGTCACCACCGGCTGCTGGCCGCCCTCGGCAAGGACCCGATCCTGAACCTCGGCATGCGTCTGGGCGAGGCTTCCGGGGCCGTGCTGGCCCTTGCCGTTTTGCGGGCGGCGGTCGCCTGCCACACCGGCATGGCGACCTTCGCCACGGCCGGAGTCAGCCCTGCGGGAAGCGGGTGACTGGATCATGAGAAAAAGGAGCACCAGCCGGTGACGCGGGCTCGGCCAAGCGCTCGGCGGCTCGGCCAAGCCGGCCACCGCTGTTCCGGAAGCGATATGCGCGGCATTATTGACAAAGAATGTCAATCCCTGCCATCCTGAGATCAGGAGGTGCCGCCATGGCGACAATGAACGTATCCCTGCCCGATGCGATGAAAGACTGGGTCGAGGCACAGGCAAAGACCGGTCGCTACAGCAATGCGAGCGACTATGTGCGCGATCTCATCCGGCGTGATCAGGAGCGCAGGGACACACTGGCCGAGTTGCAAAAACTCCTGACCGAGGGCCTGGAGAGCGGTATCAGTGATCGCTCGATCGAGGATGTGCTTGGAACTGCGCGTCGACAGGCAAATAGATCGCGTGGTTGATGATCTACAAGACGACGCGGCGCGCCGATCAGGATATCATCGAGATCTATCTGCACGGCGCGTCGACGTTCGGCGTTGATCAAGCCGAGCGTTATGTCGAGGGAATGGTCGCTGCCTTCGAGTTGCTGGCCAGGAACCCGCAACTTGCCCGCAACCGCACCGAATTCGATCCCCCGGTCCGGCTGCATCCTTACCAGTCACACATGATCGCCTACGTGACCCGAGACGATGGAATCCTGATTATCCGCGTCCTCCACGGTCGACAGGCATGGGAACGATGTCTGTCATGAAGATCGGCGGTGCCGGTCTCCACGGATGAGCAATCCCTCGACCTGCAACGCGCCGCGCTCAAAGCCGCCGGGTGCGGGGCTGGTTATGAGGATCGACGGTGAGGAAGCCGGTATGGAGGCCCCGCTGCGGCTTGTCCGGGCCCTTCTGATGCGCATGCACGGCTTCGGGCTGGGGAGGACGTGCGTTGGCCATCGCGGGAGGGGGGCTACGCGATCCGTGCGGACAGGTTACCGGAAGCCGTCAGCAAGGGGCGATCCTGGCATGGCAGGGCGTCGATCTCATCGGGGCCACGAGCCGCGCCCTGGGCGGCTGACATCAACGCCGATGACGGCGGCCGCGCGTCAGCGCTCCGCTTCAGACATCAGCGCTTCTGACCCTGCGAAAGACAGGGCGTCAGGATGGGGTGGTTGCGGTGCTGGCCATGCGCCGGGTGACCCGGCGTTTCAGTTGCCGCAACTCCGGTGACAGTTCTGTGTTGCGCGCCTGCATCAGGAAGGCGTCCAGGCCGCCCTTGTGCTCGATCGTGCGCAGACCCTGTGTACTGATGCGAAGCTGCACCATCTGGCCCAGCGCATCGCTCATCACCGATGTTTCCTGCAGATTGGGCAGAAACCGGCGCCTGGTTTTGTTGTGGGCGTGGCTGACGTTGTTCCCGGTCAGCACCCCCTTGCCTGTTACGCCGCAACGCCTGGCCATCGGTTCACGAATCCCTGCTCTGCCGTCACACCAACAAAAAAATGTCGGGAGCACATAAACGCCCCCGGACCGCCGTTGCACATAGCCCGGCGGCTCTCCGGCGTCAAGGCCCACGCCCGAGGACTCACGCCCGAGGAACCACGCCCGAGGAACCACGCCCGAGGACCGGCCGCCGTCAGATGATGGCGTGGCGCACCTTGGCGGAGACCCACTCGCTCACCACCACGGTGGCGAGGATGGCGAGGAAGATCACCGTGACCTGGTTCCAGGCCAGGTTGTTGACCGAGGCCTGGAGCTGAATGCCGATGCCACCGGCGCCCACCAGGCCCAGCACCGTGGCCTCCCGGATGTTGATGTCCCAGCGGTACACCGAAATGCCGGCGAATGCCGGCATCACCTGTGGGGCGATACCGTAAGCGATCACCTGCGCCCGGCTGGCCCCAGTCGCTTCGATGGATTCCACCTGGGCGGGGTCGATCTCCTCGATCGCCTCGTACAGCAGCTTGCCGATGAAGCCGATGGAGCGGAGCGCGATGGCGATGATCCCGGCCAGCAGGCCGGGCCCCAGGATCAGCACCAGGAGCAGCGCCCAGATCAGGGAGTTGATGGAGCGGGAGGCGACAATGACCAGGAGCGCCACCGGACGGACGAACGCGCGGCTCGGGGTGGTGTTGTGGGCGGCCAGGAAGGCGATCGGCGTGGCGATGGCGATGCCGAGCAACGTGCCCAGGGTGGCGATGTTGATGGTATCCCACAGCGGATCGACAATGCGTTCGAAATAGCTCCAGCGCGGCGGCACCATGCGGGATGCCATGTCCAGCGCCTGCGTAGGCGCGTCCAGAACGAAGAACCAGATGGTCTGCTCGTGGATGACCGCCCACGACGCCATGAACGCCGCAGTCACCACCAGCCAGGTCAGCCAGATGCGGAACTGGGCGGCGCGGTCACGGCGCTGCCAGACCTTGGTGCCACCGTTGTCCCGGATCGGCATCAGAGCAGCCTCCGGCGGATGTAGCCCGAGGAATACTCCACCGCCAACACCACGCCGATGATCACCAACAGCACCGCCGCGGCGGAATCGTAGTCATAGCGGCTGATGGCGGTGTTCAGGGTGGCGCCGATGCCGCCGGCGCCGACGATGCCGATCACGGCCGATTCCCGGAAGTTGATATCCAGCCGGTACAGCGACAGACCAGTGAAGCGGGCGGCCACCTGGGGCTGGATGGCGTAGTTGAGCACCTGGAACCACGACCCGCCGGTGGCCCGGATCGCCTCCACCTGGGTGGGCTCGATATCCTCGATATCCTCGGCCAGCAGCTTGGCGAGGAAGCCGATGGTGGCGAAGGCCAGGGTCACCACGCCGGCGAACGGGCCGAATCCGAACATCGCCACGAACAGGATGGCGATGATCACCTCCTGGAATGCCCGGGACACCGCGATGATCCCGCGACACACCAGATAGACCGGCAACGGCGCCAGGTTGCGCGCGGCCCCCAGTGCCACCGGCACCGACAGAATGATGCCAAAGATGGTGGACGTGATGGTGATGGCGATGCTTTCCAGGAAGCCGTCGACGATATCGTCGCCACGGTCGGTGAAGTTCGGCTGCAGGAAGGCGGCCACGAACTGCACCCCGCGATCAATCCCCGCCACCGCCCGGGACCAGTTGATCTCCACCGTGCCGGCAGCGATCAGCAGATACGCAAGAGCGCCGAGATAAAGGCCCCAACGCCAGCGCGGATCGGTGATGAACGGCGGTTTGCGCCAGCGACGGGAACGATCCCCACGGGTGACGGAAACGGCGACGTCGGTCACGGCACGGCGCGGCGGGCCGGTGGCGGCACGGCCTCCAGTTCGGGCGCCGGGGGGCTCGGCACGGAAGCGGGCCCGACGACCGGCTCGTCCTCCGGTTCGTCATCGTGGGCGGTGCCGGTCCAGTCCTCCTCGCCGTAGATGGCGGTGAGCTCTTCCGAGTTGAGGCCGCTCGGCGGTCCGTCGTAGACCACCCTGCCCTCGCGCAGGCCGATGATGCGGCCGACGAACATCATCGCCAGCGGTACGTCATGCATGTTAATGATCGCCGGCAGGCCGCGTTCCCGGCACAGGTCCAGGATCAGCCGCATGATCTGGCGGGAGGTCTTGGGATCGAGGCTCGCCGTGGGCTCGTCGATGAGCAGGATCTCGGGGTTCTGCAGAAGGGCGCGGGCGATGCCCACCCGCTGCCGCTGGCCGCCGGACAGCGCATCGGCCCGCTTGTCGTGCATGCCGTCCAGGCCCACGCGCTCCAGCAGCCGGAACGCCTGGTCCACCACCGGCTGCGGGTAGCGACGCAGGAACGACGGCCAGAAGCCGACGTAACCCAACTGTCCCGACAGCACGTTCTCCATGACCAGAAGCCGCTCCACCAGGGCATATTCCTGGAAGATCATGCCCATCCGCCGGCGCGCCCGGCGGAGGCCGGAGCGACCCAGGGTGGTCACGTCGACGTCGCGCAGGAACACGCGGCCGGCGGTGGGCTCTACCAGCCGGTTGATGCAACGGATCAGCGTGCTCTTGCCGGCGCCGGAGGGCCCGATCAGGGCCGCCACCTGGCCCTGGTCGAACGTCAGGCTGACGTCGTCCAGGGCCAGTTCACCGGTCGGGTAACGCTTGCTGAGGTTTTCGAGCCTCAGCATGCCAGGGCTTTCGCCATAGGAAGCGTCCCTTTTGCGACTCGTCCTGGTCGGTTACTGGCAGGCGAAGGTCTCACCGATCTGCTTGGCGATGGTGCGGATGACCTCCCAGTGCTCCTGGTAGGTGATTCCGACGAAGCCGTCGGCATCGGCGAACTCCGCGGCCAGCTGCGTGCCCTCCCAGGGGAAGGTGAAGAAGGCTTCCCGGATCTTCTCCTGCAGGTCGGGATGCAGATTGTAGACATAGCCGTAGGCCGTGGTCGGGAACGTCGCCGAGGTGTAGATCGTCTTGATCTGGTCGCGGCTGACCACGTCGCGATCGAACATCCGGAACATCACCTCGTTGGCGATGGCGGCGGCATCGTAGTCCCGGTTGGCAACGCCGAGCACGGAATTGTCATGGGCGCCGGAGAACGCGGTCTTGAAGTCCTGGTCGGCCACCATGTTCACCTCGGCCTCCAGCAACGCCGACGGGGCGCGGAAGCCGGAATTGGAGGTGGGGGTGGTGAACGCCAGGGTGCGGCCGCGGAGATCCTCGAGGGTCTCGATGCCGCTCTCCGGGTGGGTGATGATCTCCATCTCGTAGCCCCAGATCTGGTCATCCTTGCCCATGGTGGCGATGGGATGGAAGCCGGCGCAGTTGACCGCCAGGGGCACGCTGCCGGTGGCGAAACCACCCAGATGCAGGCGGCCGGCGCGCATCGCCTCCACCATCGCGGCGTAGGAGTGGACGGTGAAATAGGTCACGTTCCGCCCGGTGACCTCCCTGAGGTGGTCCATGAACTCGTCCCACACCCGGCGATAGAGCGCCGGATCCTCCACCGGCGTGTAGGTGAAGATCAGGGTGGCGGGATCGAGCCACTGATCGGGATCGTCCGGCACGTCAGCGAGCAGGTCGCCGGTGCGGTCACAGAACCGCTCATCGAGGTCGCCGCGCGGGCAGTCCTCGGCGGCGGCGGTGGTCGGTGCGGCCAGCGCGACGGCGGCAACCGCCCCCGCAACCACGGCCCATGACGCCAGTTTTTGCATGATCACTCTCCCCTTTTGGTCAAGACCCGAAGATGACGGTGTGTCCAGCGAGTAGCCGACGCTGCGGATGGTGCGGATCAGGTTGGTTTCTCCGTGGCCGTTGAGGGCGCGCCGGAGCCGTGCGATATGGACATCCACAGTGCGGTCATCGATGACGGTGCCCGCCGGCCACACCGCCTGAACAATCTCGCCGCGGCTGAAGCCGCGGCGCGGCTGCCGCAGGAACAGCTGCAGCAGGCGGAATTCAGTGGGCCCCAGCGGTATTTCCCGGCCGTCCCGGAACACCCGATAGGCCAGCGGGTGCATCACCACATCGGCGAACACCAGCGCCTCCTCCTTGGCCTTGTTCTCCGCTGCGTCGGGCGATCCCGTTGTCGACCGTGGCATGCGTCCCCGTCCCGTCAGCCGAAAGGTGCATCCTCAGGCTTCGGCCTCAGTCTCCCGACACGGCCTTGTCGGTCGCCCGAGGTTTCGCGGACAGACCGGTCACGATGAACCGCACTTCCTCGGCGATGTTGGTGCAGTGGTCGCCGATCCGCTCCAGGCTCTTGGCGACAAACAGCAATTGCGTGCCGATGGCGATCGAGCCCTTGCCGTCCTGCATCTCCGACAGGATGTGGTGGAACAAGTCGTCGTGGAGTTCGTCCAGCTGCGCATCCGCCGTCCACACGGCCCGCGCCCTGTCTACGTCGGCCGCTTCGTAGGCCTGCAGCACATCCGTCAGAAGCACGTGCACGCGATCGGTCATGCGCTTCGTCATCTGGTCCAGTTCCGCGCCCATGCGGCTGTCGGTGCAGAGTGACCGCTTGGCGATATTCTTGGCATGGTCGCCGATGCGCTCCAGGTTGGAGGCGATCCGTTCGGCCGCGAGGACCTGCCGCAGGTCGATGGCCATCGGCTGATAGCGGACGACGATCGCCAGCACTTCGTCATGCACGCGCATCTCCAGGTCGTCGATGTCGGCGTCGGCATCGATCGCCTGCCGGGCGGCATCGCGATCGGACTGAAGCAACGCCGTCACCGCCGACTGGTACTGACGGACCACCATTTGGCCGATCTCGCGAACGAGAGCCGCCAGTTCCGCGAGTTCGCGGTCGAATGACTTCAGGGTATGTGTGGTCGTCACGGCGTCCGGCTCCCGGCAAAGGTTTTCCCAAGACACGGTAGAAACAAAAGGACAATCACCGGCGGCGGCATCATCCGAACCGTCCGGTCACGTAGTCCTGGGTGCGTTCCTGCTTGGGGTTGGTGAAGATCAGCTGCGTGTCGTCGTATTCGATCAGCTCGCCC
>REEP01000115.1 GCA_007695045.1 Rhodospirillales bacterium | reverse complement strand
TGCAGAATGCCGAGGTGCGGCGTCAGCAGATCGCCAAGCTGGAGCAGCTGCGGGCCAACCGCGATCCGGCCGAAGTGGAACAGAAGCTCAATGCCCTCACCCGGGCGGCCGAGACCGGTGACGGGAACCTGCTTGCCCTCGCCGTCGACGCCGGCCGCGCCAAGTGCAGCGTGGGCGAGATTTCCGATGCCCTGGAGAAGGTCTGGGGCCGGCACAAGGCCGAGATCCGCGCCATCTCCGGCGTGTATCGCGGCGAGGTCGGGGAGGGATCCGACGTGGTCAGCAAGGTTCAGAAAATGGTCGAGGCGTTCGCGACCAATGACGGCCGCCGCCCGCGCATCCTCATCGCCAAGATGGGGCAGGACGGTCACGATCGCGGCCAGAAGGTGATCGCCAGCGCGTTCGCCGATCTCGGCTTCGACGTGGATATCGGCCCGCTGTTCCAGACCCCGGCCGAAGTGGCCCGTCAGGCGGTGGAGAACGACGCGCACATCGTCGGTGCCAGTTCACTGGCGGCGGGGCACCTGACCCTGGTGCCGGAACTCAAGGCCGAACTCGCCAAGCTGGGCCGCGAGGATATCCTGATCGTCGTCGGCGGCGTCATCCCGCCCGATGATTTCGAAGCGCTGGAAAAGGCCGGTGCGGCGGCGATCTTCCCGCCGGGCACGGTGATCAGCGAGGCGGCGGTTTCGTTGATCGACAAGCTCAACCAGATGCTCGGCTACGCCCCCAGCGAAGCGGCTTAGATGATGGCAGAAGCTCAAGTGGCGGCCCGCGCTCCGGCGCGGGCCCCGCTCACCGTTGATGATTACGTGGATGGCGTGCTGGCGGGTGATCGGGCTCTGCTCGGGCGAACGATCACGATCATCGAAAGCCGCAGCCCCCGGCATCAGGAAATCGCCCAGGAAATCCTGCTGCGGCTGCTGAACCATCTCCGGAATATTCCGGACGAAAAACGGGCACACCGCATCGGCATCACCGGCGTGCCCGGGGTCGGCAAGAGTACGTTCATCGAAGCGTTCGGCTGCGCCCTGACCCGCCAGGGCCACCGGGTAGCCGTGCTCGCCGTGGATCCGTCCAGTTCCCTTAGCGGCGGCAGCATCCTTGGCGACAAGACCCGGATGCAGGACCTGTCCAACGACCCCAATGCGTTCATCCGGCCGTCGCCGTCTTCCGGCACGCTGGGTGGCGTCACCCGTACCACCCGCGCCACCATGGTGGTGTGCGAGGCGGCGGGCTATGACGCGCTGCTGGTGGAAACCGTGGGCGCCGGTCAGAACGAGGTGGCGGTCGCGGACATGACCGATTTCTTTCTGGTCCTGGCGCTGCCCGGCGCCGGGGACGAGTTGCAGGGGATCAAGAAGGGGGTGCTGGAGCTGGCCGACATGATTGCCGTCAACAAGGCCGACGGCGACAATCAGGTTCGCGCCAAACAAGCCGCGGTGCATTACCGCAACGCCTTGAAGATCATGAAGCACACCAGCCCCAACTGGACCCCGCCGGTGACGCTGGTGAGCGCGCTCAAGGGGCACGGCCTCGACAAGGTCTGGGACCTGCTGAAGGAGCACAAGCTCAAGCTCACCGAGTCCGGCGAGCTGATGGACAAGCGCCGTCAGCAACGTGTGGGCTGGTTGTGGGGCATGCTTGAAGACCGGCTCAAGGATTCCCTCAAGTCCCACCCCAAGGTGATCGAAATCCTGCCGCAGGTGCAGCACGACGTGGCCGAGGGCAAGCTCACCGTCACCCTCGGCGTCGAGCGGATCTTCGACGCCTATCGCGGCTGAACCGGCCGTTTCGCCGCGAACGGCTGCCGACGAACAGGCCGGCACCGCCAAAACCGCCGCGAGGACGCTGCAGCCCTTATCAGGCGGCCGTTGCGGCTGCGGTGCGGAACCGGTCGCGGATGCTCTCCTCCACACAGTCGAGCAAGGGCGATCGCGCCCCGGACGCGTGGACGAGGGCGATCTGATAGTGGGGCAGAGGCGGCATTCCATCCCGCTCATCCAGGATGCGAAAGCCGGTGCGGGCATTGCTCAGCGGCAGCACGCTCACCGCCAGGCCGTGCCGCACCGCCACCTCCAGAGCCGAAAAGCTGCGGCTTGAATAGGCGAGGCGGTAGGCCCTCCCGTGTCGGGCGAGGCTGTCAAGGGCCCACTGCCGGAACGGACAGCCGGCGTGGAACAAGGCCAACGGCAGCGGCTCCAGCTCGTGCACGCCATGGCGGGGCGCGGTGACCCACACCACCGGCTCTCTCAACAGGATTTCCCCGGAATGGTCCCCGAGGCCATCGGTGACGATGGCGAGATCCACCGTCCGCGCCGCCAAGCGCTGAAGCAGGCTCACGGTGGTGTCGCAGACCACCTCCACATGCAACAACGGACGGGTTTCCGCCAGACGGGCGAGGATGGCGGGCAGAAAGGTCACCGCATACTCGTCCGGCGTGCCCAGGGTGACCGTGCCGCTCAGTTCCGCGTCCGCGAAGGCGACGAGTGCTTCCTGGTGGGCGCGGAGAATGCGGTGGGCGTGACCCAGCAGCACCTCGCCATCGGCCGTCAGCCGCACCGACCGGCCCTCCCGCGCGAACACGGGCCGGCCCAGCAACTCCTCCAGTCGCTTGATCTGCATACTCACCGCCGACTGGGTGCGCCCCACCCGTCCGGCGGCCTCGGTGAAGCTGCCGGTCTCGGCGATGGCCACAAACGTCTGCAACAGATCAGGTTCGATGACGGCGGCCATGGCTCACACCCATTCCGGATGGATCATCAGTTTGATTGATGCATACCATTAAATCTATTCGTTGGACTGATCAAGCCGCTGTCGCCAGAGTCGGTCTCGGGACAACGGACGGGGCCGGCGGGGATGACGCTTTGGGCCGGCCCGCGGAGGGTGAGGAGGCAAGGGTGATGTGGACCACCAGGACCACCGAGATCGACATCGCAGCGGCGGCGGCCACGGCCGGGCGGCTCCCGCCCGAAGCGGCACCGGCCCCGTTCGTGCCGGCGAGGCGATTGCGCGACGGATCGGCTGTCATGATGATGCAAGCCATTGGCCGGCGCGCCGTCCAGGGTGCCCGCTGGCTCGTCAAGCGCTACCAGGAGCGGCGCGCCATGCGCGAACTCGCCGCCATGAACGACCGCATGCTTGCGGATATCGGGCTGTCCCGGTCGATGATCACACCGGCGGTCCGATGGGGCCGCGCCGGGCCGAAGGATCCCCCTGCCCGTCCGGCACGGACGGTGCCGACCGCCTGGTTCGACGGCGACAAAGGACGGCGAACCTCGGCGGATGGGCCAAGCCCATGGTAGAACACAGCTATACGACGCGCCGGGCTTTAGGCCACGGCCGCGGGCGCAGACCCGATGCGGCGTTCGCGCATCACGTCTTCAACATGAGCCATGTGCGCCTGGGCCGCCTGACGGGCCGCCTCGGCATCCCCGGCGATGATGGCATCGTGGACGGCGCGGTGCTGCTCCAGCAGTCGGTCCCGGGCGTGGGGGTGCGCATACAAGATGTCGCGGTTGAACAGCACATCCTTGCGCAACAGGTCCATGAGCCCGCGTACCACATGCAGTAGCACGAGATTGTGCGAGGCTTCGGCAATGGCGATGTGGAACTCGGCATCGCGTTCGGCCTCAACCGTCGGATCGTCCAGGCCATGGGCCGCCACGATGGCGTCGAACGTGGCCGAGATCGCGGCACGGTCGGCCTCGCTGCCGCGGAGCGCGGCATAGTAGGCGGCCATGCCGTCCAGCGTCTTGCGCAGTTCGATGAAGTCCACGCCGGCCTGCGGGTGCCGCTGGAACAGGTCGGCGAGCGGATCGGTCAACTGCTGCGCCAGGGTATTGCGCACGTAGGTGCCGCCGCCGTGGCGCGTTTCCAGAAGGCCGCGCACTTCCAGCTTGTGCAACGCCTCGCGCAACGACGGACGGGATACGTCCAGCCGGATCGCCAGGTCCCGCTCGGACGGCAGGCGTTCGCCGGCGGCGAAGGCGCCTTCCACGATCATCCGCTCCAAGGTGCGGGCGATGGCATCGGACAACCGTTCCTGACGGATTTTCGGGAATTGCATGGCAGACCCTTTGACAGACCCGATCACGCGTGCCGCGCGGCCCGGATGATCCGACGTTGATGGACAACTGATATGACCAGTTTACCGGAAACGCCGCTTCGGTGTCAGGCTTTTCGGTGTGCGGATCGGTTGCTCCCTGGCGTTCGCTGCCCGGTCCGAGTCAGGGAAAAAAAGAACCGCGCGGGGATCATCCCGCGCGGCCAAGGTAGGCCCGGGTGGGCAATGGAACGCGGCCGGGACCTCTCGGTGGGGCCGACCCTTGCCGCGATTACGTGATCAGGACGCCGACGACCGCAGCAATGACCCCGTAGAGGAGCATCGGGACGACGGTGCGGGTGATGATATAGCCCTCCTTGTTGAGGATGCCGACGATGGAGCACACTGCGACAACGTTGTTGATGCACACCATGTTCCCCATGGCGCCGCCAACCGACTGCATCGCCAAGATCAGGGTGACGTCGAGACCGGCACTCTCGGCGATGGATTGCTGGATGCCGGCGAAGATCAGGTTGGAGACGGTGTTCGATCCCGAGAAGAAGGCTCCGATCGCACCGAGATACGAGGCGACGTAGGTCCATGACGCCCCGAACCCTTCGGCGAAGTACTGCCCGATGACGATGACCAGCGCCTGCTCGCCGCCGGCCCGCATCAGGCTCACCATCACGAGGGCCCCCAGCAATGCCTGAATCGGCCGGATCATGCGGCCGTAGGTTTCGCTCCAGACGGCGCGGACAGTGCCGGTTGAGGCGCCGAACAGCGCGAAGGCGATCCCCGAGATCAGGAAGAACGGGATGAACGCGGGTATATACAGCGTGGCAAAGTTCCAGGATGCCTCGGTCCCGAAGATGTCGTTCAACTGGATGATGAGCGACTTGGTCAGGTTGAACTCGCCAAGGGTGCCGAGGTCGGCCGACAGCAGGGGCGTCGAGGTGGTCAACAGGGTTTTCAGGCCGAGCTCAGGGATCCGGGTGAGGATGAGCACGACGACGGTGCCCCAGATCGGGAACAACGCCTTGGTCAGCCCGCGCACCGCCGGCACCTCGGCCCGTTCCGCCAGCGGCGCCAACCCGATGTTCTTCTTGGCCAGGAAAGCGGAGACCACGAGGCCGATCATGCCACCGACCAGTGACGGAAACTCGTAGTTGAAGTGCGCGATGGCCACGTAAGGGACCAGGCAGCTCAGGATGCTGAGATAGACGAACACGATGTTGGCCCGTATCTCGCTCCACTTGACGACGAACGAGAGCGCGATCAGCGGAATGATCAACCCGGCCGCGCCATGGATCAGCGCTGACTTGGCGCCGATTTCGAGCAGCTGTTCCGGCGGCAGGTTGAGCTGGCCCAGTCCGAACCAGGTGGGGGTGCCGACGGCGCCGAAAGTGACCGGGACGGAGTTCATCACCAAGGCGAGGATCGCCACCGGCACAGCCGAAAAACCGAGCCCGATCAAGATCGGCGCCGCCAGGGCGGCCGGCGTGCCGAAGCCGCTGGCGCCTTCGATCATGAACGCGAACGCCCAGCCGATGATCATCAACTGGGCGACCGGGTTGGGGCTGATGGAGTTCAGCCAGGCGCGCACCGTGTCCATCGCGCCGGTGTGCTCCATGGTCTGTCGATAACAAACTGAATTGACCGGTCCAGGTAACACATGAATTGACCGCTTCT
>REEP01000092.1 GCA_007695045.1 Rhodospirillales bacterium | reverse complement strand
GCTACCAGCGCGGCAAGATCCAGGACGAGTCCCTGTATTACGAGCGCAAGAAGCATGACGGCAGCTATCCGATCATCGGCGTCAACACCTTCATCAACCCTGAGGGAATGGTGATGCCGACGCCCGAGTTGGCGCGGTCGAGCGAGGAGGAGAAGCAGAGCCAGATCCGGCGTCTCCGCGAGTTCCAGGCGCGCAACACGGATGCCGCGCCCGCGATGATCCGCCGCCTGCAGGAGGCGGCAGTGGCTGGGGACAATCTGTTCGCGGCCCTGATGGATGCGACCCGGGTGCTGTCCCTGGGCCAGATCACCCAGGCGCTGTTCGAGGTGGGCGGCAAGTACCGCCGCAGCATGTAGGCGCGCCTGAGGCCGGGAACGGCCCCCAGGAACGGATGCGGCCGGCGGATCGCGATGTGTGGTCCGCCGACTCGCGTCGGCCGCATCATTTTTCGCATCCTGACAGCGGCGCACGGGGCGGCTATATCGTCACGGCAACCATCGATGAAAGGGCGCCATGACCGAGGACGCAACCATCCGACGCAAACGGCTCCGGTTCCGCTGCCATCATACCGGAATGAAAGAGAACGATTTGCTGATCGGGGCTTTTGCCGATCGGCACCTGGATGCGCTCAGCGATGACGATGTCGCCTGGCTGGAAGCCTTCCTGATGGACCACAACGATCTCGACATCCACAACTGGATCATCGGCCGGCAGGTGCTGCCGGAAGAGCTCGATCATCCGGTGATGCGGATGCTGCAAAACTTCAGGTACGCGTAGTCGCCCCTTGTCTTCTGTCAAAAACCTGCTTCAGGGGCCGGGCCTGCATCGGATCGCCGGGGCGCCGGAGGGATTCGATGCCCTGCTGCTGGCGGAAATCGCCGCCGGGCATCCGGGCGGCATCCTGTTCGTCGCCCGCGATGATACCAAACTCGCCCGCATGGCGGAGGCGCTGGCGTTCTTCGCACCCGATCTGGAGCGCCTGGAACTTCCCGCGTGGGATTGCCTGCCCTACGACCGGGTTTCGCCGCACCCGCTGATCGTGAGCCGGCGCATCGAGACGCTGAGCCGGCTGCTGACGGGCCCGCCGGGCCGCGGCCGGGTCGTGCTGACCACGGCGTCGGCGGCGCTCCAGCGTCTGGCGCCGGCGGCGAGCCTGCGGGATTCGCTGTTCCCACTGGCCCGGGGCGGCCGGGTCGAGCCCACGACCCTGGTGACATTCCTGCAGCGCTACGGCTATCAGCGCACCGGCACGGTGCGGGAACCGGGCGAGTTCGCCCAGCGCGGCGGCATCGTGGACGTGTTTCCGCCCGGTTGCGAGGAACCACTCCGGCTGGACTTCTTCGGCGATGAGGTCGAAAGCCTTCGCGCCTTCGACGCCGTGACCCAGCGCAGCACCGACCCCGTTGACCGTGCCGTGCTCAAGCCGGTGAGCGAGGTCACCCTGGACGACGATGCCATCGTTCGGTTCCGGTCCGGTTATCGCGCCCTGTTCGGCGCGGTCGACCAGGATGACCCTTTGTATGAAGCCGTCTCCGCCGGCCAGCGGCATATCGGCATGGAGCACTGGTTGCCACTTTTCCACGATCACATGGACACGGTGTTCGACTATCTGCCCGACGCCGCGGTGATCCTGGACCACCAATTGGACGCCGCGGTGGAGGCCCGCCTCGACCTGATCACGGAATACTACGCCGCGCGTTTGGCCGCGCCGGCCGCGCTGATGGCTGCTGACAGTGCGCCCTATCGGCCGCTGCCACCCGAACGCCTGTTCCTTGACGCCGGTGAATGGCAACGCTGCCTGGCCGGCCGGCCAACCGCCGTGTTCTCGCCGTTCGCGGCTGCGCAACATGCGCCGACGGAGGCCGCCGCCACGACAGATGCCACACCGGTTGACCTCGTCGATGCGGGCGGTCGGCTAGGCCTGGATTTCGCCGAAGCGCGCCAACGTGGCGACGTCAACGTGTTCGATGCCCTGGCTGCGCGCGTACGGGAGCATCGGCAGGCGGGGAAGCGGACAGTGATCGCCGCCACCTCAACCGGGGCTCGCGACCGTCTAGGCTCGATCCTGACGGAACACGGCGTCCGCGCGGCGGCCGTGGAGACGTGGCCCGCTGTCATCGCCGGCATCCCGGAGGTGACCAGCGTCGTCGTGCTGCCGCTGGAACATGGCTTCGTCGCGCGCGATCTCGCGGTCATCGCGGAACAGGATATCCTTGGCGATCGCTTGGTCCGCCGCACCGGCAAGCGGCTCAAGCCGGAAAACTTCATCGCCGAGGCCTCGGCGCTGTCAACAGGGGACTTGGTCGTTCACGCCGAACACGGCATCGGCTGCTACGAGGGGTTGGAGACGATCTCGGTGGCGGGCGCGCCGCATGACTGCCTCCGCATCCGCTATGCCGGCAACGACCGGCTGTTTTTGCCGGTCGAGAACATCGACGTGATTGGCCGCTATGGGTCGGAGACCGCGGGTGTCCAGCTGGACCGCCTGGGCAGTGCCCAATGGCAGGCCCGCAAGGCCCGCATGAAGGCGCGCATTCGCGAGATGGCCGATCAGTTGATTCAGGTGGCGGCGACCCGGACGCTGCGTCAGGCGCCGGTGATGGTGCCCCCGGAAGGAGCCTACGCCGAATTCTGCGCGCGCTTTCCGTTCGCCGAGACCGATGACCAGATCCGGGCCATCGACGATACCCTGGCCGATCTCGGCGGCGGCCGTCCCACCGATCGCCTGATCTGCGGTGACGTCGGCTTCGGCAAGACCGAGGTGGCGCTCCGCGCCGCCTTCGTCGCCGCGCTGGAAGGACGGCAGGTAGCCGTGGTGGTGCCCACCACCCTGCTCAGCCGCCAGCACCATCAGACCTTCCAGGCGCGCTTCACCGGGTATCCCGTGAGGATCGGCCAGCTGTCCCGGCTGGTCACGGCCAAGGAAGCGCGGCAGGTGAAGACCGGCCTCGCCGACGGGTCGGTGGACATCGTCATCGGTACCCATGCGTTGTTGTCCCGCAGCATCCGTTTTCGCGACCTGGGCTTGCTGATCGTCGATGAGGAACAGCATTTCGGCGTCGCCCACAAGGAAGCACTGAAGCGCCTGCGTGAGGACGTGCACGTGCTCACGCTCACCGCCACGCCGATCCCGCGGACGCTGCAGATGGCCCTCTCGGGCGTGCGCGAAATGAGCCTGATCGCCACCCCGCCGGTGGACCGGCTGGCCGTTCGCACCTTCGTGCTGCCATTCGATCCTGTGGTGGTGCGCGAGGCGATTCTGCGCGAGCGCTACCGTGGCGGCCAGACGTTCTACGTCTGCCCCCGCATCGAGGACCTGGATGACGTGGCCAAAGCTTTGGCCCAGCTAGTGCCGGAAGTGAAGGTCATCACGGCCCATGGCCGCCTCGCCCCCAAGGACCTGGAAGCCGCCGTCAGCGCCTTCTACGACGGCCGTTACGATATTCTGTTGTCCACCAACATCGTCGAATCCGGGCTCGATCTGCCGTCGGTCAACACCATCGTCATCCACCGCGCCGATATGTTCGGCTTGGCTCAGTTGTACCAGCTCCGCGGCCGGGTCGGGCGATCCAAGACCCGGGCCTATGCCTATCTCACCCTGCCGCCACGCCGGAAAGTTACGCCCGCGGCACAGAAACGCCTGGACGTCATGCAGACCCTGGATGCGCTCGGCGCCGGCTTCACCCTGGCCAGTCACGACCTTGATATCCGCGGCGCCGGCAACCTGTTGGGGGAAGAACAGTCGGGCCACATCCGCGAGGTCGGCATCGAGCTGTATCAGCAGATGCTGGAGGAAGCGGTGGCCGAGGCCCGCGGCGGTGACGACGGCACGCCGAAGGAGGAAGGCTGGAGTCCGCAGCTGGCGATCGGCCTGAGCGTGCTGATCCCGGAGTCGTATGTTACCGACCTCGGCGTCCGGCTGGGGCTCTACCGGCGGCTCGGGGATCTGACGACCTCGCAGGAACTGGAAGGCTTCGCCGCCGAGTTGATCGACCGGTTCGGCCCTCTGCCCGACGAAGTCGAAAACCTGCTGCAGATCGTCGCGATCAAGCAGCGATGCCGACGTGCCGGCATCGACAAGGTGGATGCCGGTCCGAAGGGCGCGGTGGTGTCATTCCGGGGCGACAGTTTCGCCAATCCGGCCGGCCTCGTGCGGTTTATTGCCGCCAACGCCGCCTCCACCAAGCTGCGCCCGGACCACAAACTGGTGTACCGCCGCAGCTGGGAGACGCCGGGGGACCGGGTCGCCGGGGTCCGCTACCTGGTCAAGCAGTTGGAGACGATCGCCCACGGCGCGGCGGAACCGGCCGCCGCCGAACCTGATCGCGGCAAGCGGACAGTCCGCAAAGCCGCAACGGCGGGGAGACCATGATGCCACGACAAATCAAGCAGGCGCACGGGCGCACGGGCGCGCTTGGCACGCGAATGGCGCTTTTCTTCACGGTCGCGCTGCTGGTGGCGGGCTGCACCGCGACCGGGATTGACACCAACCCGGTGGTGCGCAAGTTCACTTGGTTCAGCTACCTTAATGGCGATGACGTCCGCGCCGCCTGCGAGCCCGGCGCACCCGACCGCTACCGCTTTGTCTACAATGGCGTGTTTGTCCGGCACGTGCGCACCTACGATATCGTGCCCGAAGCCGACGGACGCACGTTCACCCTGACCACCCGGGTGATCGGTCCGACCGATGTGAGTCGCATCGTCATCCGCCGCCCGCTGGATATCTTCGCACCGGGCCGGGGCACGATTGTGGAGACGAAACTGACGCGCGACGACATCTTGACGCTTCGTGAGGCCCTGGCAGCGGGCGGGTTCTTCGAGTCGCCCCCGCGCCGGCTGAGACTGACCTCGGAGGATTTCTTCTGGCTGGGCACCGCCTGTGTGGACGGGCAAATTGCCTTCAACGCCTTTCGCTGGCCCTCGGCACGATTCGATCAGGCCCGCTTTCCCAGCGTGTTGCTGGCCTGGGATCCGACCGGCATACCCATCAGTCCGCCGCGGGATGTGTCCTTGCTGGAGATCTTCGGGACTTCAGACCCGGACATTCGCCGACGGCATTCCACGTTCAACCTGACGGTCACCGAAGACGGCTTGGTCGGGCGCTAGGACCGCACCGGCCGGGCGGCTGGTTCAGCTGGTTCCGTTGTGGCGATCGCCGCTTCCCGCGCCACATCCAGCATCCGCACCAGGACGCGGGGTTCCTGCGCGCCGGATATGACCAGGCAGCCGTTGAAAACGAATGCGGGAACGCCGGCGATGCCGAAGCGCTGGGCACGCACGTGTTCGCGGTAGATGGCGGCGACGTCGGCGCTGCCGGCCAGGTAGGCGGTCACGGCGGCGGGATCGAGGCCCAGGCTCGCGGCGATGCCGACCAAGACATCCCGGTCGCCGATGTTCCGGCCTTCTTCGAAATGGCTGTGGAACAAGGCCTCCACCATCTCGGCCGCACATCCCTGGGTGGCGGCGAAGCGGGCGAGGCGGTGGGCATCCAGGGAATTGGGCGTGCGTCCGATCCGCTCGAAAGCGAAGTCGATGTGCGATGCCTGTCCCGCATCGGTAATGGCACGGAACACCCGTCTGACCCGGGCATCCGTGCCGAACCGGCGGTTGAGGTAGGCATCACGCTCCACCCCGTCGGGTGGGAGTTCCGGGTGCAGCAGGAAGGGCCACCAGCCGATCCGGCTGACTATGCGCGGGCGTTCGGCCAGGGCTTGTTCCAGCCGGCGCTTGCCGATATAGCACCATGGACACGCCGGATCGAACACGATCTCGACCGCCACCTGCCCCGGCACCAGCCCGGCACCCACTCCCGACTCGCAGTCCCTGCGCACCAGCATCGAGGGAGTATAGTCGATCGCGCCTTCGTTGCAGAGAGGGAAAGTGGCGCGCAGCGCCGGCTCTCAGCCGGCCGCAAGTAAGGGTTCGTGCTCGGGGGCATCCAGGAAAAATGCGAGTTCTTTGTCGTGGCGTTCCACATGAACCATCAGCCAGTAACCAAAATACTTGGCCACCGCAGAGCAATCGTCTTTCTCGAAACGGTTCAGGACGCTCGACAGGAAGTCACCAGCGTCGTTCATGAGCTTGTCATGCTCAGACTTGTGCGCGGTCCGATCGGGAAAACCCGTCCGTTCCATGATATCTTCTTCCCAGTGGAAGTGCCGGCGCAGATGCACCAGAAAACTGTAGAAACTGAGGCCGAATGCGGTCACCCCCTCCCCCTCGCGCAGCGCCCGCAGCAATGCCCGGTAGTGGCTTTGCAGCTCCCGATGCTCGGCCTCGATCGCGGCCACCCCGAACGTCGGTACATGCTTGGGCTCCGAACCGAAGGGGTAGCGGTCAATCGACGGCGTCATCGGCCACGCAGCCTTCTCGGTTGATCGATAAGGGATGTAACTATCCTGATTGTTTATATCAGGCCTTCCCGCGTAACGCAACGGGGATAGGCCTCGGATCCCAATTTACGATGCGGGCGTTGAGGCGTGACAAATCCGGGCCGGACGCGTTACGAGAGACGGCGGGCAGGCGGGGACCGAGATGTGACGGAACCGCGAAACAGAACGGAACAGCGCCATGCACCCCTTGAGCGGCAGCAACTTGGGCACTCTCGTCCGGGTGCTTTGGGAGAATGGCGGGGTCGCTCCGCGCCATTTGCCCCACGCGGCGGCCGCGTTGGCCGCGACGATTGCCCGATGGCCGCTCTCGACGGCCGAAAAGATTTACGTGCAGCGGCGGCTGCGGCGCGAGGGTCCGATGCCGGCGCCGCTGTTCATCGTCGGCCATTGGCGTAGCGGCACCACCCATCTTTACAACATCCTCGGCAAAGGCGGTTTCGGCTACGTGTCACCCCTTGCAGCCGGCATGCCCTGGGACCTGCTCGGGCTGGTGGGCGTGTTACGGCCGGTGCTGGAACGTGCACTGCCCGAACACCGGTTCATCGACAGCATCCCGGTCAATCCGGACTCGCCCCAGGAAGACGAGGTCGCGTTGGCCAACATGTCGCCCTTGTCGTTCTACCATGCGCTGTATTTTCCCAAAAATTTTCGAAGAAACTTCGATCGCGGCGTATTCCTCGACGGCTGTACAGACGCTGAGATCGCCGCCTGGCAGAACGCTTTTGTCCACTTCCTGTACAAGGTCTGGCTCGATCAGGAACGTCGCCCGCTCGCCATAAAAAATCCCGTGTACACAGCGCGTGTCGCCATGATTCGGCAAATCTTCCCTGATGCTAAATTCATTCATGTATACAGGAATCCGTACGAAGTTTTTCGATCCATGCAAAATTTCTTCGATAAGCTCCTGCGGCAGTTTGCCTGGCAACCCTATGACCACGTGGCCATCGACGATGTCATTCTTGCCACCTACGACCGCATGATGCGCGCCCTGATCGCGGACTCGGACGGCTTGCCGGATCACGTCTTTTGCGAGATCCGTTACGAATCGCTGGAACGCGATCCGCTGGGGCAGATCGAACACGCCTACCGCGCCCTCGACCTCGGCGCGTTCGAGGCGGCCCGCCCGGCGTTCGAGCACTACCTCGCCGGAATCGCGGGCTATCGCAAGAACCGGTTCGCCTACGCCGATGAAACGCTGACCAAGGTGGAACGCCACTGGGCGCCGTTCCTGGCGCGCTGGGGCTATGGCCGGCCGGACTCCGCGCCGGTGCCGGCGTGAGCTCGGATGCGTCTGGCGGCAACCGCGGCAGCGATCGGGATCGCCGGGATGCTGGCTTTGTCCGGCTGCGATGATCGTGTCACCGCCGCAATGCTTCCGGCGTCCCAGTGCCGCGGGCTGGCGCTGATCGACGCCGATAGCGGAGAGCCGTTGGCGGGGATCCAGGATCTAACCGTCGACGCCGCCGCCGGCGTAGCCTGGCTGGCGGCGCAGGACCGCTGGGCGGTGGAGGCAGCGGCGCACGCACGCGCGGACGCCTTGCCGCAGGGTGGCCTGTATGCGTTGCCGCTGGACCCAGCGACGCTGGACAGCGCCGAGGTGTCGGTCGTCGATATCAGCCGGGCCTTCAAGGGGACCCGTTCGTTCCACCCCCACGGCATCGACCTTCATGTCGGCGACGACGGTCGGCGCACGCTGTTCGTGGTCAACCGACGTCACGTCCGCGACGGGCCGGAGGCGGGGGCGCCACGTTGGGCCATGGACCCGGCCATCGAGGTGTTCGATGTCGAGGGCACCGCCCTGGTCCACCGCCACACCGTCGAAGGCCCCAAGGTGTGCCACGCCAACGGGGTGGTCAGCGTCGCCGCCGACCGCTTCTACGTCAGTAACGATGCCGGAGCCTGTTCCGCCCGCGGCAGGTGGCTGGAACTGGTGACCGGGCTGGACCGTGCCTCGGTCGTCCGCGTAGAGCTCGGCGGCGGCGACAGCGCGCCGCGCATCACGACGGTGGCGGACGGAATCCGCTTCGCCAACGGACTCGCGGTCGACGAGAACCATCTGTACGTGGCCGCGACCCGGGCGAACGCCGTATTAGTCTACCGTCGCGACCGGCTGCCTGAGAGCGATGAGGCAAAGCCGGCCGCGACGCCGGATTCGGTTATTCCCCTTGGCGCCGGTCCCGACAACCTGTCGTGGGACGGGAACGGCCGCCTGCTCGCCGCCTCCCACCCGTCGCTCTTCCGCTTGGCCCTCTATCGCTATCGCTGGTGGCCGGGCGCGATTGCCCCCAGTTCGGTGCTCCGCGTCACCGTTGCCGACACCAGCGTGCAGGAGGTGTACCGCTCGCGCGAACGGCCGCCATTGTTGTCTGCGGCCACCGTCGCTGCGGCGCATGGGGACCGGCTGCTGATGGGCTCGGTCACCGATACCGGCCTGACCGTCTGCCGGTACAGTGACGGGCCCGGCAACGACGGCGGCACGCCGAGCTCGGACGTCCGCCCATGACCGACCTCGTCACCGGCGGCGGCGGTTTTATCGGCCGGCATGTGGTCGATGCCCTGACCCGGGAGGGGCGGCGGGTCCGTGTGCTCGACCTGGCGCCGGGCAGCGGTTTTCCGGAGGGTGTGGAGATCATCACCGGCTCGGTCACCGATCCGGCCGTCGTGCGGCGGGCCATGGCGGGGGTGGAGCGGGTGTTCCACGTCGCCGGCATCGCGAGCCTGTGGATCCGCAACAAGGCGGACTACGACGCCGTCAACCACCATGGCACCGAGATCGTTTTGCAAGCGGCGGCCGCGGCCGATGTGGAGCGGCTGGTACACACCTCCACCGGCGCCATCCTGTTCTACCCGTTGCACCATCGCGCACCCACCGACCTGCCGCGACTGCAGGATATGCCGGGGCCCTACTGCCGCTCCAAGTTCCTGGCGGAAGAGGCCTGCATGGCCGCGGCCAGGCGCGGGCAGCACGTGGTGATCGTCAACCCGACCCTGCCGCTTGGGCCCGGCGACCGGTCGTGCACACCGCCCACCCGCATGATCCGCGACTTCCTGAACGGCGACACCCCGGCGTTCGTCGAGTTTCCGGTCAGCCTGGTGGACGTCCGGGACGTCGCTCTCGGCCATCTCCAGGCGGCCGCGGTGGGCCGTCCGGGACGGCGCTACTTCCTGGGCAACCCGCCGGTGCCGTTGTCCCGGGTGCTGGCCCTTCTCGCCGACGTCTCCGGCGCGACCATGCCCCGGGTCAAGGTGCCCTATCCGGTGGCTCTGGCCGCCGGCGCCGTGTCCGAGCTGACTGCCGATCTGATCACGGGCAAGGCGCCCAAGGCGCCGCTCACCGGGGTTCGCCTGACCCGCCGCCCGGTCGCGCCGCTGCTGGCCCGGCCGCTTTCCGAACTCGGCGTGCCGTTGCGGCCGATCAGTGACACCCTCACCAATACGGTCGCATGGCTGGTGGCGGAAGGCCACATCCGACGGTCCATGCCGCGGCTGTCATGACGGCCGGCCCCCGCTGAGGGCACGCATCTCCATCACCTGCCACGCCACCAGACCGGGCAAGCCCACGGCCAGTTCGCGGAACCGACGCGCCAGGGCCACCGCCACGCCGGCCTGTGGCGGCAGGCCCAGGGCCACGCTGAGCACGACAAACGCCCCCTCCTGCGCCCCGATCCCGGCCGGGATAGCGAACGCGGCCGACCGCACCGCCTGTCCCAGGCTGTCCAGGATCAGCGCCTCGGCGACACTGACGGGATAGCCCATCAGCCACAGCGCCAGCCAGATTTCGCCCACGGTCGCCACCCGGAAGGCCAGCCGCCAGGCAAATGCCGCCGCCAAGCTTCCCCGCCGCCGGTAAAGCGCCTGGATCCGGTCGTCCAGGTCACCGGCCCGCACCGCCGAATCGTCGCTCACGGCATGCCGGCGCAGGCGGTGCAGGGCACGGTTGAGCAGGCCGAACAGGCCCAGTCGCTGGACCCGGTAGAACGCGAACAGCCCGATCGCCAGGACCCCGGCAAAGCCCACGGCGGCAAGGCTGATCGCCCCCTGTTCGGCCACCAGCAGCAGCAAGGTCACCACACCGGCAACGGCATAGATGGCCTGGCTGGCCACCTGCAGCGTCTGATCGACGACCACGCTCGCCACCGTGGATGCCCGTTCGATGCGACGGCGCAGCATCAGCCGCGCCTTCACCACCTCGCCGCCGACCTGGGCTACCGGCAGCAGCCAGTTGATGGCGAGCCCGATCCAGGTCATCACCAGCAGCAGGCGAAAGCCGGGCTGCCCCGGAGCCGGGAACAACAGCCGCCAAGACAGGGCCGCGGCGATCAGTGGCACCAGGTAACAGGGAATAAGGGTGACCAGTCCCCAGCCGCCGGTGGCCAGAGTGGCCGCCACAGCGTCGGCACCGCTCCACGCGACCAGGACGATGACGATCCCGAGGCCAAGCAGGAACGCCATCGCCACCGCCAGCTTTGCCTTGGATGACCGCCACATCGATCAAGTGTGTAGCGAAGGCGGCGACTGGCGACACCCGGTTTTCGCCGTCCGGACCCGAGGCCGGCGACGACTAGTGAGCGGCCATGTGGTAGACGCCTTCGGTGTAGCTGGCGATGTTATCCCAGTTGAAGCGATCCTCGACCGCTCGGCGGCCGTTCCCACCGAGCGCCCGGCAATGGTCGTGGTCGGCCAGCAGCGAACCGATGCCGTGGGCGAGTCCACCGGGGTCGGTGTTGACCAGGTAGCCATTGACGTCGTGCCAGATGAATTCCCGCGGCCCCCCTGCCAGGGTGGCCACCACCGGTTTGCCGGCGGCCCACGCCTCCAGAACGACGATGCCGAACGGCTCGTTCCGGCTGGGCACCGCCACGATATCGCAGGCCCGCATCAGATCAATGTACTGCCACCTCGGCACCGTCTCCAGGAACACGATGGAACCGGCCGCGCCGACCTCGTGGGCGCGGCGAATCACCGTATCCCGTTCCGGCCCCTCGCCGGCGATGACGAACCGTGTTTCCGGATACGAGGCCAACACCATGGGCACCGCTTCCACCAGCATGTCCATGCCCTTCTGGAGGGTCATCCGACCGGGCGTGAAGATCATCGGTGCTATTGGCGCAATGCCATAGCGGCCCTTGACCGCGGCCGGGTCGATGTAGCCGTCGAAGGCATGGTAGCTGACGCCGTTGGGCACGATGTGGATCTTCTCGTCCGGCACTTGATAGATTCGGCGAAGTTCGTCGGCCAGGAAGCGGCTCACGGCGATCACGACGCTGGCGTTATGGCAGCCGGCGGCCTCGGCGTCCCGCACCCAGGCGGCGAAGCCGTCAAAGAACACATTGCCATCGCGGCCGTACTCGGTGGAGTGCATGGTGAGCACGCCGGGGGTGCCGTAGCCATCCATCACGTACTTCATGGCATTGGCACTGAGCCAGTCGTGGGCGTGCACCAGTTCGAACCGGCCGATCATCGAGGTGACCTCGTGAAAGCGGTGGGCCATCGCCTTGCACATGTAGTCCATGCACTCGACGTAGTTTTCGCTGAGCCCATGGTCGACCCGATGGTAATGCACCCCGTCGATGCAGTCGTAATGGCTCTGGTCGTGCTTGCGCCGGGTGATGACGTGCATGTCGTGGCCGCGCCGTTGCAAGCCGGCCGCGAGTTCGGTGACGTGCACGCCGAGCCCGCCGGACGAGATCGAGTGCAGGGATTCGGATGAAAGCATCGCAACGCGCATGAAGACACTCCTGTGTGGCGGTCGGACCGCATTGAACGGGAGCCGCGCGGCCGGCCGTGTCATACCGTCGTACTGGATCAAACCCCCTGAAGGTCTGCCATCGATCCGGGGCCTGGAGACCACCGGAACGCGCGGATGACCGGACACGCGCCGCGCCAACTGCGCGATACGCATCTTGCCTCACATCAACCCAGACGTCAAAGCAAGGTAAGGAGCGCAGCCGCTCCGGCACCCGTGGGCGCCGGCAGCGGCTGCGCTGGCGTTTCGGGAAGGTTCAGCCGTAGAACAGCCGGATGACGTCCGCTTCCGCCGATTCCAGCATTTCGTCATCGGCGCCGTCGGTCTGTCCGGCGGATGTGGCAACCCGGTGCTTGGCACCGACGCCGTGCAGCGACGCCGCCGGCGTTTTGAGCATGGCCTCCCGGATCGACGCTTGGCGGCGAACGATCCAGTCCAGTGAGACTCCGGGGCTGGCGTCGGCGGTCAGCCGAGCCCGCTGGGCCTCCAGTCGCACCCATTCGTCACTGAGCGCGACAAGGTCGGTCTGGTCTGTAGGCACCACCCCGATGAGCGGTGTTGCCGTTGCATGGATCGGCATGGCGAAATCCTTTTCTGCCGTGGGGAGACGATCCGCAGCCGCCAGATGCGCTCATTACGGCCGAGAGGCAATCGCAGGATGACCCGGCGATCGCGCGCCGCTGCCCACTGTGACTTTTTGGATGCAGTGGGTATTTTTTAACTTGACAAATCCGAAATCTGCCGGCGGGCACCGTCGCCGCATGGGTCAGGCCTTCTCGAGTTCGCCGCGAATCTGCAGGTAGCGCAGGAAATCCTTGAGCACCAACATACCCACCAGGCGCGGACCCTCGGTCACCATGAGCCGGCCGTTTTCGTTCTGCTGCATGCGGTTGAGAGCCTCGCCGGCATCCTCGTCAACGTCCACGGTGTTAACGTCGCCGCAGTCCTGACAGACATCGCTCACCCGGGTTTGGCGCCACTCCTCCCGCGGCACCGCTTTCGCCTGGCGCAGGCTCGCACACCCGAGCAAACGTCCGTCCCGGACCACCGGAAAGACGTCATAGTCATGGCGGTACAGATATTCCTCGACGAACTGCTCAACCGTGGTCTCGGGCGGCACGGTGACGGGATCGGTGGTCATGAACCGTCGAACCGTCTTTCCTTTCAGCGCCTGCTGCGTCAGCAACTGCTTGTAGCCGGCAGCCGCAGCCGCCCGGACGAACAACCCGATCAGGATCCACCACATCCCGCCGATGAAATTGCCGCCAAGGAAGCTGACCACGCCCAAAGCGACCAGCAAGAGGCCGAAACCCTGACCCATCCGCGATGCCCAGAGCGTGGCCCAGACCACGTCCCCCTTCCAGTGCCAGAGGGCGGCGCGAAGCACCCGCCCTCCGTCCAACGGAAATCCGGGCACCATGTTGAAGGCGGCCAGCAGAAAATTGATGAAGCCGAGGTAGCGGGCCACCCCGGCGATGTGGTCCGGCACCCCCAGCCCTTCCATCGTCACGGCGACACCGTAAAACGCAACGCCCAGAACCACGCTTGCGATCGGCCCGGCGATGGCCATCCAGAATTCCACCTTCGGTTCCTTGGGCTCGGCCGTCATCTCCGCGACGCCACCGAACAGGAATAGGGTGATGCCCCCCACCGGCAGGCCGTAGGCACGAGCCACCACCGAATGGCTCAACTCGTGGAACAGGAGCGAAAAGAACAGACCCAGCATGCCCACCAGCGCCATCGACCAGTAGGTCGTGGGCGCAAGGTCGGGATAGACGAAGGGGAAGAAGCCCGCCGCCAGTGACCACGTGATCAGCAGCGCCAGAAACAGCCACGTCACGTTGGCGCGGATTTCGAAACCGAGAATCCTGAACAGACTATAGCTTTCTCCGAACATGGCGAATCCTGCCTGCCTTTTGCGTTCCCGTGGATGCGCGCATGCGCGTCATGCTGTGCGATCGACCATCCACCATAGCATCCTGAGGGCGATGGCCAGATGCGTGCATTGTCGGAGGTTAATCCTCTGACGAGTCAAGAGGGCGTCGCGGCGGCGCGTCCGACCCCGCCAACGGGGTATTTGAATTGTCGAAACGGTTCCCGTAAAGGCTTGCCATGAGGCGCCTACGTGCGCCATGCATCGAACATACGCGCACCGTCGGCGGGGAGGACAACCATGCCCAAGGGAAGTGCGGCATCCTCCGACCAGACCTACGTTGATGGGCGTTGGCACGACGGCAACCCGGCTGTGCTTGGACCGAACAGCCACGCGGTATGGCTGGGCTCGGCAGTCTTCGACGGCGCCAGAGCCTTTGACGGCCTCTGCCCCGACCTCCCCCGCCATTGTGCCCGTGTGCTGGCCTCGGCCCGGGTGCTCGGGCTCGAACCCACCATCGATGCGGCAACCGTGGAAGCGGTGGCACGGGAAGGAATCGCCCGCTTCCCGGCCGGGACCCCGCTCTACGTGTGCCCGATGTTCTATGCCGAATCAGGCTTCGTGGTGCCCGATCCGGCGAGCACCCGATTTGTCCTCTCGCTCCGGTTCTCGCCCTTGCCGGAACCGACAGGTTTCTCCGCCTGTCTGTCACCGTTCCGCCGGCCGGCCCGCGACATGGCACCGACGGAGGCCAAGGCCGCCTGCCTTTATCCCAACGTGGCCCGGGCGGTGGCCGACGCCCGCGCCCGTGGTTTCGACACCGGAATCATCCGCGATCCGGCGGACAACGTCGCCGAATTCGCCTTCACCAATCTGTTCTTCGCCGTCGACGGCGTGGTCCATACCCCGGCCCCCAACGGCACGTTCCTGAACGGCATCACCCGACAGCGCGTTGTCTCCCTGCTGCGGGCGGCCGGCATCACCGTGGTGGAACGGGCCGTGGACGTGGCCGAGGTGCTTACCGCCGAGGAGGTGTTCGCCACCGGCAACTACGCCAAGGTGCAGCCCTGCACGCGGGTCGAGACTCGGTCGTTGCAGCCCGGACCGCTGTACCACCTGGCGCGCCGGCTCTACTTCGACTGGGCGCGAGCGGAAGGCGGCTGACCGGGCGGATCCCCTGAATACCTCACCCAAACAATACCTCACCCGAACAATGTCAGGCAGATGACCACCGCGGCGGCGATGCCCACCACGTCGGCGCCCAGGGCCGCCGGCAGGGCGTGGCGCAGGCGGCGCACGCCCACGGCACCGAAGTATACCGCCAGCACATAGAACGTGGTCTCGGTGGTCCCCTGGAACGTGCTGACGAGGATACCGGTGTAGCTGTCCGGGCCGATGGCCGGATCGTTGATGATTGATGCCAGGACCCCATAGGCGCCGGAGCCCGACAGCGGCCGCAGCAGGGCCATGGGCAAGGCTTCCGCCGGCAGCCCCAGCCGTTCCGTCACCCCACCCAGCGGCGTGATCAGCACGGAGAGCGCCCCGCTTTCGCGGAACATGGCCACCGCCACCAGTATCGCCACCAGGTAAGGGATGATCCGCACCGCCACCTGAAAGCCGTCGCGGGCGCCGTCCACGAACACCTCGTAGATGCGCACACGCATGGCAACGCCGAACGCCAGCAAGCCGACGATGATGCCGGGGATCACCCACGGCGCCACGGTGCGGCCGTGCACGATGGTCAGCGGCACCAGGGCGAAGATACCGCCGAGCACAAGAAACGAGACCCAAAGGGGGTATGAGGCACCCGCCGCGGCCGGTAGCGGCTCCGCGTCCGCCGATGTCACGTGATCGGCCGGCGGCTGCGCCTCGGTTTTGGCCGCATCCGGCACGGTCGACAGCGGCCCCACCGCGAATCGCCCTTGCAGCAGCTTGGCGAGAATGATGGCGGCGGTGGTGGAACAGATGGTGGCGAACAGGGTCGTCGGCACGATGGCTGCCGGATCGGCCGAGCCGGCGGCTGCGCGCAACGCCATCACGCCGGTGGGCAGCAGGGTCACGCCCGACGTGTTGATGGCCAGGAACAGCACCATGGCGTTGCTGGCCGTGCCCTTGACCGGGTTGAGCTTGTCCAACTCCTGCATCGCCCGGATGCCGAACGGCGTGGCGGCGTTGCCGAGGCCGAGCGCATTGGCGGAAACGTTGAGGATGATGGCGCCCATGGCCGGATGGTCCGGCGGCACCTCCGGGAACAGCCGCTGCATCAGCGGGCGCACCACCTTGGCGATGATCACCAGCAGGCCGCCGGCTTCCGCCACCTTCATCACGCCGAGGAACAGGGTCATCACCCCGATCAGGCCGATCGCCAGGGTCACCGCACCGGCGGCGGCATCGATGATGGCAACGGACAGGGCTTCCATCGGCAGGCGGCCCTGGTCGTCGACATCCGCGAAGACCAGATGCCGGTAGCCGGCGACGGCGAAGGCGATCGCCACCAGCGCGAAAAAGACGGCGTTCACTGGGAAGACACCTCAAGCCGGATGCACAGTCGCCCTGGGCGCGAAGCATACCGTCGCGGTCCCCGGCCGCAATGGCATGATGTTGCGGTCGTGGCCCGGACGTCGGTTTCGGGCGCCGGATCGCTTGACGAAACCGGCTTGCGCCAACTCACGGGCACCGTCTTAGGCAGAATCTATGCTTGCTTGGAATGTCTTAAGTGAAGCTCAGACGGACCGGGTCGGGCTATCCGCCCTCCGTCCCGTGCGCCAGGGTTCGAACCAACTGAAACAGCCGCCTGCGCACATCAGGGTCCGGGATGCGGAAGTAGCTCTGCAACAACTCGTAGGATTCGCGGGGCGACCCGGCCTGCCCTTCGAATTCCGCCATCGGCACGTCCGCCAAGCCTGCCGCCGCCATGGGCGCACCGGCTATTCGCGTTTCTGCATTCAACCCCTCGAAAAAAAATGAAACATCGACGCCCAAGGCGCGGGCGATACGGTAGAGATTGCTGGCGCCGACCCGGTTGGTTCCACTCTCGTACTTCTGGATTTGCTGGAAGGTGACACCGATGGCGTGCCCCAGCTTGGTTTGCGAGATCCGCAAGCCTACTCGTCGGCCTCGGATGCGGGTCCCGACATATCGATCGATGGGGTCCGGCCCCACTTCCGCCGCGATTCGTCTCATAAAAGCACAGTACCGCAAGTTGCACGGCCTTGTCGAGCGCTTGCTTCGTCGGAATCCGCTTGGTCGAAGCCAAGTACCACCAAGATTGGACCGGAACAAAACAAAAGGCGATCATTCTCCATACCTAATGCCCCGAACGGGGCATTCTTCTTGCGCCGCACCGGGTAGACCCGGTGCGGTTGACGCAGAGTCCCAAGATCGGCTGTCATGGAGTGTTTCCCAGGCATGTTTCCCGGGCATGTTTCCCGGGCTGGGATCGGCGGATGCCGACGTGGTATGATCTCATTGAAAATCACCGATGGACCGGGCCAAACCGGCCGTCAGAATTTGGGGAGGATCATGACCAAGACAGTGCGCATTCTGTCTCTCGATGGCGGCGGTATCCGCGGCGTTATCCCGGCCCTCGTGCTGGCCGAGATCGAACGCCGCACCGGCCGGCCCATCAGCGATCTGTTCCACCTGGTTGCGGGCACCTCGACCGGCGGTATCCTCGCGGCCGGCCTCGCCTTGCCGCGCGGCGCCGCCCCCGCTTTCACCGCGGCCGACCTGTACGCCCTCTATCGCGACCGCGGTCGGGAAATCTTCCAGCGCAGTCTGTGGAAGGGGTTCACGTCTCTGGGCGGGCTGACTGACGAGAAGTACGCCCACGCGAATCTTGAGAATATTCTTCGGGAGACGTTGGGCAACGCGCTGCTGTCTTCGGTCCGGAGCGACATCATGGTCACCGCTTACGACCTGGAACGCCGCGAACCGCATTTCTTCAAGAGCTGGAAAGCCCAGGGGCGGGAGCTGGAGCAGGACCGGACACCGCCCGAACGGGCGAAGGATCGGGATTTCTTCCTGCGCGACATCTGCCGGGCGACGTCTGCGGCGCCCACCTACTTCGAACCCGCGCTGATCCGCAGCAGCAATCGGGAACGCTACGCTCTGGTGGACGGCGGCGTCTTCGCCAACAATCCGTCGATGTGCGCGTACGTTGCGGGGCGGCGGATCTATCCGGGCGCCGAACGCTTCGTGGTGGTGTCCCTCGGCACCGGCGAGCTGGAACGGCCGATCCCCTACGCTGACGCGCGCAACTGGGGCCTGCTCGGCTGGATCCGGCCGATCCTGAGCGTGATCATGGACGGTGTCGAAGACACCGTGCATTACCAGCTCAAGCAGCTTTTCGATCGCAACGATTACTTCCGGTTCCAGACCGATCTGGACCGGTTCGGACCCGGGGACGACGGTCCCAACGACGACTTCGACGATGCCTCCTCCGCCAACATCGCCAAACTGACCCGCAAGGCCGAGATCATGATCGCAGCGAAGTCATCCCGGCTCGACCAGCTGTGCACCTTGCTCGGCGAACCGCTGACGACGCGCGACGACCTCGGCTACCCGCCGCCGGCATAGACCCAGTCGATAGACCAGACCGAAGGTAACGCGGGCCGGCTCGGCGACGCCCTTGGCCCGACGCCCAGGCTTGGGCAACCGTGCCGCGGACTCGGTCCCTGCCCTCGCGAACACGACAGATAAACGATTCGCAGCGACGGTTTCCTCCCGCGCCGCGAGTTGATAACGCCCCTGAGCAGGGAGATCCTTGCCCTTGTTCAATGCGCCTCGGCCCAGTTGTGGCCGGTGCCGGCGTCCACCACCAGCGGCACGCTCAGGTGGGCGGCCGCCTCCATCACCCTGACCACGACCTCGCGGGTTTCCTCAACCGCGCCTTCGGGCACCTCGAACACCAGTTCGTCGTGCACCTGCAGCAGCATCCGCGCGGCCAGCCCTTTCGCCGCCAGCGCTTTCGGAATGCGCACCATCGCCCGCTTGATGATGTCGGCGGCACCACCCTGGATCGGCGCGTTGATGGCGGCACGCTCGGCAAAATTACGCACCGAGGGATTCTTGTCGCTGAGCCCCTGGATGTGGCAGCGCCGGCCGAACAGGGTGGTGACGAAGCCATGCTCCCGGGCAGACACCCGGGTGCGTTCCATGTAGTCCTGAATGCCGGGATAGCGCTCGAAGTAGGCGTTGATGTAGGCGCCGGCCTCGCCGCGCGGGATGCCGAGCTGGCGGGCGAGGCCGAACGCCGAGATGCCGTAGATGATGCCGAAGTTGATCGCCTTGGCCTTGCGCCGCACCGCGGGATCCATGCCCTCCATCGGCACCCCGAACACCTGCGAGGCGGTGAGGGCGTGGATGTCCTGTCCCTCCCGGAATGCCTGCTTCAAGGATCCGATGTCGGCGACGTGGGCGAGCAGGCGGAGCTCGATCTGCGAATAGTCGGCGCTGAGCAACACGCAGCCGTCATCGGCCACGAAGGCGCGGCGGATCTTGCGGCCTTCCTCGGTGCGGATCGGGATGTTCTGCAGGTTGGGATCGGCGGAGGCGAGCCGGCCGGTGGAGGTGGCCGCCTGGGAATAGGAGGTGTGGACACGGCCGGTCCGGGGATCGATCTCCCCCACCAGGGCATCGGCATAGGTACTCTTGAGCTTGGCCAGCTGGCGCCAGTCCAGCACCCGCGCGGGCAGATCGTGGCCCTCCGCCGCCAGCTGTTCCAGCACGTCGGCACCGGTGGCGTAGGCCCCGGTCTTGCTCTTCTTGCCGCCTTGCAAGCCCATTTCCTGGAACAGCACCTCGCCCAGCTGTTTCGGCGAGCCGACGTTGAAGGGATGACCGGCGAGCTCGTGGATCGACACCTCCAGGGCATCCATGCGTCCCTGGAAGTCCCGGCTGAGGCCCTTCAGGGCCTCGGCGTCGACGCGAATGCCGGCCGCTTCCATCGCCGTCAGCACCGGGATCAGCGGCCGTTCCAGCGTCTCGTACACGCTGACCAGCCGCTCCTGCACCAGGCGTGGCCGGAGCACCGCGTGCAGGCGCCAGGTGACGTCGGCATCCTCGGCGGCGTAGGCGAGGGCCTTATCCAGCGCCACCTGATCGAAGCGGAGCTGGTTCTTACCCGTGCCGGCGACGTCCGCGTAGGTGATGGTATCGATGCCGAGGTAGAGGGGCGACACCTCGTCCATGCCGTGGCCGTGCCGCCCGCCCTCCAGCACGTAGGACAGGATCATGGTGTCGTCGATCGGGGCCACGTGGATGCCGCAGGCGGCCAGTACATGCAGGTCATACTTGATGTTGTGACCGATCTTGAGGACCGACGGGTCCTCGAGCAGAGGCTTCAGTAGCTTGAGCGCGCGCGCCATCGGAATCTGCCGCGGTGCGTCTGCGCCATTCCCGGAGAGCCGCAGTTCGCCGGCCCCCGCCGCCTTGTGGGCGAGCGGGATGTAGCAGGCGCGGCCCGGCGCGAGAGCCAGCGAAACGCCCACCAACTCGGCCCGACGGGCCCGCAGGGACGTCGTCTCGGTGTCCACTGCCACCATGCCCTGGCGGGTGGCGTCCTCGATCCAGCGTGAGAGTGTGGCCTCGTCCTGGACCAGTTCGTAGGCGGCGCGGTGATTCTCCCCGGTGGCGGCCGGCGTGGCCGCGGCGTCCCCGCCCTGGCTCCGGGCGATCACCGCTTCGATGCGGGCCAGCAGCGACTTGAAACCCTGCGCTTCGACGAAACCGCGCAGCGCCGCCGGGTCCGGCTTCTGCACCGCGAAGGCGGCCAACGGTTCCGCAACCTCCACGGAGTCGTCCAGGCTCACCAACCGTTGGGACATGCGGGCATCCTCGGCATGGTCGATCAGGGACTGGCGGCGCTTCGGCTGCTTGATCCGCTCCGCCTGGGCGAGCAGGGTTTCCAGGTCGCCGTATTCCTGGATCAGGGTGGCGGCGGTCTTCACGCCGATGCCGGGCACCCCCGGGACGTTGTCGATGCTGTCGCCGGCCAGGGCCTGCACGTCCTTGACCTTGTCCGGGCCGACGCCGAACCGCGCCCTGACCGCGTCCGCATCGATCACCCGGTTCTTCATGGCATCGAACAGCTCTACATCGTCGCCGACGAGCTGCATCAGGTCCTTGTCCGACGACACGACGGTGACCCGGGCACCCGCTTCCCGTGCCTTGCGGGCATAGGTCGCGATCAGGTCGTCGGCCTCGAACCCCGGCTGCTCGACCATGGCGACGTTGAACGCCCGGGTGGCTTCGCGCACCAGCTCGAACTGCGGGACCAGGTCTTCCGGCGGTTCCGGTCGGTTGGCCTTGTAGTCGGGATAGATGTCGTTGCGGAAGGTGCGCCGATCCGAGTCGAAAACCACCACGATGTGATCGGCATCCGTTTCCGCCAGCAGCTTCATCAGCATGGTAACGAAGCCATAGACGGCGCCCACCGGCGTGCCGTCCGGGCGGGTCAGCGGCGGCAGCGCATGGTAGGCCCGGAAGATGAAGCCGGAGCCATCGACCAGATAGACATGACGGGGTTGAGGCTTGGACACCCGGATCGGGCCGGCTCAGGCATGCGAGGCGGATTCGGAGGCGCGCTCGCTCAGCACGAAGCGGCGGGAGCAATAGGGACAGACCACCTCCCCCTCCTCGCCAATATGCAGGTAGACACTGGGGTGGCCGAGCGGGCCGCCGCCGCCATCACAGTTGACGACGCGGCTTTCGACGACGATCGCGGTTTCCTGGCTCATGCAAAGCGCCTGACTCACAAAGCGGATGGGGACGATGCTGCCACGGCAGCCAGTCGCGGCCGTTGACCGCCCTGCGAAGCGGATGATAGCGCTTGTGGTCCGATGATCAATCCCGACGTGCCGCAATCCGCTCCCATGGTGAGCCGCCTGTCCGAAACGCAGGGCCGACCCAAAGCCGCGCCCGACGCCGCCATCGAGGTCATCCACCTCAACAAGACCTACCACGGCCGCAAGGAGCCGGTGCTGGCGCTGGACGACGTGTCGCTCACCGTCCCGCGCGGCTCGTTCTTCGGTCTGCTCGGCCCCAACGGCGCCGGCAAGTCGACGCTGATCAACATCCTGGCCGGGCTGGTGGTGCGCACGTCCGGCACCGTCCGCGTCTGGGGCCATGACATCGACGCCGACATGCGCGCGGCGCGGCGGGCCATCGGCGTGGTGCCGCAGGAACTCAACATCGATCCGTTCTTCACCCCGCGGGAACTGCTGGAGGTGCAGGCGGGGCTTTATGGCGTGCCGCAGGCGCGGCGCCGGACGGCCGAGATCCTGGACGTGGTCGGCCTCACGCCGCAGGCCGAGGCCTACGCCCGCACCCTGTCCGGCGGCATGCGCCGGCGGCTGCTGGTGGCCAAGGCGATGGTGCACGCGCCCCGGGTGCTGGTGCTGGATGAGCCCACGGCGGGGGTCGATGTGGAACTGCGCCGCCAGCTGTGGGCCGCGACGCGCCGGCTCCGGGATGCCGGCACCACCATCGTGCTCACCACCCACTACCTGGAAGAGGCGGAAGCGATGTGCGACCGCATCGCCATCATCAACCATGGCCGCCTGATCGCCTGCGACACCACCGAAGCGCTGCTGCGTCGCCTGGACAGCAAGGAACTCACGGTCACCCTGGCCGAGCCGGTTGCCGAGGTGCCGGCCGCGCTCTCGGGTTTCAGCGTGCGGATCCTCCGGCCGGGCCGGCTGGTGTTCAGCTACTCCTCCAGCCAGCCGCAGGCCGGCGCGATCCTGGATGCGGTGGTGGCGGTAGGGCTCACGGTGGTGGACGTGAGCACGGAGGAAGCCGACCTGGAGGACGTGTTCCTCCGTCTCACGACGGCTGTGGAGGAGCCGCCGCAAGCCCTGGCGCCTGCGGTCACCACCGGCACCCTGCCGTGAGGGAAGCCCGCAGACGGCTGCCGCCGTGGCGGCTGGCGGCGTTGGCGCTGGCCGTGTTGATCATCACCGCCTGCGCGCCCCTGGTGATTCCCGCCGGCACGCCTGTGGCGGCGCCCGGCATGGCCCGCGACGGGGTGCGGGTGGCCGACGGCGTGATCCTGCCGCTGCACGTCTGGGCTCCCGCAGAGCAGACACCGACGGCAGTGGTGCTGGCCGTGCACGGGTTCAACGACTACGGCAAGTTCTTCGCCGGGACCGGTGCGTTCCTGGCCGAACGGGGCATCGTTTCTTATGCCTACGACCAGCGTGGCTTCGGCCGGGCGCCCAACCGTGGCATCTGGCCCGGCCGGGCGACCCTGGTCGACGACCTCAAGGCGGTGGTGGCGGCGCTGCGCCGGCGCCACCCGGACCTGCCGCTCTACGTGGTGGGCGAAAGCATGGGCGGGGCGGTCGCCATCCTGGCCGCCACCGGGCCGGCGCCGCCGAAGGTGGACGGCCTGATCCTGGCGGCACCGGCGGTGTGGGGGCGCAGCACCATGCCATGGTACCAGCGCGCCGCCCTCTGGCTTTCCGTCCGCACCCTGCCCGGCATGACGGTGACCGGGCGCGGCCTCGGCGTGGTCGCGTCGGACAACATCGACATGCTGCGGGAACTCGGCCGTGATCCGTTGGTGATCAAGGAAACGCGGATCGACGCGATCTACGGCCTCGTCAACCTCATGGACGCGGCGCTGGCGGCGGCCCCGCGTCTCGACGGCCCCGCCCTGATGCTCTATGGCGCGCAGGACGAGATCGTGCCCGAGGAACCGGTCCGCCGCTTCGTCGCCGCCCTGCCCGAGGACGCCGGCATCCGGGTCGCCGTGTATGCCGACGGCTACCACATGCTGCTGCGGGACCTGCAGGCGCAGGTGGTGTGGCGGGACATCGCTGCCTGGATCTCCGACCCGAGGGCCCCCCTCCCCTCCGGCGCGGATTCCGAGGCGCTCGCGCGCGCCCCTTGTGGCGTTCGCGACAGTTGCGATATGGTGCGGGATACCGGTGCCGCCGGCTGACGGCGGGAACGTCTTGGGATTGCGCTCGTAGCTCAGGGGATAGAGCGTCGGCCTCCGGAGCCGAAGGTCGCAGGTTCGAATCCTGCCGAGCGCGCCATTCCTTCAAGAATGATCGCCCTCTTGTCTGAAATGGCGTTCGAACGTCGTTCGAACGGGCGCGCCATCCCACTCTTCATCTCATCCCCATCCCGGAGAACGCCGCCCAAGGGACGGCGGCGCGCGTTTCGCATCGCCGACGCATTGCGCCGGCCCTGCACGTTGAGGGATTAACGCTCTGGTAACTATGCCCGTTTTGCGCTAATAAATTCCCGGAATTGGCGAACGTTTGAGGGGCTGGTGTTGAGCAGCGCAGTCACCGCCGACGGGGGACCGGCCAAGCCGGACATCGTGCGCGGCGCGCCCGCGGCCGACGCGCCTATTCACATCTCCGGCGCGGCCGACGCGCCTATTCACATCTCCGGCGCGGCCGACGCGCCATTGACCCTCATCGACTCCCTCCCCATCGGCACCGTGGAGTCGCTCGAAGGCACCGTCACCGCGGTGCGCAGCGACGGGGTTGCCTTGGTCCTCGCGCCGGGGGACCCGCTGTTCCCCGGCGATCTGATCGCGACGCATGTCGGCGCCGCGGCGGGCCTGCGGCTCTCGGACGGCACGGTGCTGTCCATCGGCGGCGACAGCCGGGTCATCCTGGACGAAGCGGTGTTCGATCCGGCCGGTAGCGCCGGGTCCCTCGTCCTGAACCTCCTCGAGGGTGTCCTGGTGACCGTCTCCGGCGCCATCGCCAAGCTGGCACCGGACGCCATGGTGATCGAGACGCCGGTGGCCGCCATCGCCGTCCGCGGCATCGCCCTGGGCCTCGCGTTCGAACCTGGAAACGCGGTGCTGGGCGGCGCCCTGCTGCCGCAGTCGGATCCGCGAACGGGGCAACCGGTGCCCGGCGAAATCAGCATATCCGTGTGGGGGCCGGACGGCCGCGTCGTCGCCGCTGAGACCATCGCCACTCCCGGCCTCGGCTTCACCGTCGTGGCCGGCGACATCAGCATCGCGGCACTGACCCCGACCGCCGCCTCGCGCCTGTTCGGCCCGGCGATGACCCCGATCCTGGACGGCACGGGAATTGATCCCCGCTTCGTCCAACCGGACGAGGACCAAGGGCAACGCCAGGATCCCGACGCCGACCTCGCCACCCGGCTCGCAGCCTTCGTGACCGAGGCGGGCGGTGACGGGGCAGACGTGCCCGCCGCTGTCGGCCCGATCCTCCTGACGGCGTCGCCGCTGCCGGGGCTGGACCTGGTGCCGATTTCCGTCCCGATGCCGCCGCCGCTGGAGCCGATGGCGCTGCCGGGCGCGCCCGGCCCGGCCGGCGTGGGGGTCCGGTCCAACAACGCCCTGTTCGACGGATTCTTCGAACTGGTGACGTTCGAGGTGCCCATCCTGTTCACTTACCCGCGCCCGCCGCCCTTTGTCGGCGAACTGCTGGTGGGCCAGGACGAGCCCGGCGTCATCGACATCTTCACCCTGATTCTGCCCCCGATCGAGGGCGCACCCCGGGTTGTCCTTTCGATCGATTCTCGGTCGATCGACCTGGGCATTCCGCACACTCTGCCGTCCGGTGCCGAAGCAACGGTGCTGGGAGGCGGCAACATCCGCTATGACCCGGCCGGCCAGTTCCGCTTCCTGGGCCAGGGGCAGCGGGGCAACGACCTGTTCACCTACCAAGTCCCCGACGGCGACGGCGGCATCGTCACCGGCGTGGTCAACGTCGCCGTTCAGGGCATCAACGACCCACCGGTCGCGGTGGACGACATCCTGCCGGGTCTGGTCCTGGCCGATGACTTCAATGAGATCCCGGCCGCCACCTTGCTCGCCAACGATTTCGACCCGGATCGGGATGATGTGATCACGCTAATGGATGTGGCCGACCTCAGCGAGGCCGGAGGCACCGTCGGCCTCCGCGCCGACGGCAGCATCGCCTACGACCCCCGAGAGGCCTTCCGCTCCCTGCCCAAAAACGAGACCGCCACCGACACCTTCACCTACACCATTGAAGACCGGTTCGGCGGCACCGACACAGCCACCGTGACACTGACCGTCACCGGGGTGAACAACCCCCCCGAGGCGAAAGACGATGTCGCCGCCGCGGTGGCACGCGGTGAGGCTGTCGCGGTCGATATCCTCGCCAATGACCTCGACCCTGACGATGATGACGACTCCGGCACACTCCGGGTTATCGCGGTGGAGGCTGCGTCGGGCGCGACCGTCGACTTTGCCGGAGGGCCCGGCGCCGGCATCGTCTACCGCCCGGCAACCACGGCCGCGTTCGA
>REEP01000016.1 GCA_007695045.1 Rhodospirillales bacterium | reverse complement strand
TGGAAGCCGACATCGGCAGCCTGCTCACCACCATCGACGGCATTGGATCCAACACTGCTGCACGGCTGATCGCCGAGCTCGGCGACCCCGCCGATTCGCTTCCGTCCGCCACGTCAAGCCTCCGTCATCACGCCCCGAATCCACGGAGATCTACCTGGTGGCCATCGGCTTCCGCCCGGAAACCGGGAACCGGCGGCAGGGGTAGAGGCCAAGCCTCGCCGCTGCTGCCCGGCGCCGGCGATTGCCACCCACGAGCGCCTCGATCAGAATGATGGATCGCGGCGGAGCGGTCCGCCGCCGGGGAGGAGCCGCAGCCGCAATGCCTGAGCCGATCATGCCGAAGCCGGATGATCCGCGCCTGACCACCCGGCTCGCCGGGCTCGATCAGGATGGCCGCCCGGTGGCGGCGCAGGTGGTGATGGAACGGCCGCTGACCCTGTTCCTCAACGGCCAGGAGATCGTCACCATAATGACCGTCGGTGACTACCCCGAATATCTGGCGGCGGGCTACCTGATCAACCAGAACATGCTCAGGGGCGACGATGAGATCACTGCCATCGACCACGACCCCGAGGTCGAGGCGGTGGTCGTGCGCACCGCGCGCACCACCGACTTCGAACAGAAGCTGACCCGCAAGGTGCTCACCTCCGGCTGCGCCCAGGGCACCGTGTTCGGCGACATGATGGAGAAGTTCGACACCGTCGTTCTCGATCCCGGCGCCAGGCTCCACACCCGCTGGCTCTATTCGCTGTTGAAGGCCGTCAACACGGTGCCAAGCCTGTATCTCGCCGCCGGCGCCATCCACGGCTGCGTGCTGTGCGAGGCGGATCGCCCGATCGTCTACATGGAGGACGTCGGCCGCCATAACGCGGTGGACAAGATCGCCGGCCACATGCGTCTCAACGGCATCGGTCCCGACGGCAAGTACCTCTACACCACCGGGCGGCTCACCAGCGAGATGGTGATCAAGACCGTGCAGATGCAGCTCCCGATCCTGATGTCCCGGTCGGGCTTCACCGCCTGGGGGGTGGAACTGGCCAGGCGCGCCGGCCTCACCCTGATCGGCCGGGTTCGGGGACGCCGGTTCATCGCCCTCTCGGGAGTGGAACGCATCGTCTACGACGCCGATCCGGGCGTGGCCCCGGACGAACCCCGGGGAGCCGGCCGCAAGGCAGGAGTTGCGGACGATGACCGGGATTGACCCCGGTCCCCCGGTCCTGGGCGTGCTGCTGGCGGGCGGCCAGGCCCGGCGCCTCGGCGGCGGCGACAAGTGCCTGCAGCGGATCGGCGGGGACACTTTGCTGGAGCGGGTGCTGGCCCGGGCGGCGCCGCAGGTGCCCCATCTGCTGATCAATGCCGGCGGTGATCCCGCCCGGTTCCGGCGGTTCGGCCTGCCGGTGGTGGCGGACGTCATCGGCGGCTTCCAGGGGCCGCTGGCGGGCATCCTCACCGGCCTGGAGTGGGCGGAGCGGCACCTGCCGGAATGCCGGTTCGTCGCCACCTTCGCGACCGATACCCCGTTCCTGCCAAGCGACCTGGTGGTGCGCCTGCAACAAGCGGTGGAACCCGACAGGGCGGACCTGTCGCTTGCCGCGTCCGGCGGGCGGACTCACCCGGTGTTCGGCCTGTGGCCGGTCCGTCTTGCAGCCGCCCTCCGCCAGGCCATGACCGGGGATGGAGTGCGCAAGATCGATGCCTGGACCGCCCGCTACCGGGTGGCGACGGTCGCGTTCCCGACCGGCGACGGCGACCCGTTCTTCAACGTCAACGCGCCCGAGGATCTGGCCGAGGCGACTGCCCGCCTGGCGGCCGCCGCCGGAACCGCCGGTACGGCGGCACCCCACCGGCCGCCATGAAGGTGTTCGGCATCGCCGGCTGGAGCGGCAGCGGCAAGACCACGCTGATGGTGAGGCTGCTGCCGCGGCTGATCGGCCTCGGCCTTACCGTGTCGACGCTGAAACACACTCACGAGCGGGTGGACCTGGATCGCCCGGGCAAGGATACGTTTCGGCACCGTGAGGCCGGCGCCACGGATGTGATGCTGGTGTCCGCCAGCCGCTGGACCCTGATGCACGAGCTGCGCGGCCGGCCGGAACCGCCGCTGGCGGAGATGCTGCGGCACATGACACCGGTGGATCTGGTTCTGGTGGAGGGGTTCAAGCATCTCGGCCATGACAAGCTGGAGGTGCACCGCCCGGTCCTCGGCATGCCGCTGCTGTGCCGGGGCGATCCCGCCATCGTCGCGGTGGCGAGCGATCTGCCGCTGCCGGACGTCGCGGTGCCGGTGCTCGGCCTGGACGACGTCGAGGCCATCGCCGCGTTCGTCGTCGCCCACCTGGGCCTCGCGCCCGTTCGCTCGTAAGCGCGGTTGCCGCGGTTGATCGCGACAAGGGGGCAGCGTGGGGCCGTCGCGCGCCGCACGGCCGCGGCGTCACAGCGGCAGACTGAGCTGCTGCCCGGGTGCGGTTGGCACCTTGAACTGCGTGACGTCGAGGCCGTCAACGTCGTCGTCTCTGTCCTTGATGCCGATGCGCCGGCAGGCCAGGTGGAAGCGCTTCGCCAGCAGCTCGGCATAGGCACCGGTGCCGGTCATCCGCTCGCCGAACCGGGACCGGTACAGCGCACCGCCGTGGCTGTCGCGGATCCGCGTCAGCACGCGCCCGGCGCCGTCCGGCCGGTGCGCCTCCAGCCACTCGCGGAACAGCGCCGCCACCTCCAGCGGAAGCCGGATCAGGATCCAGGCAGCGCGCGAAGCCGATGTAGGGCGACTGGTTGCGGTGGGATACCGCGGCGAAAGGGTGGCTCCGCTTGCCAAACCGGGCCGGCCGCCCGCATCCTGCAGCATCGGCCGACGTGCAAGGCCGCCTGGGACGGGAATGCCGAGGCATGCAGGACCTGTGGGAGGCTTTCGCCGCCGCGGGCGCCCTGGTCTGGTCGCTGGACCGGGACCTGGTGGCGATCGTCACCCGGTCGCTCACCATCACCCTGACCGCACTGGCCGTGTCCGCCCTGATCAGCCTGCCACTGGGCGCCGCCTTGGCGCTGTTTCGCTTTCCCGGCCGCACCGTGATCGTGGTGGCGCTGAACGCGTTCATGGGGCTGCCGCCGGTGGTGGTGGGGTTGTTCGTCTACCTGCTGCTGTCCCGCGCCGGGCCGCTCGGCACCCTCGGCCTGCTGTTCACCCCCACCGCCATGGTGATCGCCCAGGTGCTGCTGATCACCCCTATCGTTGCCGCCCTGACCCAGCAGACCATTCATGACCTGTGGCAGGAATACCGTGACCAGCTCCGGTCGTTCGGCGCAGGGCCGGGGCGGGCGATCCCGACACTGCTGTGGGAGGGGCGGTTCTCCCTTCTGACCGCACTGCTGGCGGGGTTCGGGCGGGCCAGCGCGGAGGTGGGTGCGGTGATGATCGTCGGCGGCAACATCGATCATGTCACCCGGGTGATGACCACCGCGATCGCGCTGGAAACCAGCCGCGGCAACCTGGCCCTCGCCCTGGGCCTCGGCCTGATCCTGATCGCCCTGTCCACCGGCATCGCCGGGACCGCCTATGTGCTCACCGACATGGCGCGGAGGCGGGGGGCGTGAACGGGCCCGTGCCCGCCATCCTGCCGTTGACCTTGCAAGGGGTGAGCTATGCCGCCGGCGGCAAGCCGCGGATCAAGGCCGTGTCCGTCACCTTGGCGGCCGGGCCGCGGAGCATCATCCTCGGCCCCAACGGCGCCGGCAAGACCCTGCTCATCATGCTGTGCCACGGCTTGGTCGGCCCGACCGAAGGCGTGATCGCCTGGGGTCACGCTGGCGTCACCGATCCGCGCTGGCACCAGGCGATGGTGTTCCAGCGCCCGGTGATGCTGCGCCGGTCGGTGGCGGCCAACGTCGACTATGCCCTGCAGCTCCGGGCCGTGCCCCGGGCGGAGCGGCAGGAGCGGATACAAGAGGTGCTGTCCCGCACCGGCCTGCACCGGTTCGCCGATGCGCCGGCGCGGGTGCTGTCGTTCGGGGAGCAGCAGCGGGTAGCGCTGGCCCGGGCGTGGGCCCTCCGGCCGCAGGTACTGTTCCTGGACGAGCCCACCGCAAGCCTCGACCCCACCGCCACGCGGGCAGTGGAGGACATCATCAACGCCATCCATGAAACCGGGACCAAGATCGTCATGAGCACCCACGACCTCGGCCAAGCCCACCGACTGGCCGACGAGATCCTGTTCTTGCACCGTGGCCGATTGCAGGAGCAAACTTCTGCCGAGGTTTTCTTCAGGCGCCCGGCCACCCAGGAGGCGGCGCATTTCCTCGAGGGCCGATTGCCGTCGCAGCTGAAAAGGGTCGGATCATGACGATCTATGCTCGCTGCTTACTACGCTTGTTGCAGGGGTGCGGGCTTCTCGCCCTGGCTTTGTTACTGGCAGCCCCCGGCGCTTCGGCGCAGGAGCGGTTCATCACCGTCGCCTCCACCACCTCTACCGAGCACTCCGGCCTGCTCGGCCATATCCTGCCGCTGTTCCAGGCGGAAAGTGGCATTGCCGTGCGTGTCGTGGCGGTGGGCACCGGCCAGGCGATCCGGCTGGCGGAGCGGGGTGACGCCGACGTGCTGCTGGTCCACCACACCCCGTCGGAAGAACGGTTCGTGGCCGAGGGCTACGGGGTCGAGCGTTTCGACGTGATGTACAATGACTTCGTGATCGTCGGGCCCGAGGATGACTCGGCCGGCGTTCGCGGATACACCGACGCGGCCGAGGCGCTTCGCTGCATTGCCGAGGCGGAGGCACCGTTCGCCTCCCGCGCCGATGACAGCGGCACGCACAAGCGGGAGATGGAGCTGTGGCAGGCGGCCGGGGTGGATGCGCGGGCCGCCAGCGGCCGCTGGTATCGGGAGACCGGCTCCGGCATGGGCTCGACGCTCAACACCGCCCGCGGCGTCGGCGCCTATGCTTTGGCCGACCGCGGCAGTTGGCTCGGCTTCGCCAGCAAGAGCGATTTGGTCATCCTGGTCGAGGGCGATGCGCGGTTGTTCAACCCCTATGGGGTGATCCTGGTGAGCCCGGCGCGCCACCCCCACGTTAAGGCGGCGGACGGCCAAGCCTTCATCGACTGGCTGGTCTCCGATGCCGGGCAGCAGGCCATCGCCGACTTCAGGGTTGAGGGCGAGCCGCTGTTCTTCCCCAACGCCAAGGATGCCGGTAGCTGAGGCGCCCTAGCGCGCATTTCTCACCGCGGGGTGCGTTCAGCGTTGTCGGAGCGGATTTTCGGTTGGGCATGGTTTGGTGGCTTGGTGTTCCGGTCGGCTTGATGTTGGTGTTCGCCGCTGGGTGGTGTGGTCCTGGTGAGTGCACGCGATGCGAGTCATGACGGGCGCGCGTCAATGCGCCTCGGTGGGGCGATGGGCTCCGGGCAGGTGTGGCTCAGGGGCTTTGCGGCGGCGCCCGGAGGCGGGCATAAGCGAGGGCGAACGTGTCTTGAAACGGGCAGGCCGAGGCGAAGGCGATCTTGATGCGCCGCACCGAGATCGTAACCCGGGCGCCGATCTTCAGCAGTTTCAGGCGGATGCTGCCGCAGGTGGCCTTGGCGAGGTCGGTATGGGCGAGGCCGAGCCGCTGCAGTGCCTCCATCAGCACGTAGGCGAACGACGAGAACCACAGGCGGAGCTGGTTTGCCTTCATGGTGGCAGCGGAGGTGCGGTCGGCCCAGAGATCGAGTTGGCATTCCTTGATCCGGTTCTCCATCTCGCCCCGGGCGCAATAGAGCTTTTCGTACAGGGTCTTGGCGTCAAGGTCGTGGGGCGC
>REEP01000062.1 GCA_007695045.1 Rhodospirillales bacterium | reverse complement strand
CCTCGATCTGGACCGGCTTGCCGATGGGCGGTCCGGCTTCCGCCTCGCGCGGGTCCACGTAGATACCGGCGATGTCCCGGGTGCGCACCTTCGCTTCGGCCAGGATTTCGCTGGCCGGGCGGCGATGCTCCCAATGGATGAACTCGAGCGTCACCGTACCGATGATGTCTTCGGCTTCCTCGCTTTTCTCCGGCGTGCCGGTGCGGGTATAGACGGTGGCGAATTCCGCCATGCCGACGACGCGCTCCTCCACCTCGCGCATCAGGGCGTCCTTCTCCCAGGCCGACAGATTGCCGCGGGCGCGCACCTGCAGCATGCCGATCTCGGGCTCGACGTCGGGGAAGAATTCCACCCCCTTGCCGAATTGGGCATAGGTCACCTGCACCGCGACCAGAAGCACCACGCCGGTGAGCAGAATCTTGCCGGGGTGGCGAAGCGCCACCCGCAGCACCCGCAGATAGCGGCCGGTGAAGCCGCCGACGTCGTCGAGGCTGCCGCTGTCGCCACCGCCGAGGCTTCGCATGGTGGCGGGATCGGCGGCGCCCGGCCGGCCGACCAGGGCGCCCAGGGTCGGCACGAACAGGAGCGCCATCGCCAGAGAGGCGGACAGCGTCGCGATCAGGGTGATCGGCAGGTACTTCATGAACTCGCCCACAACCCCAGGCCAGAACAGAAGCGGCAGGAACGCGGCCAGCGTGGTCGCGGTGGACGCCATGATCGGCCACGCCATGCGTTTGGCGGCAAGAGCGTAGGCGCGCCGCCGCGGCTCCCCTTCCACCATCTTGCGATCGGCCAGTTCGGTGACGACGATGGCACCATCCACCAGCATGCCCACCGCCAGGATCAGGGCAAACAGGACCACGATGTTGATGGTGAGGCCGAGCGCGGACAGCACCAGGATGCCGGCCAGGAATGACCCCGGGATGGCGATGCCCACCAGCGCGGCCGAGCGCACCCCCAATGCCGCGACAATCACGATCATCACCAGCAGCACCGCGAACAGGACGCTGTTCTGCAGGTCGTTCAACATGGTCCGGATGTCTTCGGACCTGTCCTGAATGAACGAGATGTGGACCGACTGCTGCAGCGTCGCCGGCCAGGCCGCGCGCTCGGCCTCGACCACGCGGCGCACCTCTTCCACCGTCTCGATCAGGTTGGTGCCGCTCCGCTTGGCGACCTCGAGGGCGATCGCCGGCTCGCCGTTGACCCGGGCGAAGCCGTCCGGGTCCTTGAACGTGCGGCGGACCTCGGCGATGTCGCGGGCACGCACCACCGCATCGCCGTCCACCTTCACCGGCAGGTCCAGGATGTCGGAGGCGGTCTCGAACAGGCCCGGCACCTTGACCTGGAAGCGGCCCTGCCCGGTATCCTGAAAGCCGGCCGCCACCAGAAGGTTGCTGTTCTGAACGATGCGGACCGCATCATCCGGGGACAGCCCGTAGCTTTCCACCCGGATCGGATCGATCAGCACTTCCACCAGTTCTTCCCGATCGCCGGCGATCTCCACCTGCAGCACGTTGGATATGGACTGAATCTCGTCCTTCAGGTCCCGGGCGAGGCGGACCAGGGTGCGCTCGGGCAGGTCGCCGGAAAGGGTGACGACAACCACCGGGAACAGGCTGAAGTTGACCTCGCTGACGATGGGCTCGTCGGTGTCGGCGGGCAGGTCCGCCTTGGCCCGATCCACCTTCTCGCGCACGTCCTGAAGGGCGGAATCGGCATCGAATCCGGCCTCGAACTCCAGAAGCACGAACGCGCCGCTGTCGAAACCCTTGGCCCGCATCTCCTTGACCCCCTGGATCGCGCGCAGTTCCACCTCCATTGGGCGGATCAGCAAACGCTCGGCATCCTCGGGGGAGATGCCCTCGTGGTGCATGGAGACATAGATGATCGGGATGTTGATATCCGGCTCCGACTCCTTGGGAATGCCGATAAAGGCGACGGTGCCGGCAACCAGGATCAGCAATAGCGCCGCGATCACCGTCCTGGTGCGGGCGAAGGCCGCGTCGATCGGGGTCATTCGGCGGCGCTCCCGGCGGCGGCACTCCCGGCGGCGGCACTCCCGGCGGCCAAGGCGGGTCCGGGCGAAAGCACGGGTCGTACCCGCTGGCCAGGGCGGACGAACTCCTGGCCCACGGTGATCAGGCGGGACCGCTCGGGCAGGCCGGCCACCCACATCCCGTCCGGGGTATCGTCGATGATGCTGATGGTCTCGAACACCACCGTGCCGTCCTCGACCACCCGCTTCACGCCCACCGTGCCGTGGTCGTCCAACGCCAGGAGGGCCGGCGAGATGCGGTGAGCCATGGTGGTGCCCAGCGGCATCACCACCTCGGCGGTGACACCGTCGGGGATACTGCCATCCGGATTAGGGAGTTCCAGGTCCACCCGGAAGGTCCGGGTCGACGGATTGGCCACGCGGGCGGCATAGGCGACCGTCCCGGTCAGCCGTTCGCCGGTGACCAGCCGCACGTCGGCGGTGCTGCCGATCTCCACCGTGCCGCCCTTCCGCTCCACCACCTCCACCACGACCTTGATCGGATCGAGATCGACCACGGTGGCCACCGGATCCCGCAGGTCCAGGACATCGCCGATGTCGACGGCGACGGTCTCGACGATACCGTCGAACGGAGCGCGCACTTCGGTCCGCTCGATGTCCAGCTGGACGGCGGCGAGCCGGGCTCGCGCGGCCGCCAGCGCCGCCAAGTCCTCGGCAGCACCGATTCCGGCGCGATAGCCGGAGCGGCTGAGCGCACTCGACGCCTCGTGCGCGATCCGCCGCTGTTCCACCACCGCTTCCGCCTCACGCAGGCGCGCTTCACGGTCGTCGATGGCGAGGCGGACCAGCACGTCGCCTTCGGCCACCCGATCGCCTTTCCGCACCAGCTTCTCCACGACCCGGCCGGCAGTCTCGGCCCGCACCTGCACGGTGCGGTCGGCTTCGGTCCGGCCAAACAACGACAACTGCCGGGTGTGCGGCTCGGCAACCAGATCGGCGACCCGAACCGCCGGCAATTCGTCTTCGGAAGAGGCCGGAATCTGGCGCACCGGCTCTCGCCCGCCGCCGTCGCTCAACAGGCCGGTCGCCAGCCAGACCGCCACCGCGGCGGCGACGCCGCCGGCAACGAGGTAGGATCGCTTCATGTTCAGAACCCGCTGTCCGCCGGATGCGGTTCCACCACGGCCGCAATGCCGGCTTCCCCGGACGGATCGTCGGGCGGGGCCAGTACCATGTCCCCGCGCTCCTCCATGTATGCGACGACGGCACGGTAGATCGCGAGACCCATGCCGTGCACGAACTGCCGTCCCGGACCGCAGCAGGACATGTCCTGCGCCGCCATCCGCTCGACGCACTGTCGATAGTGGGAAAGGTGACCTTCGAAAACGTTGCTCAGATGGTTACGGTCCAGCAACTCGGCGAAAAACATCATGAAAATCGCCTCGGAGCGATACGTGTCCTCCGCCGGCGGCTTGTGCAGGGCGCGACGAAAGGCGCTGCGCCCCTCGCCGGTGATGCTGTAGACCTTCTTGTCCGGGCGGCCCGCCTGCGACAGCTCCGTGCAGGTGACGAGACCGTCCGCCAACAGCGCGTTCAGCGCCGGATAGATCGATCCGAAGCCGGCGGCATGAAAGTGGGCGAACGGACCTTCCTCGAAGTGTTTCTTGATCTCGTAGCCGCTGGCGTCCCCGAGCATGAGCACGCCCAGGCAGAGTGTCTTGCTGTCCATGACCCGTATATCCGACCGATCTGTGACGATCCGTAATATAACGATCCGAGATATATCGAGTCAATAGATGGGGCCCAGGGTGGCGGTAACCGGGTGCAATGGTTATCGGCCCGCGATCCCGCACTGGCGCACACTGGCGCGCACCCGGGCGCACCCTGGGTTGGCCGCGTCCTCCGCCGGCGGCATCCTCCGCCGGCGGTCCGGCCGTCTATCGGCCGGATGGGGGGATCACCGGAACGATTTCAATGCCCTGACCGAACCGGAAGCCGAGGATGCGGGCAATGCTCCGAAGATGCCAGAAAAGGTGTCTCATGGTCCTGTGCCTCCCTGTTTTTACGCTCTGAGCATTCTGGCCCCTAGTGGGCCGACCCTGATCGGTAGCGGAACCTTTAGCGGCGGTTTGTAACCGGCGAATGTCAGACCTTGTTTCAATTGCAAATGACCGCCGCCAGTACGACCGCAGCGGCCGATCGGATCACCATCGGTCCGGGATCGGTGCTTACGCAGAGGCCCTGCACAGGAAAAAAATTGCAAGTGCGACGCATTCGCGATATAGCCTGCCCAGGTAGCCTGGTCTGACGGTGAACCGGGTTGCGCGGGGCAGGACATCATGAAGCGCGAACAGGATGAAGCGTCGGCGCCGGCAACGCCGACCAAGGCCGAGGCAGCCGACGAACAAGAGATCGACAGCGAGAAACTGCTGGGCACCGGCAAGCGGATTGCCATCCGCCACAACGGCCAACGCTACCAGCTGCGCGTCACCAACTCAGGGGGGCTGATACTCACCAAGTAGGATTCCGGGTTGCGGCGCCAGGTCGCCGCCCCGGTCCTCCATCAACAAACCTATCGGAGCTTCCAGCCAGCCCAGGGCGGTGCCTGACCGTCCCGCCAGCCACGACCGCTCCCCATCACAAGAAAGGGGGAAGTCATGGCGAAAAGCCGGACGACACGTGAGAGGACATCGAAGCAGCGCCAGTTTGAGCCGGGCCTCATCGGGGTGAGCATGTTGGCACTGACCGTGGGCATGCTCGCCACCGCGCCCGTCATGGCGGCGGACGGCGCCGCATCCGGGCTTGACCCCGCGGCCACCGCTCCAGGGCCGCAACACCCGGCCGCCCACCGGATGGACCCGATCTCGGTGACGGCAACCCGCAACCCGATCCGCGCGTTCGAGTATCCCGGCATGGTCACGATCATCGGACCCGAGGCCATCCAGGAACGGGTGCCATCGAAGCCGGCCGACATTCTGCGCACGGTGCCCGGTGTCGAATTCTTCGGCGGCCCGCGCCGCACCGGCGAGGTGCCGAGCATCCGGGGTTTCTCAGGGCCTGACGTGGTCATCAACCTGGATGGGGCCCGGCAGAATTTCGTCTCCGGCCACGACGGCCGCTTCTTCATCGACCCCAGCCTGCTCCGGGAGGTGGAGGTGCTTCGCGGGTCGGCATCGTCGCTGTACGGCAGCGGCGGTCTCGGCGGCGTGTTGGAATTCCGTACCATCAACGCCGCTGACGTGCTCGATCCCGGCAGCCGCTTCGGGCTGCAGGCGTCCATCGGCCGTCATGACGCCAACCGCGAGCTTGTCGGCACGCTCACCGGCGCCACCCGCATCACCGATGCGCTGGACGCGGTGGCCAGTGTCACCCGCCGCTCCTCCGGCACCATCCGGCTCGGCGACGGCAGCAAGCTTGACGCCGCTGACGACGACATCGTCTCCGGGCTGGTCAAGGGCAGCTATCGCGTCGCCCCCAGCCACAACGTCGACGCCTCGTTCGTCTTCTTTCGCAACGATGCCGAGGAGCCCAACAACGCCCAGGGCGAGGGCGGCAACGACATCGTCGACAAGCGGATCCGCAACTCGACCGCCCGCATCGGCTACCGCTATGCCAACCCCACCAATCCGTTCCTGGATCTGGACGCCGTCGCCTATTTCAACCGTGCCAAGGTGGACGAGCTTCGGCTCGATGACCTGGGCGTCGGTCCCGCGGGCGAGCTGCTGACCCGCGAGGTGGATACCATCGGCTTCCGGGCCGACAACCGCTCCCGTCTGGACTTGGGCGAGT
>REEP01000065.1 GCA_007695045.1 Rhodospirillales bacterium | reverse complement strand
CCTCAAGCGCTGTATCGTGCAATTCGAACAGCAGGCGCCGTGGCGGACTGTTGTAAGCAACCTGCCGGAAACGCGCTTTTGGCGGTTGTTTGAACAGCGTTTGTTCGCTGCGGTTGGAGCGCGTGCGTTCGAAGCGCGCGCGGCCGCCTTCAAAGCGCGCGATTAGGCTTTGCAGCGAACCGTTGAGAGGAACGGCGAATGTGCGCCCTTCGCCGCCACCGGATGGCCGACAGACCACGCCGTTATAGACCGCGAACCGATCGTCGACCGCTTTGTCGTCCCCCACGATCTCACCGGTCGCCCACGCCATATCGACACCGCGGCCGAGTTGATAGAGCCGCTCCGCGATGGCGCAGATACGCTTGGCAAGCATCTCGTCGCTTCTGTCGAAGCGCCACACGTAGAGAAGCGGCGCGCCCGCATCGAACAGCATGGGGCGTATCGTCTTGCCGGCGCGGATTTCGCTCACGCGCTTTGGATCGCCGCCGACGGCGTCGAGATCGTTGTTCGGCACGAAATTGGTGAAGCTCTCTCCCCTGCGGGCATGCGGCGCGGCGATAATGGGCGCGCCTCGCTTCCCCAGCCATTCGAGCGCTTCCGCGTCTGCCGGCTCAAGCGCGGCCCCGCGCGCAGCGCCTGCGACAAGCGCCTGAAACAGCCGCGCTGGCGAAGGCGGCCAGTCCGGAAGGCCATGATAACGCCCGTCGTGAAAACAAACGGAGAGGAGGAGGGCGGGCATAGATGCAGCGCCTACTTTTTGCCATCCCTCTTCTCGTCCTCCTTGGCGAGCGCCTTATCGAAGACGACGGGCCGATCCGGCCCTTTACCGAAGGCAGCGGCGTGTTCCTGCGCGAACTTCGTGACGACTTCCGTGTCGATGCTTACGGTTTCGCGTGTTCCATCGCGGCGGACGAGCTTCCAATCCGCAGGGCTATCTGGGTCCGGCGTCAGGAGGCAGCCGGCGCGCAGAAAACCGTCGATCGGCTCGATGGCGGCGACGAGCGCAAGCCCTAACACGTAACGCCGGAGCTTCGTGCTGTCCTCGCCCTTAAGGCGGCGCAACGCGATGAGATTGACAGTGACATCGCGCTCGATAGGCCCTCGCGCAACCACGCCGCCATGCCCGCCCGTCGCCGGCACGTGCACGAAGCCGCGCTGCGCCAGAGGACTTTCGGACTTGTCTTCCGCCTTCTGCTTGTCCTTTTTAGAAAAAACGCCGAGCGCGACGTAATCCAGCGCCGGGTTATACTGCGCCGAACGCTTCAACTCGCTTACGTCCCAGGCGCGGATCACCGATTGCACGATGCGCGGCAGCTTGGCATGCGTGTCGCGCGAGTCCCAAACGCCAAATACAAGTGAGGTCGGCGCGAGTTTGCCAATTTTTGTGGCTTTGCCCGTGTCGAGAAATTCGCGGAAGGCTTCCTGCGCGTCTTTTTGCAAAGCGGTGGAGCGAATAACCGCGTCGCCCAGCCTGTGCCCAGCTTCCAGGATGGAGATCTTCTTCTCGTTACCATAAGCGACATCAACTTGCGGTACGAGCTTGGCGAGCGGGTTCTCCGGCTCGCCGAGCGCGGCGGCCTTGAAAATCGGCTCCATGCGGTTGGCTTGACTGCCGACGCTGTCGATGGTGACGACCTTGGTGCCATCCGCAAGCTCATCGATGTTGTAGCCGATGTCGGCATAAGTTGGTGGAAAGATCACTCCACCCTCGCCTTCAACGGGTACGAGCTTTTGCTTCAGGTGCAGCGCCACCGGTCCCGCCGGCTCGTCAGCCCACGAGTTGATTAACTCAGCCGTTAACGTTATTGGTTCGCTCATGAACGCGTCTCCTGCTCGGCAAAAGTAACGACCTTGTTCTTGCCCGAAAGGTCGAGTGTGAAATGAAAGCACTGCATAGGCAGGGACGGGATGCCCCCGACCAGCGCGACACGCGCTAGGCAAGGCGGCAACAGAAGCCCCCAGACAGCGTAGCGAACCTCCCGATCCCTCAATACCTCCGGACGGGCGTGTTCAAGGCCCCAGGCCGCCAGAAATTCGACGACTGGTGAAGCCTGAACGGCATGCTTGTGTTCATTCGGCGAATAGCCGGCATTGATCGCCGTCCAAGCTCCGCGCGGATCGAAATTGAAACTGCCGCCCATGGGCGTGAGTACGTCGAACGGCGCTGAGATCAGCGTTTTGCGATCCTCACGCCAAAGCTGTGCGATTCCCTTGGTCTTGAACTCGCCTGGCTCGCCTTTAGCCTTCGGCTTTCCGGTCGGTTTCTTGCGTACGCCATGCAGCATCGCGCGGGCGATTTTGTCGGCGGAGCGGTTTCCAGCATAGAGCTTGAAGTTGTCGCGGCTCGAAGCGTCGGCCCAATGCCCCAGTTTGACTATGGGGCGGTTCCCGCCGCCAAATCGTATCGGCAGCGCCATGCGATCTCCTTCGCCAGCGGGGAAGGTGGGCGACAGTTCGATGGACGGTGTCGCTGCATCGTCTTCTTCTTCTGTTTCGTTCTCATCGTTGCCCTTACCTTTTTTCGCATCGACATAGCCAAGCGGCGCCCAGCGCTGCGGCTCGGCTTCGGCGAGAAACTCCAACACCGCCTCGAATGGATTGGAACTGTCTTTATCGCCAGCGCTGAGGTGAAAGTGCGCGCCCTGGTCATCCCGCATAAACCCGCCTTCGGCATCCCCCAGCAGTATCTCGGCGGCCTCGAGGAAGCCCAAACAGGCGAAGACCTGGCCGGGGTTGAAGAGGTCGACGGGAATGGAGTGCTCAGCCATCGGGCGCCCTTCCCTCGTCGAGATCGCGCGACGCTTGCTGATCGGCGGCTCGGACCAGCGCCTCGAGCCAGGCGAGCCCCCACGGCCCGAACCGCTTCTGTAATCGGGCGAAGCGCAACGCGACGTCCCGGGCAGGGGCCTTCAGCAGGGTTGGCGGCCCCTTGTCGCAGCCCTCCGTCCCGATCAGGGGGCGCGCCCGCCCGTGATGGGCGACAACGAGGTGGCGGACGAGGTCCTTCAGCTCGTCGGGCAAGGCGCAGAACTCATTGTCTCTCTCCAAATGAAACAGTGAGCCGAATTCGTGCCGATACCCGGTGAGCACATCGAAATCCGGCGGACGCCGACTTCCGCTCTTCGCGTAAGGCCGCCCATCTGGCGGCGTGCGGAAGGCATCCTGCCAACGCGGGGCCTTCTTGCCTTCGTCGTGGAGCCGCGCCGCCAGCACAACCGCCTTGCCAAGCGCCGCATCGAGGCCAAGCGCGGCCACCAGCGTTTCGGCTTTCTGCCGTGTCCAATCCTGATGCTCTCGCAGGTCTTGCGATCGCGTGGCGAATGAGCGGCTATCCTCGTTCGGTGCTTCGCCGTGCCACTTCTCGACCAGGAGTTGGATTTTCGGCTCGCCCTCGGCACTCCCTGCCGCGTCGAATGCGTAAATGGGCTGCCATTCCCTGGCGGCGGGCTGCTTACCTGCCCCGCTATCCTCGTCCTCCCCGAGGATCACTCGACGCACGCGAAATGGCACCAGCGGATCGGCGCCGCCGTTGCGCCAACCGTCCTCACCGTCAGCCACGGGCACGGCCAGGTCGCTGGCCTTCTCATCAAGAAGTCCAGCGCTGAGTCCGCGAAGCCGCGCATCAACGACAACGGTTGCGCCGTTCAGCATCCGTTCGAACGCCTTCTTGTCCTTCGCGGCGTCAAGCAGGTGCCGTGGCGTGTACGTTTTCGGATCCCCCGCGCGGTCCAGGACGACGCAGACGACGGTATCCTTCGATAACGCCGGCAGGTCCTGAGTCCCCTCGGTTTCCTCTCCCCCGGCATGCCCCTTGGCCGCGAGCCATTTTGCACGCGCGCCCAGCCAAGCGACGACACGGAACGTCTCGGTCTCCAGCGTTTCCGCGAGATGCGGCCGGGCGGCGGCGAAGAATGCGCGCATTTCCGCTGCTGTGGTCGAGCCGCCGTCCGAGCGCACGGGCAGGTACTTCCGCCAAACCACCGTCGTCTGCGGTTCGTTCTCGATCCAGCCGCGCAGCCAGGGCTCCACCTCCGGCCGGCCGGTGTGCTCCTTCAGGCTGGTCATCGACCAGGCATCGACCAGGGCCCGCGTCAGCGCCGGGTACAGCGGATCGGGTGTGGTCGCCGTGTCGATCTTCTGCCGAAGGTAGGGGTTGTCAGCCGCCCGGAGTTTGAGGTCACGCAACGCGCCGGGACTGACATCGATGCTCGTGTCATCGGCTGGCAGACGCTCGAGCACCGCCAAGCTACGCCATGCGATGATCGCGTTCCGTTCCTCAGGTTTCACGTCATCGGGTTTTTTCGGCTCGCGCTTGTTTCCCTGCACCAGCACCACCCTGGCGTCGCCTTGACCCAGGCGGTTGACGCGCCCAAAACGCTGCACCATGCGTTCCCAAGGCACCAGGTCGCAGACCATGTGATCGGCATCGAGATCGACGCCCACCTCGCCGGCTGAGGTGGCGATGACGAAAGCAGGCTTTTCCGACTGTCTGCGCGCCTGTTCGCTGCCGGCGAGGAAACCGAGGTCCGTCAGCCTGCCGGCGGCGTCGACCCGCTCCTTCACCCGCCGCGCGCCAACGAACAGCTCGGTTTCGACATCGACCTTCGCCCTGCTCGCGGTGTCTTCGATGGCCTTCTTGGCCTTCTCGGCCACGTCGCGGCTATTGCAATAGACCAGAACCCGGACCGGGCGGGTGCCCTTGTCGGATAAATCCCACGCCGCGCTGGCGAGCACATCCTCGAGTTTGCCATCCTTCTGTTCACAGATGCTCAGGCGCTTTCGTGCGTTCAGCCGCTGTTGAACCACGGCATCGTCGAGGTCTGCATTATTCAGTCTGAACACCTCTCCCGTGCCGGCCCGGCCGGTGGCGGACAGCGCCAGGAGCCTGAACCGTGGGAGCATCTGCCGGTCCGCACGTGCCCGCGCTCCAAATTGATCGCTACCGGCTTCGATGGCTTGCAAAAGGCGCTCGAATGGCGGGACCAAGTGAGACTCGTCTAGCACGACGAGTGCATCGGCGCCCAGCAGCCCGGCGTGATAGGGGCGCATGCGCGGGCTGACACCATAGCCCGAAAACAACAGGCGAGAGCCGATCATGTCGACGGTGCCGACGATGATCGCAGAAGCCGCGGGGTCCTCCAGCCACAGGCGATTGTCGGCAAACTGGCCGCGCAACGTGGAAATCGGCAGCGTCTCGATCCCGAGGGCTGTGGGAGCGTGGTCGCGAAGCTGCTCCGCGAACCGCGTCGCCTGATCCACGACCGCCCGTCGGTCCACCACATACACGAGCCGCCGCGGCACGGCCGAACCGAAGCTGCGCGCAATCAGCCAGATCGCCATTACCGACGTCTTGCCAAGGCCGGTTGGCAGGTCGCAGGCAGTGGGGATGTCGTTGCCGAGAAAATGCTGTTTGAACAAGCGCTTCTGCCAAGTGAGCGGAGGATGCCCCGTCAGTATTCGGAAGGCATCGTCGAACACGTTGGGGGAGCCCGCCCCGTCTTGACCGGAATCTGAGCCCGGTATCGTCATCAATGCCACCGCGGCGCTGCGGCCCGCGGCAGTGCCAAGCCCGCGCTCCCCATCGTCCACGTCATGCGTTCAACCCCCTGATCGCCGCTGCCTGAACCGGTGATCTCGCCCCGCTGCCGCCGGTATGCGCCCGGCGGCGGTGGGGCCGATCCGCGATTGCTCGGGATTGTTCACGAAATACGAGCGGAATACAACCGCGACAAGCTTGTCGCCACAGCCCGCCCCGGGTCCCGGTCAGAGCCCCCGCTTACGCGAACCGCAGGCTGAGGCCGCCGTCGATGTCGAGCGCGATGCCGGTGACGTACCGGGCCTCGTCGGAGGCGAGGTAGAGGGCGGCATAGGCGGTGTCCCAGGCATCGCCC
>REEP01000018.1 GCA_007695045.1 Rhodospirillales bacterium | reverse complement strand
AGGCGGAAGCGGGCGGCGAGGCCGGCCGCGATGGCGGCGGCGCGCCGGGCCAGGGTGGCGTAATCCGCCCCCGCCCGGGTGCCCACCACGATCGCCGGACGCGCCCCGAAGCTCCGCCCCGCCCGCAGCAGTAGGTTGGCGATGTTCATGGCGACCTACCCCCGTCAAGCCCGGCCGTTCACGCCACCGACGGGCGGCGGCACCTGACCAGGGCCAGTCTACAGGATCACCCGTGGCACGCCAGGGGGTGCCACGGCGGCGGAGCCCGACGGCGGGAGCGGCGCTTCCAAGCGGCGCCCGGAGGTGACGACGATCCGACCGATGCGCAGCCCTGTGGGCGTCAAGCCCCCGGTCCAAAGAGGCACCGCGCGCCCGCGACGCACCGGATCAAGGGTTCGCGAAAAGCCTGGAATCGCGTCGAGCCGCCATCCACGCTCTACGGCGACGAAGGGACGTTTCTGTGCCGGACCGTGCCGGAGGCGTATCGCCGCGGCCCGAATGGCGGAGAAGACAGAGTGCGGAAGCTGTCGTCAGCGGAATGGGTTAAGTCGGCCCATTGCGGCCAGTCGGGATCCTACCGATGCTCGACAGGACTTGGTCCAAGCCGGACCTTCGGCACATCTGGATACAGGATGGTCTGCCTACGCGCCGCTTAACCGCTTGAAGCCATCCAGCCGCAGGAACGCCGGATCGTGGACGATCTCCGGATCGTGTTGCTGGCAGTCGTCAAGCAGCCGGCCGAGGTCGCGCGGAACGCGGTGCCGCGTTGGATCGATCAACGCACCGGCCAACTTGATGATGGCTCTCGGATAACGCTCGATCAGAGCCGCGTGTGCCGTTTCCAGGCCGAGAGTGTACTCCAGCGAGTGGATCTGGTACGGCGCCAAGACATCAACCACGGCATCGACGGCCCCGGGGAAGGCGTCATCGGTTTCCATCACCATTCGGACCAGGTTCTCCGATGCACCCTCGGTGCGCAGGCGCGCATCCAGCGGCCAGATTTGCTTGAAGATCGGACCGACAAGCTTGTTCCATCGGGCACCGTTGGCTGCCGGTTGGCCGTTCGCCGGCGGGTTGTCGCCCTGCAGGCGCCAGAGCAGCCAGGCGAAATGATCGCGAAGGCGCTCCGGGCCGGTGGTAAGAAGGTCGCGAACCTCTGCGGCGGCGAGTTGATAATCTTGGGCAGAACCCTCCTGATGCCCGATCAGAACGTCAAGCAGGCGCGTTGCGAGATTGTCGCGTTCGTTGTCGCTCAGCTCCGGGCGACGGATCACCTCCAAGAGCGGCGCCTTCAGGGTGTTAAATAGCTCCGGTGGTCTTGCCCGTGCCGAGGAATCGGCGTTGGCCCGCCACATCGCCAGCGCCTCGGCATGCTCCAGCTGGAAGCGCGGCACCATCTCGGCGGCCGTCCAGTCCGGGGCAGTGTGATGGAGGTAGCCCAAGTCCCGGGCGAAATGCACGCGACCCAGAAGCCCGGCCTCGCCCTCGGCGCGGGCGACAAGAGTGAAGCGCGGCTCAAGGCCGTCCAGACCGGCACCCGGCGCCGGCTCGGCTGCGGCGAGATGATCGACGAGGATCCACGCGAGGACGCCACCGGGCAGATTCAACGCCCGCCCGATGAGGTCCTCACCCCGCGGGTCAGCCGCCGTATCGTCGGCATACACCAGCTCCGAGACGCGGTCCCACAACCGCCACAGGCGGCTCATCCCATTGCGCGGCTGGTCGTCGAGGAAGGCGCGGTGTTTCAGAATCCAGTTGGCGATCATGTCGATCAGCTCGCCGAGCGCGGTTACCGGCATCGCAAGTACCGCGTCGGCGATCTCTACCTTTAGGCTGTCCTGCAACGACGAGTCGGAGGCCCAGAACAGAGGGCCCCATGCGGCGGCGTTCCAGTTCCCCGCCTTCGCTTCGGCCAAGAGTCCGTGAAAGGCCCGGTCGGGATCGGACGAACAAAACTGCCGCCAGAGATCGCGCTGATCGAACCACCCCTCCCGCTCGATCCGCAGTGCCTCTCCCACCAACTTTGCATCCGGCACATCCTTCAGTAGATCGATGTCACCCTGGGGGCCCATTAGGGATTCCGTCCAATAGTGGAAGTCGTCCCGATCTCCTGAACTCGGACACCAACCAGGGTGACGCTCGGCGATCTGCTGCAGCAAGATAAGACTGTCCGCGCCGAGGCGCTTGCCGGCCGCCTTAAGTCGGCCCAGTCGCCGGTAGATGGACCCGTCGACGACCGATTCCCAGCGTTCCGCCTCGAACGCATCGTCGGCGAACAGGTGCCGTGGAATGCCGGCACAGATTCGCGCCTCGATGTCCGCTTGCTCCTTCGGCGTGAAATCGTCCCACCGAGCGACCAAGGCCCGCATCAGCTCGACCTGGGCGCCACTCAACCAGAAATCATGGTCGTCAAGGCCCATGATCGTCTCGGCGAGATCGGCGGCAGGGTGGACAGCGTTGGTCGCCGCAAAGATCGCCAGTCGCCGGAGCAAGACGAAGGGCGCATGGCTCCACGGCCGGGACAGCGCAACCGCCTGCTCCGGCGCCGCCTGCGCCAGCTGCTCCCAAACGTCGGCCATCACCCGGACGAGGGGGTAGAAGCGATAGTGGTGTTTGTTCTGCGCATGACGGGCAACGGAGGGTACGTCGAAATCGCTCCGGTCGCGGCACACAATTGTGTGGCCGACATCGATAAAGCCGACATCCTCAGCATGTTCGAGCGCATCGAGCAGCGTCCGCTCCAGCGCCCGCAGCAGACGAACAAGGCTAGTCTCATCTTTCGGCCAAACCTCGACGATCTGGTGGGAAACGTCCTTGGACGGTTCGAAGTCAAGCCACATGAATGCGGCGAGGGGCTCGTTTCCAGGCTCATGGGCCTGCGGTTCCGCCGGCTCGTCATACCACCGAAAAACTCGCTTAACCTTAAGTCTCGGCCGCAGCAGGCTCGCGACAATGTGTCGGGCCTCGTAGCCGGCCTCGCCCGCGCGAATGCGCGCCGCCCGGCAGTACCACGACGAGACGTCATCAGGGTCGGTGCGCGGCTTCTTGGCCGACAGCAGGATCTCCCACGCGCGGGCGCGGATGGAGCCAAGCTCTCCTCGCTTCTGGTCCAGGGCGCGCTCGATGTCCCGGACTGTTTGTTCGTCGAACGCCGGGTGCGCTACAGCGGCACGGATCATGTCCGGATCGTTGAGCCGCGCGGCCATCCAGGCGCCGAGACTAACCGCCCCGCTATCGAAAATCCGATACTGCCGGAGTAGCGGGAGCCATACCGCCGGTGGATTGAGTTCATGCAGCAACCGAGAAGCATCCCCATGACGCAGGAGTTCGCTGACACGCTCGACCGTGGCATCGGATGCCACCGGATCGGCCGCGAACAACTCGCGCAGCCGCTGGCTTCGCCAAGCGGTCGGGTCCTGCGCATAGGCCCGCCACTCAAGAATTGTTCTGTAAAGCGGGCCGTAAGAACCATCGGCATCGACATCATGAAGAATAGGCACCACGCCCTTGCCTTCCCAAAGGGCCCGCGTCAGTGCCTCGTCGCCGTCGATCTTGGCGAAAGCATAGACCCTCCGGAGATCGGTATAGCGCTGCCGGTCCGCTTCCAGAACCTCAAGCAGGTAGCGCATCGGAGGGTCGTCTGCCTGATAGCCCACCAGCACCACCGTGTAGGCCCGCACCAAGTCGTAAACGTAACGTGAGGCCCAGCCGGATCGCAAATAGGCGTCCCCGAATTCAGCGCTGGTCAGCACCAGATCGGTTTCAGCCAGCCCAAGGGACTGGTCGGCGAGGCGTCCGTGAAGGTGAAGCACGCCAGCGCAGCCGGCCGTCTTCGGCTGCGGCATAGCTGGTCCGGCGAAGGAGGGGGCAGGGCCCTGACGCGGCCATGCCCGCTCGAACAGAGTATCGAAGTTGGTGGTCACAAGCCTGATCTTGCTCTCCGAGTCCCGGGAGAGCTCAAGCAATGCCGCGTGCGCGCCGAGATCCACGTCATGGTCCGTGGGAGGCTGCAGCTCGGCGCGAACCGCGTCGCGCAGCCGCTCGCGCAGACCGCTGGCCTGACCCGTTCCGGCGGGCGTCAGGCGCCGCTCCAAGGAGCGGAGCACGCGGTCATACTGACCCGATAGCCGGCCGTTCGACTTCATGACCTCCCGTTCGGCCGGATGGAGCCGCCAGTGCTCGCCCAGCGCGCTGTAAACCGCTTCTACGAGCCCCCTGAACAACGGCAGATCGACCGTCTTCGACACCCCGGCGCCGCAGATGAACAACACCTCGCCCTTCTCCTGGGCGGTGAGCAGTTCCTGTGGGATATCGGGGCCGTCGGCGCGGAGCTTCATGGTCAACCAGTCTGCGGCAAAGCTGCGGGTCAGCGCAACTGACGATAAATTCCACTGCTCTCTCAAACGTGTCGCTCTGCTTCTTCGACCAATGGCGGTCACATCAGTTTGATGTGCAGCAAACGTCCACTACCCGCCGACCGCGGACCCTTGCCCAACCTGCGGTGCGGCCAGCTGGGATCGAGGTCCGCCGTCTACGAAACCGACCGCCCCGCTCCACTGCCATTGCATCCCCGAGCGGCGCCCGCGTCCTCGGAGCGTCGGCTCATAGCCCTTCGATCCTGAACTCCGGCGTGCCCGTCCACGTCAGCTGCCAGCTGGCGCCCGGGCGGACGTTCTGGATGATGCCCGGATCGAAGGCGACGAAGCAGCGGCCGCCCGCATGCCGGACCGAGGGATAGAGCAGCCCCCGGTGCCCCTGCCGTCGCACGTCGGCAGCGAGCACCTGGCCCGCAGCATAGCCGATGTCCGGGTCTGGGTGCAGCGCCGGGTGCGCGGGCGCGCCATGCAGATCGGGAAAGTCGCCGATGAAGTCGGCCAGCAGCTCCACATACCGCGCCGCGTCCTCGTAGATGCCGATGTAGCCGAGTTCGCGCGTCCGGTGGAAGCCGACCTCCTCGGCCGAGGTCAGCACGTCCCAGGCGCAGTACCAGGCGCCCCGGTCCGCGCCGTTGAACCGGTTGCCGCCCGTCCGCGTGTAGGTGAAGGCGGCGTTGATGTGGCTCTGGCCGTAGAGCTTCAGGTCATGGGCCCGGCGGGCGTAGGCGAGTTCCCGGCGGTCCAGCGCCGGGCTCCCGTCGCGTTCGGCGATCAGGCGGGCGCTGGTCTCGCCTTCGAGCTCGGCCAGGATCTCGGCCTCGTCGTCGCTGTCGACCAGGCCGCGCAGCACGGGAGGCTTGTGACGGGTCTCCGGGATCAGCCGGACCAGGCCGCGGTCATTGACGGCGGTGATCCTCAAACCCCGCCCCGGAGGGCATCCACGTAACTGCGCACCCGCAGTATCTTCGGCAATCCGCCCTCGATCATGACGTCGAGCGGGCGCGCGCCATGGAACTCCGGCCCGCGGTTGGGCAGTTTGACCCATTGGTGCGCGAGCGGCGGATCGAAGTAGAGCGCGAGCGCCTTGTAGAGCCCGACCAGGGCGCTCAAACGCAGGGTCTGATCGCGGGTGAGAGCGCCGGCAAACCCCCGCTTCCGGGCGCGCTTCCAGGTGGAGTCCGACATGTCGGCCAGCGCCGCGGCCTCGTGCACCGTCAGCGCCCAGGCGTCAGAAATCCGGCCGAACGCCTTCAGCGCCACCGCCTGCACATCGGCTGCCGGCCGTTCCGTGACAACGCTTTCCATCGCGGGCTCCTCGGTTCGTCGCCACAAGAATAAGCCTATATGGCCGGATTTTCAAGATCACATGAACTGCCCGCTCCGACACATCCCGAGCCGCTGGCCTTACCTGCGGCGCGCTCCCCGGCCTACCGCGCGGACGTCGAAGTCGGCAGAGCCACCTCACCTGGGTTTCTTCAGGCGGCCGTCGATGAGGTGGTGGTCGGGGATGGGGCAGCCAGCCTCCTTGAGGG
>REEP01000063.1 GCA_007695045.1 Rhodospirillales bacterium | reverse complement strand
TAGGTTGAAAAAAGAACTTTCAAAATAGCTTAAAAACCTTTTTTGAGAAACAGTGGCGTGCCGGTGTGGACGCCGAAAAGCCTCCGAACCGCGCAGGAGCAGCAGGCGTTCCGCCAACTCGATCTGGACGTTGCGGTCGTGGCCGCTTACGGGTTGATTCTGCCGCAACCGATCCTCGATGCGCCACGTCTCGGCTGCTTCAATGTGCACGCCTCAGTGCTGCCGCGCTGGCGGGGGGCAGCGCCGATTCAGCGGGCAGTGCTGGCCGGAGACAGCGAGACCGGGGTGACCATCATGCAGGTGGATGCCGGCCTCGATACCGGCCCGATGCTGTTGCAGGAAGCGGTGCCGATCACGGCAACGACCACGGCGTCCGACCTGCATGACAGGCTGGCCGCCCTCGGTGCCCGCCTGATGCTTCGGGCTCTGGACGACGTGGCTGCCGGCCGGGTTACGCCGACGCCACAGCCGGAAGCCGGCGCCACGTACGCCACCAAGCTGGACCGTGAGGAAGGGAGGCTCGACTGGGCCCGGCCGGCGATCGAACTGGAGCGCGCGGTACGGGCCTTGAACCCCTGGCCGGGTACATGGTTTGTCTGCAACGGCGAGCGGATAAGGGTGCTGGCGGCCGAACCGGCGCCGGATCACCAAAACGCGCAATCCGCACCGCCGGGAACGGTGCTCGACGACACGCTGACCGTCGCCTGCGGGGTCGGCGCACTTCGCTGCCTGAAGCTGCAGCGCGCCGGCCGTGCGGCGCTGGCGGCGCCTGAATTTCTGCGCGGCTTTGCATTGCGGCCGGGCAGCCGCCTGGAATGACGGTGCGCGACTCGAGGCCCGTGTCGTCAGCGGAGATTCGGCATCGACTGCGCAGTCTGCTCCAGCCCTTGCAACTTGTCGAAGCCCGGCCGCATCTGGGTGAACACAAAGTTGGCGCGTTTCACCGGCCCACCCGAATCCTTGCCGGGGAAGGCCCGCTGCCAAGCCGTCATCTTGATGGTCAAGCCGCACAGGACACCCCCGATGGACGTGTGGTAGCTGGTGATGTTATCCTGGATGCGGCGGAACCGTTCGGCCGAGACCTTTCGCCACAGATCGGCGGTATTGCGGTCGAACGCATCGAACCGGCCGGCGAGCCGGTTCATCACCGTGGTGACCACCTTCGACAGATACATGCAGGTCTGCATCAGGTTGACATCCTGGCGAAGCTGGAAGTTTTCCTGAAGCTGCTGCAAGGCATGTTGGAACTCGCCCACCGTCGGCTGGATGGATTCCATGGCCTGCCGGTAGTACGATAGCGAGAGAAACACATCACCGTAATCTTCCAGAAAGCGCGGCACCTCCTCCACCCCGATCTCAAGGCGGGCCGCCATGATCCGCAGCTTGGCCAGGGCCTTCTTGACGTCGGGGTCGCGGAACAGGCCGATCAGATCCTCAAATCGTTGGACCGCGACATCGCCATCGCCGTAGATGTGCATGATCAGCGGCCGCGTGAACGCGGTCATGTACTCGGTCAGTTCCTCATTCTTGCGCTGGGACAAGCGCAGCGCGCCGTAATCATTGACAGGGATGCCGTGCTGGCGGAGCAGGATGCGCAGACTGTACATGTCGAAGCTGGGCAGCAGGGCCAGCTTGCGCAGCACCATGAGGTCGGGATGTACCGGCAGGTCGGGCCAGCCGAAGGCCCGCGGTATGTCTTCGATGTCGATCTGGCCGCTGCCGGCCTCGGTGTCGTCGAAGAACTCGACCACACTCTCCAGCCGGACGTTCTTGATCATGCGTGCCCGGGTGAGCGGCGGTGTTTTCAGGGGAATGATCGAGATGGGTAAGATATGCAGGGCGTCACGATCGACATCCCGGATCGCATTCTCCCCGCTGTCGCCAGCAGCCGTGCCCCCCGATTGCGTGATTCCCATTTGGTTCCCATCCACCCCCGTACCGGGCCATACCGTAGCATATTTGTGTAAAATAGAAAGCGCCACTTCCAGTGATTTGAGTCACCGTGAAGTCGTCGAAATGCATTCGCATCCCCGCCTTGAGCGGATCAAGACACAGCGGCCATGCCTCGCTTCAAATTGACCGTGGAATACGACGGCCGCGGTCTCGTGGGCTGGCAGCGGCAGAGCAACGGCCCGTCGGTTCAGGAAAGCTTGGAGACCGCGATCCACCGTTTCTGCCAGGAAGCGGCTGCCGTGCATGGTGCCGGCCGCACCGACGCCGGCGTGCACGCGCTGGGCCAAGTGGCCCACGTCGACCTCGCCTGCACGCCGACCCCGCACACCGTGCGCAACGCCATCAACTTCCATTTGAAACCTGCGGCGATCGCGGTGTTGACGGCGGAGGCAGTGGATCAGGCTTTCCACGCCCGCTTTTCGGCCCTCGGCCGGGCCTACCGCTATCGCATCCTCAACCGACCGGCACCGCCGGTGCTGGACCGCGGCCGGGTTTGGTGGGTGCCGCGCGACCTGGACGTCGAGGCGATGAACGAGGCTGCCGCCGTCCTGACCGGACGGCATGACTTCAGCTCGTTCCGCGCCGCCATCTGTCAGGCCAGCTCACCCGTGCGCACCCTCGACCGTCTGACCGTGCGGCGCCGCGAGAACGACATCGTGGTCGAAGCGGAGGCGCGCTCTTTTCTGCACCATCAGGTACGCAACATGGTGGGTGCGCTGAAGTGGGTGGGCGAAGGACGCTGGACCGCGGCCGACCTGGCTGCCGCCTTGGCTGCAAGGGATCGCAGACGCGGCGGTCCGACCGCCCCGGCCGAGGGGCTCTACCTGGTTCACGTCACGTACTGATGGCGGCTGCGCCACCAGGGCGTCTACGTCACGGCATCAATGCAAGCCTTTGGTGATGGAACTGACCAACAAGGACAGCAGGATGTCCAGCGCGACAATACCGCTCGCGCCGAGCGGCGTGAGGCCGAGGGCGGTGCGGGCGATGAACCAGAGGTAGACGAGGATTGCCCCGAACACGACCAGCCAGAGCAGGAACCCGGCCTCCGCCGGTACAGTGCCTGTCATCCACGCAATGTGGACCGGAATGAATATGGCGTTCTGCAGAACCGCCGCCCAATTGTAGGCGACGATGTAGCCGATGTACCGGTCCCAGCAGTCGAGCCGCCGGGTGATCCACGCCATCATCAGCGGATACGCCACCCAGGCGATCACGTAGCCGATCGATTCCGCCGCGGCAAAGCGAATCAGAGGTGGCGGCGTCTCAAGGCGGGGATAGGCGACCGAGAGCAACATGATGAACAGCGGCGCCACCAACACCGCGGCGAAGAAAGACCGCCAGAAACCGGTGACCGAGATGTTGAAACAGCGCATCCCGGCCGGGTCCAGGTGCGCCAGGCGCCAAGCTCCGAACAGGGCCGTGGTGGCTTCGCCGGCTATCGCCATCTAGCGGCCGACGGCAAAGTAGCGGTCGAGGACGGCGGCATAGATGGCGGTTAGGCCGGCCACATCCGCCACCGCCACGTGCTCGTCCACCTGGTGTGCCGTCGCGCCGACCATGCCGAACTCGCACACTCGGCACACATCCTTGATGAAACGGGCGTCGGAGGTCCCGCCCGAGGTGCCGAGCACCGGGGTACGGCCGGTCACCGACGTCACCGCATCGGCCACGATCCTGGTGAGGTCGCCGGGAGGGCTGAGGAACGCCTCCCCGGAGGATTCGGTGACCAGATCGAAGGCCCCGCCCACCGCATGACAGTGCCGCTCGATCCAACCCCGCACCGAGGCCGCGGTCTGGCTGTCGTTGAAGCGGACATTGAAGCCGGCGGTGGCACTCTCCGGGATCACGTTGGTGGCCGGATTGCCCACATCGACCGTGGTCAGGGTGAGACGCGACGGCTCGAAATGATCCGTGCCGCCGTCGATCGGCGTCTCGGCAAGGGCCAGCAGCATCCTCACCAGGCGCGGAATGGGATTATCGGCCAGATCGGGATAGGCCGCATGCCCTTGCCGTCCGCGCACCGTCAGGACGCCGTTGAGGCTACCGCGACGGCCGATCTTGATCATCTCCCCCAGGGCCGCAGGGTTGGTCGGTTCACCGACCAGACAGTCATCCGGAAGGTCGCTCCGGGCCCGGAGCCAGTCCAGCACCCGGCGGGTGCCGTTGACCGCCGGCCCTTCCTCGTCGCCGGTGAGCAGCACGCTGATGCTGCCCTGCCACTCCCCTCCCCGCTCCTCCAGGAAACGGTGCGCGGCAGCGACAAAGCAGGCAATCGCGGTCTTCATGTCGACAGCACCGCGACCATAGAGTTTGCCGCCCCGAATCACGGCGCCGAACGGATCCACCGACCAACTGGCACAGTCGCCGGGCGGCACCACGTCCGTGTGGCCGGCAAAGCAGAAATGCGGTCGCCCCTGCCCGATCCGGGCGTAGAGGTTGTCCACCGGCGCCGCGCCGGGGCTCTCGAACGGCAGCCGCCAACAGCGAAATCCCAGCTCTTCCAGTCGGCCCTGCAGCAGGCTCAGTGCGCCGGCCTCGGCCGGGGTGACGCTCGCGCACCGGATCAGGGCTTGCGCCAGGCCCAGAGCATCTGGCGACGGCTCAGCATGGGCGGCCGAGGCCTCGTCCCAAGAAATGCCGGGTTCGCTCGGAGACGTCGGCACCGGCACGCCTTCCGGTCAGGAGCGCAGCAGATCGTTGATGGAGGTCCGGGACCGGGTCTTTTCGTCCACCCGCTTGACGATCACCGCGCAGTAAAGCCCGGGTCCGGGTCGGCCGTCGGGCAGCAACGTCCCCGGCATCGCGCCCGAGACCACCACCGAATAGGGCGGGACTTGGCCGTAGAACACTTCGCCGCTGGTGCGGTCGACGATGCGGGTGGAGGCACCGAGGTAGACACCCATTGCCAGCACCGACCCGCGGCCCACGCGCACCCCCTCCGCCACCTCGGCACGGGCGCCGATGAAGCAATCGTCCTCGATGACGACCGGATCGGCCTGCAGCGGTTCCAGAACGCCGCCGATGCCGGCACCGCCGGAGATATGACAGTTGCGGCCGATCTGGGCACAGGAGCCGACGGTCGACCAGGTGTCGATCATGCTGCCGGCATCGACGTAGGCTCCGAGGTTGATAAAGCACGGCATCAGCACCACGCCGGGCGCCACGTAGGCCGAGTGGCGCACGACGCAATCGGGCACGGCACGGAAGCCGGCCGCACGAAAACGCGCCTCGTCCCAGCCGGCGAACTTCGAGGGGACCTTGTCGAACCATTTGCTGCCGCCGGGACCGCCATCGATCACCGCCATATCGTTGAGGCGGAACGACAGCAGCACGGCCTTCTTGAGCCACTGGTTCACGCGCCATCCGCCATCCGCCGGCTCGGCCACGCGAACCTTGCCGCAATCCAGCAAAGACAAAGCCTGATCCACCGCACCGCGGACCGGGTCACCGGTCGACGGATTGGCGGTGTCGCGTTGCTCCCACGCGGCGTTGATGGTTTCTTCAAGACTGCTCATGGACATGGGGCGAACTCATACTTGGGGGCGTCAGCAAAGGCGGGACCTTAATCGGCCGGACCATGGGGGACAGGGTGCACCCTGTCAACGGCCACGGTTCGAAGGAAAACGGGAAGTTGAGCGTCAGTCGGCACCGGCTGCGATCGCCTCCAGCCACGGAGGCAGGGAATCGACGACATGATCGATGCGGATGCCGGCCGCTTCCGTGCTGCCCAGTTCGGAGCCGTTGCAAATCCACACGGTGGTCATGCCGAGCGCCGCCGCGGGCCCCAGATTGCGCGCCATGTCCTCAACCATCACGGTGTGCGCCGGGTCCAGGCCGTGTCGCGCGACCAGTTCCGCATACGGTTCCGGTTCCGGCTTGGGCCGAAAAGCGGCCTCGCAGATGTCGAACACCGCGTCGAAATGATGGGCAATACCGAGGCGCTCCGTCACCCGTTCGGCATGCCGGGTTGACGCATTGGTGTAGATCAGCTTCCGCCCCGGCAGGGCCGCCAACGCTGCATCCAAGATCGGGTCGGCGTCCAGAACCGACACGTCGATATCGTGCACATGGGCAAGAAACGGTTCCGGGGACATGCCGTGGCGGTGCATCAAGCCGCGCAAGGACGTTCCATACTCATAGAAATACTGCTTCTGCAGCTTATAGGCCTCTTCCACCGGCAGGCCGAGGAAGGCCGCGATATACGCCCGCATGCGCTGGTCGATCTGCCCGAACAGATCGATCGAAGCGGCATAGAGCGTGTTGTCGAGATCGAAAATCCAGCCGGTCGCATCGCGCACGCGTGCCTGCTCCCGGTTGACCGGCACGGGTTGTGGTGAGAGCGGATCATCCATGAACATGGTACAGTTGTGGGGCGTCGCGCCAACGGACGCAAGTGCAGAACCGGCGTCGGCTTTCCGTGGCATTGGCGGTACTTCTTGTGCCCGATCGGCACAAGCGTAACCTCGGATTAAGCAGCGGCGATCACCATGTTTCGTGTGTGGTCATCAGGGAGACAGCGCGGTCCGAAATGATGCCGACGTCAGCGATCACGCCGGAAAACCGGCTGGTGACGGGCCTGCGCATGGAGCGGGACCGGTTCGTCGCCCTGGCATTCTGCTGGGCTGAAGTCCTGATCGAACTGGACGAACAGGCCACGGTGACATTCGCCGCAGGCGCACTGCCGACGCTGGCCGGCCTGAACGTGGATGACGCCGTCGGCAAGCCCATCCGCGAGCTCGTGGTCGCCGAAGACCATGTGCTGCTCGACCGCCTGCTGGACCTTGCCGCCCGACAAGGCCGCATCGAAAACGTCTCCATCCGCATCCGCGACGGCAACGGCTCCAGCCAGCGCCTGACGCTCGCCGGGTACCGACTCCTCGAGTTACAGAGCCACTACTTCCTGGCGCTGCGCCGTCCCGACAGACGCGCCTCTGTTCTCGCCAGTCAGCAGCTCACCAAAGACAAAGAGACCGATCTGTATGACAGCGACTCCCTGAAAACCGTGATCGCGAACGAGATCGCCGCCGGTCAGTCACAAGGGCAGCTGCTGACCCTGCTTGCGGCCGAGGGTTACGAGGCTTTGCGGGAACGGCTTGGCAGGAGCGGCGAGCAGGAAATGCTGGCCAATCTCGGCGCGCTTCTCAAGGCCACCTCCACCGGCGGCGATGCGGCCGGGCGGATCGGCCCGGATCGTTTCGGCGTGCTGCACGATCCGGCCCTCGACCCGGCAGTGCTGGAAAAGCAGGTTTCAGACCTGATGCGGGAAGCCGATCCTGCCGCCATCGGGGCCGCCATCCATGCCGCCACCGTTGATCTGGATCAGAGCGGCCTTGCCGAGCAGGACCTGGCCAAGGCGCTGGTGTTCATGATGAACCGGTTCCGGCGCATGGAGGGGGCCGGCTTTACCCTGAAGAGCCTCGCAGCCGGGATCGCCGACATGGCTCGGGACGTGGTGTCCGCCGTCAGCACGTTCCGGCGCGCGATCGTGGACGGCGATTTCGACGTGGTCTTCCAACCCATCGTCGATCTGCGCAGCGGCATCATTCATCATTACGAGGCGCTGGTCCGTTTTGCGGACGCCGGCGACGGCACCAGCCCCTACGAGCGCATCGTCTTCGCCGAAGAGACCGGCTTGATCGCCGAATTCGACCTGGCCATGGCACGGCGCGTGATGCAGTGGCTGTCTGAAACACCGATCAATTCCGGGATCCGCGTGGCGGTGAACATCTCCGGCATCTCGGTGGAATCGCCCGCGTACCTGTCCGAACTGGACCATCTGCTCAGCCGGAATGTATGGGCGAAGGGGCGGTTGCTGTTCGAAATCACCGAGTCGGCGCGGATGGAGCGGCTGGATCCGGCCAACACCTTCATCCAGCACCTGCGCAGCAACGGCCACAAGGTCTGCCTGGACGACTTCGGCGCCGGTGCCGCCAACTTCCAGTATCTGGCCCGGCTGGAAGTGGACATTGTCAAGCTCGACGGCCAAGCGCTGCGCGACGCCCGCCGCGCCCACAAGGGCCTCGCCTTTTTCAAGGCCCTCGTCGCGCTTTGCCGGGAACTCGATGTCGCCACGATCGCAGAGATGGTGGAGGACGAGGCGATGCTGCGCTTCGTGCGGCAGTGCGGGGTGCACTACGTCCAGGGCAACCTGTTCGGCATGCCCCACCGGGATGTCGGGGTCTTTCGCGACCGGATTTCCCGGCACGTTTCCCGTTAATCGACCACCGTCCGGCCGACCCATGGCCGGGACAGTGGTCGACAAGCCAATGTTCAACGCTAGAATGAGGCGCATACAGCCAGGGCTCTCACCACCCGCGGGCGGACTGGCAGCAATCGCCATTGGAGGCAGGCGCACGCCCGGTGCCCTGCGGGCTTAGCCAAGTGCAACCACGCCAGATGCGATCCGGAGTCTGCGCATGAACGACTCGGCGCCATCACCCGCGGCGGGCAAGCCGCGGGTGGATCTGCGCGATGCGCGGTCCTGGGGGCTGTTGCGTCGCGTGGTTCAGGAACTGGTGCGCCCGTACCTGGGCACCCTAGCTGTTGCCGTCGTCTTCATGGCAGTGGTGGCGGGCACAACCGGGGCCACTGCTTGGCTGTTGGACCCGGTGGTGAACAAGGTTTTCGTGGCCCGTGATGCGGCGGCATTGTGGCTGGTGGGCGGGGCGGTGCTGGTGGTGTTCGCGGTGCGGAGCGCCGCCACCTTTCTGCAGGAGGTGCTGATTGCCCGGGTCGGCCAGCGGGTGATCGCCGACACCCAGAACCGACTGTTTGGCCACATGCTGGCTCAGGACGTGGCGCTGTTCCAGGCCCGGCACTCGGGCGCGCTGCTGTCACACTTCACCTATGACATCAACGCCATGCGCACGGCGGTGTCCAATGCGCTGGTGGGCCTCGGTCGCGATGCCCTGTCGGTGGTGTTTCTCGTCGGCGTGATGATCTACCAGGACTGGCTGCTGGCCTTGATCACGCTGGTGGTGGCGCCGCTGACCATCTATCCGATCCAGCAGCTGGGCCGGCGCATGCGCCGGGTTTCGGCTCGCACCCAGGAAGAGATGGGGGTGCTCACCACCACCCTGTCGCAGACATTCCAGGCGATCCGTATGGTCAAGGCATACGGCCTGGAAGGCTACGAGCGGGCCAAGGTGGGGCGGATGATCGAATCGCTGTTCGCCCTCACCTACCACGCCGCCAAAGTGCGGGCGGCACCGCAGCCGATCATCGATGCGTTGGGCGGGATTGCAGTGGCGGCGGTGATCATCTACGGCGGCGCGCGGGTGATCGACGGGACCACGACCGCCGGCGCCTTCTTCTCCTTCACCGCGGCGGTGCTGCTGGCGTATCAGCCGATGCGGGCGCTCGGCAAGATCGCCGCCCAAATCCAGGAGGGCCTCGCCGCCGCCGACCGGGTGTTTCGGTTGCTGGACCGACGCCCGACGCTGGAGGATTCCCCGGCGGCCAAGGCGCTGCCGCGACGGGCCGGCGCGATCCGGTTCGAAGGGGTGCGATTCGCCTACGACGGCGCCACCTGGGCCCTGGACGGTGTGGCCTTCGAGGCACCGGGCGGGCGGGTAACCGCACTGGTGGGGCCATCCGGAGCCGGCAAGACCACCGTTTTCAACCTGATACCCCGATTCTACGACCCCGCCGCCGGCCGGGTCATGGTGAACGGGCACGATGTCCGAACGGTGACGGCGGCGAGCCTGCGCGATGCGTTGGCGATCGTCAGCCAGGAGGTGACCCTGTTCGACGACACCGTGCTGGAAAACATCCGCCTCGGCCGGCTGTCGGCCACGGACCAGGAGGTCCGGGCGGCCGCAGTAGCCGCGGCCGCCGATGGCTTCATCGATGACCTGCCCCAGGGCTACGGGACGGTGGTCGGGGAGCACGGCCTGCGCTTGTCCGGCGGGCAGCGCCAGCGCATCGCCATCGCCCGGGCGATTCTCAAGGACGCGCCGATCCTCCTGCTGGACGAAGCGACAAGTGCGCTGGACACGGAATCGGAGCGGCGGATCCAGGCGGCTCTCGACCGACTGATGGAGGGACGGACCACCCTGGTGATCGCTCACCGCCTGTCGACCATCACGCAAGCGGACGTCATCCACGTTTTCGCCGGCGGCCGGGTGGTGGAATCCGGCAGCCATGACGCGCTGCTCAACCGGACCGGCCTGTATGCCCGGCTACATGACCTGCAGTTCGCTGCCCATGCCGAGGCAACGGCAGCGGCCGATGCACCGGGTGAGATAAGACCGGATGAGTTCAAGCCGGATGCGCTAAAGTCGCCTGCACCGACCGGGTGATTGCCGGCGGGCTTCGGCGTATACTTTCTGCCAGGAACCGCACGGTTGCGGCAGGGGCGGCAGCGGACGGATGAAGCCGGCACGCCCCCTGGGAGGAGCACGGTTCGGTGACGGGCGCGCAGCGCATCTTCGTTTGCGACGACGAAGCGGAGGTGCGGGAGATGATCGACGAATACCTGTCGGCCAATGGCTTCGCAGTGACCACCGCGGCGGGCGGCGAGGACCTGCGCCGGCTGCTGGCCGAAGCCGAGCCCGATCTGGTGTTGCTGGACGTCCGCATGCCGGGGGAGGACGGCCTGTCGCTGGCCCGCCACGTGCGGGAACATCATCCGGCGGGGATCATCATGGTGACCGCCGCCGGCACCACCATCGACCGCATCGTCGGGCTCGAGGTCGGCGCCGACGACTACATCGCCAAGCCGTTCGATCCCCGCGAGCTGCTGGCCCGGGTCAAGAGCGTGCTCCGTCGCGTCGCCGCCGCCCGGCGAGAGGCCGAAGCGTCGGCGCCCGCCGCCCCGCCGGCCTCCGCCAACAGCCGGCTGGTGCGCTTCGGCCGCTGCCGGCTGGATCTGGAAGCCCATACCCTGACCACCCTGGAGGGCGAGGCGGTTCCGCTCACGTCCATGGAATTCGACCTGCTCAAGGCCTTTGCCACCCATCCCAACCGGGTGCTGACCCGCGACCAGCTCCTCGACCTGGCGCACAACCGGGACTGGGATCCGTTCGACCGCAGCATCGACATCCGTATCGCCCGCATCCGGCGCAAGATCGAGCCCGACCCCGCCAAGCCGCAGACCATCAAGACGGTCCGAGGCGCCGGCTACGTCTTCGTGCCCGCCGGTCCGGACTGATGGCTGCCGAACCCGCCGCCGCACCGCCGGGCCCGGCCAGGGCGGATGCCACCCCGCCGGATGTCCCGACTATCCTGGTGGTCGACGACGAGGACGAGGTGCGGGCGATGCTGTTTGAGTACCTGAGCGGCCGCGGCTATGCCGTGGTCGCCGCCGAGGACGCCCGTGCCATGTTCACGGTGCTGGAATCTCGGCCGGTGGACGTGGTGCTGCTGGACCGCACCATGCCGGGCGGCGATGCCATGCACCTGATCCCGGCACTCCGCAGCCGGTTCGATGTCGGCGTTATCCTGGTAACGGCACTCAGCACGGACGGCGACCGCGTGAGCGGGCTCGAGACCGGCGCCGACGACTACGTCTGCAAACCGTTCAACCCGCGGGAACTGGCAGCCCGGATCCAGACGCTTTTGCGGCGCACCTCCGCCCATCCCAGGGCGGTGCCAGCACCATGGTCACTGGAAGCCGCGGACCGGCGGACCGCCGCGGTGCTGTGTGCCGACGTCGCCGGCTATGTGCGGCTGATGAACGAGGACGAGGCCGGGACGATGCGGGCACTGTGGGACCATCGCCGGGACCTGATCGATCCCACGCTGGCCGCCCATGGCGGACGGCTGGTCAAGAACACTGGTGATGGCTTTTTCGCCGAGTTCCCCGCCGTCGTCGACGCCTGCGCCGCGGCGCTTGCCATCCAGAACGGAATAGCCGCACGCAATGCCGCTGTACCGGCCGACCGGCGGATACACTTTCGGATGGGTCTCAACTGGTGCCGGATCGTCGTTGAACGGGAAGATATCCATGGCGACGGCGTCAACATCGCCCAGCGCCTGCAAACACTCGCCGAACCGGGCGGGATCTGCGTCTCGCAGTCGGTGGCCGATGCGCTCGGCGACCATGAAGGCCTTGGAGTAGAAGCCATGGGAGAGCGCCACGTCAAGCACATCAGTGAGCCCATCGCCGTCTTTCGCCTGTTCGATCGGGATTGACTCTCGAGGCACCGACGGCTGAGCGAGGATGCAGCCATCGTGAGCACGACACATCGATTCCGGACGGCCGCCCTGTGGCTCGGGGCGGCGGCAGTGCTGCTGGCCCTGGCCACAACCCCGGCGCCGGGGCAGGTGCAGGACAACGCACCGGAGGCAAGCGAGTGCACCCTCCGGTTCGGCTGGGAGCCCTACGGCCTTTTGCAGTTCATCGACGACGAGGGCATCGTGACCGGCGCCGAGATCGAACTGTTTCGCGAGGTTGCCGACGAAGTCGGCTGCCAGGTGGTGCTGCGCCACCTGCCATGGGCGCGGATCCTGCTCGAGATCGAGACCGGCACCCTGGACCTGACCGCCAGTGCCAGCCGCACCTCTGAACGGCTCCGCTACGCCCGTTTCTCAGTGCCTTATCGGTCGACCGAAATGGCTCTGATCGTTCGCGCCGGCGAAGCAGGCGATTACGACCTTCGGACACTGGCCGACATCGGGCGCACCGACTTCCGACTCGGAGTCATCTGGGGCTACCACTATGGCGAGCAGTTCAGCCGATTGATGCAGGAACCCGCATTCGCCGCCCAGGTGGAAGGAGCCGCGGATTACGTCATCAACATTCAGAAGCTGATCCATCGGCGCATCGACGGGATCATGGTCGACGACATCGCCGTTCTACTGGGCGAGGCGCGGGCGTCGCGCGTGCTTCACCAGGTAGAGCGGCATCCCCTGCGCGTCGCGGGAGACGATCTGCACTTCATGTTCAGCCGTGCCACCGTCAGTCCTGAGCTGGTGGAGGAGTTCAACGGCGTTCTCCTGCGCATGGAAGCGGACGGCAGTCTGGCTCGGCTGTTCTGCCGGTTCCGCCATATTCAAGGGCAACAACCCGCCGGGACGGCGGCGACCGGCTGCGGTCCGGATAAGCAGCTGGCTCCAAACGGCAGCGCCGGAGGGACGCATCGATGAGGTTCGTTCGCACCATCGCTCAAGGGCTGTGGCGTTTCGTCGAGAACCTGCCACTGCGTCCCGCCATCGCCGCGGCTTTGGTTCTGGGCCTGTTCATGCCGGTGCTGATTTCGGTCTGGCGGGACCTGGAGGAGCGGCGGGCGACGCTGCTGGCTCATCTGACCCAGGACCACCTGCTGCTGACCCAAGTTCTCGCCATCGGCATGCAGACCCCGATCTGGGAGGTGCGGCCGATCGCCGGCCAGCCGCTGGTGGACACCCTGATCGGGGATGCGCGAGTGACCGAGGTGACGGTGTCGTCGCCGCTGCTGCCACAGTTTCTCTCCGCATCGGCACCGGAGCGGCGACGCGGCCAGCTCCTGGAGCGGGAGATCCCAGTGGAACGCGACGGTGAGGTCATCGGTACGGTTCGACTGGAGATGACCACCGGCCCGCTGGAGGGCGAGATTGCGCGCCAGTGGGGTCAGGTCCTGTTCACCGGACTGTTGCAGTTGACGCTCGGCCTGCTGTTGGTCGTGCCGCTGCTCCGAGTCAAGGTCCTCGCTCCCGTCAACCGACTGATGCGGCAATCCCAGGCGCTGGCGCGGGGCGACCTGGAAACGCCATTCTCTTGGACCCGGGGAGACGAACTCGGCGCTCTCGGGCGTCGGTTCGACGCGACCCGACACTCGCTCGCCACCTTGTTCGCCGATCTCGCTGCCCGCAATGCCGAGCTGGAACGCCGCCGTGGCGAACTTGCCGAGCAGACCGCGGTGTTGCAGTTGGTCATGAACAACATGACCGACGGCATCAGCCTGGTGGACGGCGACCTGCGCCTGGTGACCTGCAATCGTCAGTTCGAAGCCATGTTCGATCTGCCGCCGGACCTGCTCAAGCCGGGCGTTCGCATGACCGACCTGCATCGCTTCGACCGCGAGCGCAGCCGCTGGCAGGCCCAGGATCAGGATGCCTACCTGGTGGCCCTGGCGGCAACCTACGTCCCGGATCGCGAGACCGTCACCACAGTGGACATGGCGGACGGACAGGTCATCCAGATGCGCCGGCGTCCCATCCAAGACGGCGGCTATGTCTCCACCTACACCGACGTCAAGTCCGAGGTGCAGGCGAAGCGGCGGGCGGAGGAAGCGCTCAAGCTGCTGGAGGCGGTGATGGACGCGGTACCTGCGGTGCTCCACGTCAAGGACCACGAGCTGCGCTACCGCATGGTCAATCGGCACTTCCTCGAGGTTTCCGGTTTGTCGCGCAAAGATGTCATCGGCAAGACCGGCCGGGAAGCGTTCGCACCCGAACGGTTCGCGGACTATCGCGATCGCGATCTTGACGTGATCGCCACCGGACAGGCCCTGCCCTTCTATGAAACGCAAATCCAGCTTTACGGAAGCGAGCGATGGGACGCGCTCTCGACCAAGGTACCTCTGTTGGACGACCGCGGCGGGATCACCCACATCGTCACCGTCGAACTCGACATTACCGAGCGAAAGCAGGCGGAAGCGGCGCTGCGTGAAAGCGAGGAATTGCACCGCCTTCTGGTCGACCTGTCGCCGTTCGGCATCATGGTCCATGACAAATCCGGCATCGTTTTCGTGAATCGGGCCGGCTGCCGAATCCTCGGCATGGACCGACCCGAGGACGCGGTGGGCCGTCACTACCTGGACTTCGTCGTACCGGCGGAACGCGACGAGGCAAAGGACCGCACCGTGCGCGCCCTGGAAGCCGGCGAAGAGCTGACGCCGACGGAACGCCGGCTCAGGACGGAAGATGGCCGCCTCATCGACGTGGCCGTGGCCGCGGTGCCGTTAACCCGCGCCGGCCAGCGCTTCGCCCTGGTCATGTTCCGTGACATCACCGAGAGCAAGCGGCTGGAGCGGGCACTTCGGGAGAGCGAGCGCCATTTCCGCAGCCTGGTGGAAGGGCACCCGTTGCCGGTGTGGGTGGTTGACGCGGACAGCGGCGACATCCTGTACGAGAGTCCGCATTCCGCCGAGTTGTTCGGGCGGCCGTGGCCGCCGGAGCGGTCCCGCAACGCGGTCCCCCACTGGTTCGACCCCAACGAGCGGGGGCAGTTCCTAAGCCGCCTGGAGAGCGAGGGTGAGGTCCGCGACTTCGAGTGGCGTGCCCGCAAGGAGGACGGTGCCCCGTTTTGGGTCCTGGTCAACGCCAGATTGATCCGGCGCAAGGACCGCCGCCTGGTGGTCGCCAGCATGTTCGACCTGACGGAACGCAAGCAGCGCGAGGCGGCCATGCGGGAAGCTCGCGAAACTCTGGAGGATGCCATCGAGTCGCTGTCCGAAGGCTTCGCCCTGTTCGACGACCGCGACCGCCTGGTCATCTGTAACCGCCGCTACCGCGAGTTTCACAGTGTCTCCGGCGACCTGCTCGTGCCGGGCGTGATTTGGATGGCGTTTCACCGGGAGGCCGGCGAGCGCGGAGAGTTCATGGATGGCGACGCCGCGATCGTGGAGCGGCTTGCCGCCATGCTGGATCGTGATGCCGGCGGGCCGCGCACTCTCGAAGTGCAACACGCGGACGGCCGCTGGTATCAGCTCTCGCACCAGCGCACCCGGCGCCAGGGCAGCACCGTCATCCGCACCGAGATCACCCACCTGAAAACCATGGAACAGGCGCTGCGCGACAGCGAGGAGCGATTCCGCCGGATCGCCGAGGTGCATCCGGTGCCGGTGGCGATCGTCGGTCTCGACGATGGTAACATTCTTTACGCCAGTCCGGCCGCGGCGGCAGTGTTCGGACGCCCGCTTCCGGCATTGATCGGCAGCCGCATGAGCGAGTTCTACGAAGACCCGGCTCAGCGGACCGATTTCGTCGCCTTGTTTCGGCAGCAAGGACACGTGGATTCATTCGAAGTGCGCTTCCGTCGGGATGACGGCACCATTTTTCCGGTGGCCATCCGGTCGCGGCCGATCTTCTATGAGGGGCACGAGGCCGTGGTTTCCGGGATCTTCGACCTGACCGAGCGAAAAGCAGCGGAGGCCGAGATCGCCAAGCAGCGGGAGGCGCTGCACCAGAGCGAAAAGCTCAATGCACTGGGATCGCTGCTGGCCGGTGTCGCGCATGAACTGAACAATCCGCTGTCGGTGGTGGTGGGCCGCTCGATCATGCTGGAAAGCGCAGAACTCGACGAGCGGACAATCGCCAACGTCACCAAGATCCGGGCCGCCGCGGAGCGGTGTGCGCGGATCGTCAAGACGTTCCTCGCGATGGCTCGGCAACAGGCGCCGTCGCGGGTACCGGTGCGCCTGGCAGACGTCGTCGAAGCCACCTTGGATCTGGTGGGATATCGGCTGCGTAGTGTCGGCGTCGAAGTGCTTCGAGACATCGCGCCGGACTTGCCGGAAACCTTGGCCGACCCAGATCAACTCAACCAGGTATTCAGCAACCTGTTTCTCAATGCCCAGCAGGCTATGGCCGAGATCGCACCCGGCGGCCGCAAGGTCCTGACGATCCGCGGCCGCCACCTCCCGACCGAGCAGGCGATCTCCCTGGAGGTGAGCGATACCGGTCCCGGCATTCCCCGCGAGGTGTTGCCGCGAATCTTCGATCCGTTCTTCACCACCAAGCCCGCCGGGATCGGCACCGGCATCGGCCTCGCCGTCACCCACGGAATCATCCAATCCCACGGCGGCAGTATCTCGGTCAACACGCCGCCGGAGGGCGGCGCCTGCTTCCGAATCGTCCTGCCGGTTCGGACCAGTGTCGATGCCACCAGGTCGGAGCCATCACGGGCGGCCTCCCTGCTTGGCGGGCAACGGATCCTGGTGGTCGACGACGAGGCCGACATCGGACGGATGCTGGCGGACATTCTGGCAGGGGAAGGTCATCGGGTGACGCTGGCTGCAACCGGCCGGGAAGCCCTGGATGCCGTGGCGAAAGAGCCCTTCGACCTGGTCATCAGCGACCTGGTCATGCCCGAGCTGGACGGCCCCCAGCTGTACCGCGTGCTGGTGGAGAAGCATCCGCACCTCGCCGCGCGGACCGTGTTCATGACCGGCGACACCCTGAGCCGCAGCGCCAGGGCCTTCGTTCGGGATGCGGCGCGGCCGCTGATTGAGAAGCCGTTCACGCCCGAAGAGGCGGTCCGCGTCATCCGCGAAACACTGATGTCGGCAACCCTGCGGGAACAAGACAACCTTGCCGCTCCATCGTCACCCGGCACCTGACGTTTGCGACGGTCGTGCCAACGTAATGCATTGCATGCGGCAGCGCGGCAGTTCACGGTCTCGGTACCTATATGTGCTTGAGTGTTGTGATCCGCGTATGACCGGCGCAGTCTGTCGGGAAAACTGTCCGGTCCTGGAACCCCTCGCGCCAGTCTTCGTTGCACCGGGACAGGCCGTCGTCAACAAGCCGCTGCCGTCGATAGAGCGGCGCTACGTGTGTCGAGATCGTCGCAGGAGCCTCACCATGAACAACACGACATGCAAGGTCGGAGGGGTGTCGATGGCAAGCCGCATCGGACCGATGTTGACCGGCCTGATATTGGCCATTCTGGCCGTCGCCGCGCCGCGTGTGTTCGCCGACGATGTCATCGGCGACATGCGGGTGATCACCGCCAAGCACGAAGACACTCTTTTGGGTTTGGCGCGGGAGCACGGACTGGGCTTCGTCGAACTGGTGGCCGCCAATCCCGGCGTCGATCCGTGGGTTCCCGGCGAGGGCAAGCGACTTCGGCTGCCCAAGCTGCACGTGCTGCCCGATGCCCCCCGTAAAGGGATCGTCGTCAACCTGGCGGAGCTGCGGCTTTACTACTTCCCGCCGGACGGCGGTCGGGTGCAGACCTTCCCGCTGGGGATCGGTCGCGATGACTTCATCACGCCAAAAGGGGCCACCACGGTGGTGCGCAAGCAGAAGGAACCCACTTGGTATCCGACCGCGAACACCCGCCGGGATCGGCCCGAACTGCCGGCGGCCGTGCCGCCGGGACCAGACAATCCGCTCGGTGACTACGCACTCTATCTCGGTTGGCCCGCCTACCTGATCCACGGTACCAACATGCCTTATGGCGTGGGGCGGCGGGTCAGCCGCGGCTGCATCCGGATGTACCCGGAGGATATCGAATATTTGTTTGGTCGGGTGCCGGTGGGCACGCCCGTTATGGTGGTTTCCCAGACCGTGAAGCTGGGGCGGCGCGATGGCGAACTGTATATTCAGGTCCACCCCTCGCACCGGCAGGTGGACCAGATCGAGGAGCACGGCTACGCCAATCCCGAGCCCGTGCCCGAGGAGGCCGATCCCGACCGCATCCTGATCGCCGCCGCCGACGACATCTGGCGCCTGGACTGGACCGCGATCAACCGGGCCCTGCAGGCACGGAACGGCGTTGCGGTGCGCATCACCCGGGATCCGGACACGTTCGGACAGCGGTTCTGACGTCCTTCGGGAAACGCGGCCGGATCGACCGGATCAACCCGATCCGGTAAGGCGGCGATACCAGGGTGGTCGCGCCAGCTTTTTCCGCGCCTGCTTCTTCCGCGTCTGCTGCGGCGCGGGCGTGACGGCCTCGGGCGGTCCCGCGGCCTTGTCGGCAACGAAGGCCGTGCGCCTGGAAGGCGCACCCTTGGCGTCATAGGTGATCATGTCCCCATCGCGCAGACCGTTGCGGTACGGAGTGCGGGCGCGGAGCACCCCGTTCTCATCGTAATCCAGCGTGTCCCCTTCGAGTTTGCCGTCCCGGTATTCCATGGTGCGCAGGACGCTGCCGTCGGGGCGGTATACGGTGGTGGTGCCGTGCTTCACGCCGCGGCGGTATGCCGCCACCATGGCAAGGCCGCCGCGTTCGTCATAACTGGTCACGTCGCCGTCGAGCAATCCATCGGCATAGGTCGCCGCCAGCAGCGGTACCCCCGCCCGAGACAGCTTAGCCGGTCCATCCAGTACGCCATCGCGGTAGGTCAGTTCGGCCAGCGGTCGGCCTTCGTCATCATAGTCGACCAGGAGACCGTGCCGCTGCCCGGCCTGGAACGGGATTTCCGTCGCCAGCCCTCCCTCCGGGCTGTAGCGCGCCACGGTGCCGTCGAGGCGACCACCCTTGAAGGCGCACCGCTCAACCGGCTTGCCGGTATCGTCCCGACGAAGGACCACGCCGTCCTGCGGCGGCGGATGGCCGACCGGGTCGACCGACGGTTCAGCGTCCTCGGTCATCAGTTGATCTTCACCAAGCCGCCCTGGATCGCCACGGTGCCACCCTTCAGTTCGGCCGCGGCGCTGGCAGACATCTGCAACGAGGTGGCCGCGATCAGATCCATGCCAAGACCGGTGGTCATGGTGGTCTGTGCCCCGGCGTTGACGGTGAGCGCCCCGCCCGCGGAGATGGTGACCGTGCCATTGGCCCGGATCAACAGGTTGCCAGTGACGATCAAAGAACAGTTGCCGCCGACCTCGTGGGTGAAGCCGGCGGCGTTGGTGTGCTTCTCCTCGCCGGTGATGGTCAGGGTGCGTTGCCCCTGGACCGTGAGTTTTTCGTTGCCCTGGTCAACGGACACGGTCCGATCGCCCTCGGACACCTTAAGGCTGTCGTTTTGCGTCACCGTCGTCGACCGGTCGTTCTCCACCTCCGTGGTCAGATCTTTCTGGGCATGCAGGTAGACCTCCTCCTCCTCGGCCTTGTCCTCGAACCGCAACTCATTGTAGCCCTCGCCACCGGTGGAGCTTTCACTCTTGAGCGTGGTCTTGGTCTGATCGTCCGGCAGCCCGTAAGGGACCGGGTTGTCGCCGTTGTAGACGCAACCGGTGACAATGGGCCGGTCGGGATCGCCGTCCAGGAAGCTCACCACCACCTCCTGGCCGATGCGCGGCAGCACGAAGGCGCCCCAGCTCTTACCGGCCCAACTGTGGCTGACGCGGACCCAGCATGAACTGTTCTCGTCCTTCTGGCCCAGCTGGTCCCAATGGAACTGCACTTTGATGCGGCCGTACTGGTCGGTCCATATCTCCTTGTCCGCGGGGCCCACCACCACCGCCGTCTGAGAGCCGCCGATGCGAGGTCGGGGCGCGGCATGCGGCGACGGCAGCGGCGCCTCCATTTCCTGGGCCACGAAGGTGTTGCCGTATTCGTTTTGCTGGGCGCGGTGGCGGACGGTGCGAAGCGCCAGATCCCCATCGGCAAAAGGGTGGCCGGTCAGGGTGAACCGGAATCCGGGAGCGAAGCTGCGTACGGGGGAGGCGCCGCTGATCAGGGTCCTGCCAGCGCGCAAGGCGTCGAGGCGTCGCTTCGCAACGCCATCACCCTGGTCTTTCAACTGGTATCCGCCTGGGTAGTCATACACGGTGAGGCTGCCGTCGCCATCGCTGACGGAGACCTTGAGCTCCGTCCCGGGGGTTTCGAAGTTGTAGTCGTCAGACTGAAAAGCATCGGGAACGACCTGCTTCTCCACCGAGATGTCGTCGATCCGGCAATCGTTCAGCCAATTCTGCGATGGCGGCAAGGGATTGAATGGCACGCTGCCAGCATTGGGACAGGGCTGGAAGGCACTGATGTCATCGATGAGGACCAGGGTGTGAGCCTCTTCCGCGTGCTCGAAAAAATAGGCGATCCCCTCCTCGGCCATGAGTCGGTGGACGAAATCGTATGTGGTCTCCCGATACTGGACACAGTATTCCCGCTGTTGGTACTGGCTGGTAAGGCTGTTGCGATAATCCGGAAAGCCCAGATCGTCGAAAACCTCTTGCAAGATGTCCGGCACGGTCTTGTTTTGGAAGATCCGGTTGTCTGACGTGAGTCGCAGCAGCCAGAGCCACGGCCGCAGTTCGGCGTGCCAGCGGGCCGGGCCACGGATCAGGCGGGTGACGCGGCCGTGAATGAAGCGCTGGTTGCCATCGCCATCGACCAGGGTGACATGCGCCGCCTCACCGACCACCCCTTCCGGGTCCAGGCCATCGGCCGTCGCTTTCATATTGCCGCGGAACAGGAACGGCCGGGACAGATGCTCCTCCCCCTCGAAACCCTCCAGGATCAGCTTATCCTTGCCCAGGGGGGTGGAAACACGGAGCGACGCGTGATCCTGGGTGAGGCTTTTGTCCGGCATTACCAGAGCTCGTAGGCCAGTGAGCCGTCGTCTGCCAGGGCGATGTGGGCGCCGGCGAAACTGCCACCTTCGGTCAGACGGTCGAGGATGAGGCCTGACAGTTGCGGCAACAGGGTGTGTGAAAGGATCGCATCGACGGTCCGCGCACCGCTGTCCGTGGTCTCGGCCCGCATGGACAGGGCCCGCACCACCGCGTCGTCGCAGGTGAGTTCGGCCCGATAGCTGGCGGCGAAGCGCTCCCGAATGCGCTGCAACTTGATCCGAACGATGGCATCGATGTCGGCGGTGGCGAGCGGCCGGTACGGCACCACCACCAGCCGACCGAGAAAGGCTGCCGGGAAGTGGCGGCGGAGAGCCGGGCGGATCGCATCCCGGACGGCATCCAGCCCGCCTGCATCGGCGCGGTCATACAGTTCGGTCAGCCGTTCCGCACCCACGTTGGAGGTGGCGAGGATCACCGTGTTGGTAAAGTCCACCAGCTGCCCCTCGCTGTCTTCCAGCAGCCCTTTGTCGAATACCTGATAGAACAGCTCGATGACATCGGGATGCGCCTTCTCGATCTCGTCCAGCAGCAGCACGCAGTACGGGCGCCGGCGTACCGCCTCCGTCAGCACTCCGCCGCGGCCGTAGCCAACGTAGCCCGGCGGCGCCCCTTTGAGTCCGGAGACGGTGTGGGCTTCCTGGTATTCCGACATGTTGACCGTGATCAGCGCCGAGGTGCCGCCGAACAGCAGGTCGGCCAGGGCGATCGCCGTCTCGGTCTTGCCGACGCCGCTGGGCCCGGTGAGCAGGAACACGCCGGTGGGCTTGCCGGCCTCGCTGAGGTCGGCATAGAAGGTCTGGATGCGCCGGCAGATGGTGTCCAGGGCCAGATCCTGGCCGATAACCCGCTCAGCCATGCGATCCTTGAGGGTGCGGGCGGTGGTCACGGTATCGCTGAGCATGCGGCCGACCGGAATGCCGGTCCAGCCGGCCACCACTTCAGCGATGGTTCGGCTGTCCACCGCCAGCGGGATCAGCGGCGCCTCCTGCTGCACGGCGGACAGTTCGAGCTTGAGTTGGCCCAGATCCCCACGCAAGGCCTCGCCGCCAAAGGCGTCGGCCGTGGCCAGGGCGGTTTCCACCTGGCGTATGCGCATCACCGTGTCCCGCTCCACCGACCAGCGGGCCTCCAGCCGGCAGCGGTGCTCATCCAGGCGGTCGCGCTCCTCGCTCAACAATTCGATGCGTTCCCGGTGATCGCTGCCGAGACGCTGTTCCCGATCGAGCTGGTCGATCTCCACGCCCAGGGCATGGCACCGGTTCTCAGCCTCCTGCAGTTCGGGCGGCTTGTCGGAGCCGGCTATGGCCACCCTGGCGCAGGCAGTGTCCAGGACGCTGATCGCCTTGTCCGGCAACTGACGGCCCGAGATGTAGCGGTGGGACAGACGCACCACTTCGGTAACCGCCTCGTCCAGAATTCGCACGCCGTGGTAGGCTTCGAGCTTCGGCACGAGGCCGCGCACCATCAGGGCGGCGGTGGCTTCCGACGGTTCCGCCACCTTGATCACCTGGAAGCGCCGCGCCAATGCGGGGTCCTTCTCGAAATAGCGCTTGTATTCGCCCCAGGTGGTGGCGGCAATCGTGCGGAGCGTGCCACGCGCCAACGCCGGCTTGAGCAGGTTGGCCGCATCCCCCTGCCCCGCTTGGTTTCCGGCGCCGATCAGGGTGTGGGCCTCGTCAATGAACAGGACGATCGGCTTCGCCGCGGCCGCGACCTCCTCGATCACGCTGCGCAAACGGTGTTCGAACTCGCCGCGGATGCCGGCGCCGGCCTGAAGCAGACCGAGATCGAGGGTTCGCACCACCACGCCGGACAGAGCCGGCGGCACCCGGCCCTGGGCCACTCGCTGGGCGAACCCTTCGACGATGGCGGTCTTGCCCACCCCGGCCTCACCGGTCAGGATCGGGTTGTTCTGACGCCGGCGCATCAGCACGTCGATCACTTGGCGAATTTCGTCATCCCGGCCCACGATGGGGTCAATTCGGTCGGCCCGGGCCTCGGCGGTCAGGTCCAGGGTGTAGGCTTCGAGGGCGGGCGTCGACGATCGGGACGACGACGCTTGCCGGCTGGAGGACGGATCTCGGGGCGCTGCCGCCTGGGGTCGCGGCTCCGGGTCATCCTCGCCGCCACCCCGCATGATCTCCGGCATATCCTCGGCGAGGCGTCCACGCGGGACCTCGGCCAGCGCCGGGCAGGACGCCAGCACCAGGCCCTGAAACCGATCGTCCTCCAGCACCGCGCGAAGGATTGCACCGGACCGGATCGCCTGCTGCTGAAGGTCCAGGGAAGCCAGGGTCCAGGCATGGACCAGCATGTCCACCAGAACCTTGGACAGCGTCGGCGTGCGGGTGTTGCCGCGATTGAACCGGTCGATGGCGCGTTCCAGTTCTCGCGAGCATGTCTCAGGCGCGACCCCGTAGGCGCGCAGCGCGCGGGCGGCATCGCTCTCGGGCATAGCGCACAACTCGAGCAGCAGATGCTCGAGTTCGACCGAGAATTGCGTCTGCCGCATGCAGCGGTCGGCGGCCTTCTCCATCGCCCGGCGACACAACGGGTTGAGCCGTGCCACCAGGGGCTTGAGTTCCGGCATCACACCCTCTCTCCGTCAGGTCGCGTAACGCACCGTCACCCGACCGTCGCTCCGGGCCGGCCCGGGGCCCAGCCAAGACGTCCAACCGAGACGGGTCTCGCCCGCTGACGACAGGCACGCGGCCGGCACTTCCTGACGGTGCAGGATCAGTAACACGTCGTAGTCGAAGCGATCGCTGATGGCGAAGCGGATGAGTTGCCGCAGGGCGTTCACGGCCCCGCCCAGCGCCGTCTTCGCGCGATCGGCAGGGGCCGGCTTCGATGGCAGGAAGCAGAGGAAGCGAGCGAGCGGCATAGGGCCCAGTTCCAGGCGGATTCCCGCCTCCCGGCTCCAGACCCGGGTACCCAGAACCGCCCCCCGGCCGAGCGCCGCGTTGCGGCCGGAGCCTTGGGCCGACAGCACCGTCCATTGATCTTGGTTCAGCTGAAGCCAGCGACCCTGAAACGGAACCCCCCGCACCGGCACGCCGAAGTGGGTGGCAACCAGCCGTTCCACGGCATGCAGGCTGACCGGCCGCGGGTTGAGTAGACCGGCCAGTTGCAGCAGTGACCGGTCGACGCCGCCGAGGCGGTCGCGGAACGGCCGGGAGCGGGTGGTGCGCAGGCCATCCGTGCCGAGGCCCAGCAGCGCGAACAGGTAGAATGCGAAAGCGCTCTGGTCCGGCCGGTCCGTCTGCAGGGCAGGACGATGGGCGCGGCCGATCCGTGCCATCAGCGCAATCAGTCTGTGATTGAAGATATCGAGGAAATCCTTGGCCGCCGGGTCTCGACGGCGTGCCAGCGTGCGAACGCGTTCGGTGATCGGTGCCGGCAAAGGACCGAACGGGCCGGCCAGGCCCAAAAAGTTGACCTGCATCCGGGCCGGTTGGGATGGCCAGGACCCGGCGGTCATGGCGTCGATATCACTGGCCGGAAAGGCCGCACTGAGGCTGCTTTCGAATCGCACGGCCTCCCGCCGGCCACGGTTGCCGGTGCCGACCGGAACGGTCCCCTGTGACGCCCGTTCGACCAGCCGCACCGCCTGGAGGAACGCGAACTGCTGCGGCTGCTCGAACAGCAGGTCGATTACAGGACGATCGCCTCGCCAGCCAAAGGTGGCCATGTCTTCCAGATCCCGTCCCGTTGTCGGCTGCCTACGACGAGTTGCGTGAACGTATTCACCCCGGCGTACAGGCCGAAAAAGCGGCTCAGCACCGCCGATAATAGAAACGCACTGGAGCCGACGTACAGGCCTTCATCCACGTCCAGCCGAATCTCGATGCCGCGGCAGAAACTGCGCCAAGCATCCTGACCCAGGTGACGCACGACCCGGCGGGTGGTAAGTGCCGTGAGGCCGCTGATCTGGCTGGCTGTCGCGGCGGATGGTGGCCCGGCATAAAGCCTCAGAATTTCCTGCAAGGCGGGGAGGCTATCGGGCCCGCCCTCCAAAGACAGATGGTTGAGCGACAGGTGCGAGACCAGCCGCCACAGGGTCTCGCCACCCTGGGGTGGCGCGCGTTGCAGGGTCGGCTTGGTCAGGCAGGCGATCCAGCGGATCGGGGCATCCACTTCGATGGCGAGATCCGTGCCCGCCGGAAGCTGGTCCGCCAGTCCCCGATTGGTGCAGAGGGTCTGGGCGAACACCACCTGAGTGGCCGGGCGCGATGGCTGAAAGTCGAGATCGACGAACGAGAGATGGATGTCGGTGCCGGTCTGGTCGGGCCTGCGCGTGCGGGTGCGGCGGGCGAGCCAAAAGGCCGCTTGGTCCGCTTCCGCGTCGTCGTGTGTGAACGAGAAAAACGGCCGGATCAGCCGGCTTTCGTCCTCGAACAGCGAACTGGCCCCGACCCGGGCGATGGAGTGGATTTCGGTGGAGCGTTCCCAGCGGTTGTCCGGCTGCAAGCGGTATTCCACCTGGGTGTGGTCCAGACGAAGCGGCTCCGTCGTCTTGGGGAACAGATTGACGATGGGCGTACAGTGGAGTCGGAACGTCTCCGCCCCCAAGGCGAGGCGCGGGCGCGGTGCTTCGGCCAGAAGAAACAGCAACTCGGCCTCGCGGCCGTGGCCGAGGCCGCCGCGTCCAGCCAAGTCGGCCAGATCGAGGTCGAAGAACAGGAATTTATCCGGGAACGTGAAATATTCCTGAAGCAGGCGGTAGCCCTGGTGGGCATGCGCCGGATGGGGCAGCACGGCGTCTTCCGCGGCGAAGCCCACCGGCCTGATGCAGTCCGACGGCAGCAACGGAGGCTTCTCGCCGGCAGCGGCATCACTGGCCTCCGGCTCTGCCCCGTGACGGCGGAGGATGGCGACCGCCATCACCTGGTTGAACAAGAGTTCGTACACGGTCGCGGCCACGGTCATGGCCCCATGCAGGAAAAACCGCAGCGAGTGCGGATGGAACTCCGCGAACGTGCGGGTGCCAAGGCAGGCCAGCTTGAGACGGAGCACTGCGGCGGCACGAATGCCGCTGACCGTATCCAGGGCCGGGATGTCGGCGGGATGGAGCAGGTCGGCATCCATCACTTCCACCGGCCACAGCGTCACCGGATAGGTGGTCCGGAACCGGCAGGTCGTGCCGTCCGTGGCCGTTGCGAACAGCGGCGTCGCGGCATCGATGCTGAACCCCGGCAAGGCACGACTTTGCCGCGGATCGGGCTCGACCCGGGCGATCGCCATGGAGGGGATCGGCGCAGTCAGATGCGGGTAGAGGACGCTGAGAAGGGCCTCGGGTATCCGCGGGAACTGGGCGTCCACTTCCCGCTGCAAGCGTGCGGTGAGAAAGGCGAACGATTCGATCAGGCGTTCGACGTGAGGATCGGCCGAGCCATCTTCGCCCAACTCCAGCGCGCCGGCGACCCTGGGATAGCGGTGGGCGAACGCCGACCCCATGGTCCGCAGGTATTCAAGCTCTTGCAGGTACGTGGTGATGTCGTCGCCGTCGGTCATGGTAGACCCGCATCGGGCGCTGCGTCATCCTGGCCCGCGGACAGCGGCACCTGGAAGAACACGGTTTCCATGACATCACCCACCGCGAGTTGGCCGGCGATGGCCGCGACGAGCGCCTCACCGCGGTCCGGGACGCGCTCGATGGTGACCTGTGGTTCGGCCAGCCTGGGTTCGAACGCAAGGATGGCCCGACGGATATGGTCGGCCAGGCGCCGTTCGGCGTCGCTGTCCCGTGGCGGAAACACGCTGAAATCCGGAATCCCGTAATCGATCACCGTACGCCGGCGCCGTTCGATCATGTCGGCCGCCACCGCGACCCGGGTGTTCAGAAGGTCCGAAAGTTCCCGTGCCACCGACTCTCTGAGCGCCGTCCGATCGAGCACTCGACCGGGCGGGCCCTCGCCCGCCCGGTCTTGGCCTCGTTCGCTCAACCGTTCGAACAACAGCGCACGGGCGCCACGAATGGGCCTCGGCACCGGCGGCTCAGCTCACTTCCTCAGTCATCAGATTGTGGGTCACCGGTTCGTTACCACCCGAAGTGCCATCCTCTTCCTTCTGAGGAATGTAATTATATTGCACCTTGCCGTAGCTGAGCGAAATCGTCTCGGTGGGGAGATCGCCCATACCGCCACCAACCGAAAAGGCGGCGACGATGATTTTTTCCATCACGATCTCGAGATATTTGACCGGATTGTTGTTCCCATCTGCCCGGTAGAACTGCAATGTGCCCTTGCCGATCTGCTTGCCGCTCCAGCACATCTTGAGAAGATCGTCGGATGCCGAGTCGGTATATTTGGTGAATGACAGGTCCGCATGATTGGCTTGCTCAACGGTGCCGCTGCCGGCCGAACTCCGGGTGGGCGACGTCGGCTGGTTGAAGGAATGGCTCCAGGACAAGACCT
>REEP01000019.1 GCA_007695045.1 Rhodospirillales bacterium | reverse complement strand
CCCACGCAATCCGATCGATGTGGTCAAGGCACTACGGTAGCAATACCGGGATCATAAAAATCGAAGCACGCGACCCTTCCTCTCCTCGCCGGGTCGATGGAATAAGGAGTGTGCATGTGAGTCGGGGTGGTCACCAGCCGCATTCCTTCGTCCGGACTTGGTGCTTGCAGGGTGGAGCGGCATCGCCGGCAGCAACTGGTCCACCCGGAGCCGCTGCAACATCCCACCGCTGAACGATCAGAAACCGACCGCACAGACCGCATGACCTGGAAAGCCCCGATACGCAACTGCGCAAAACTCTGGATACTACCCGACGGAGGAGCGGTCGCGAGTTTTCTGAAAACTCCGGCTGTGGTGGGGCCGTGGTGGGAGAGACCTCATGCGCGGAACCCAAGACGTTTCTCGCCACGGCCAGCTTCGCGCCGGCTTCTTAACACGTCGACTAGGAGATTCTCCCAAGCATCGATCACGGCATCAGGCCGGCACGATTCCGGTATTCCGCCGTTCCGGTCAACAAGATCGATACGCCTTGCTGGGTCTTTCATGAGCGGCCAGAGCGTTCGTGCCAGCGCGGCCGCCCGATCTCCGCTCCCGTCCGCAAGCTCGCCGTTCACGCCCGGTCGGATCAACTGATTGGTGCCGGGGCAATCCGCAAATCCGACGACAGGGAGCCCATAGGCCAAGGCTTCCGCAGTGGAGAGACCGAAGCTCTCGTATCGCGACGGCGTCACGAAGAGTTGCGCAGCCAGATATTCGACGCTTACGTCGCGCGTCGTACCGCAGAAGTGCACCCGCTGGTCGAGCCGGTATCGGGCAACCAGCGCCTCCAGGTCCGGCCTCAGGCCGCCATCGCCTAGAATCCTGAGATCCCATTCGGGCAGGTCTTTGGCGATCAAGGCGAACGCCTCGATCAGGGTGGCATGATCCTTCTGCGGCTCGAGACGCCCCACGGACAACACCGCCTTGCGCGCGCGCCCTTCCCCTGCCACGTCGGCCCGGCCTCCGCCGTCAACGACGACCGGGTTGGCGATGGCGGTCATTTTGCGGCGAAGCGCGGGCGGATATGTCGCCTTTACGCTCTCCGACACACAGGTGATGCGCGTGGCGATCCAGGGCGTCAGCCTGAGAAGCGCGGCCTCGAGTGGGCGGGACGCATAATGCTCTGGGACGATATGCTCACTGGCGACCACGGGAATGGCACTTCCCCACAGGGCGAGCCCGAGCGGAACGAACATGCTGTGCATGAACCCGATGGCGACGTCCGGTGCCACGGCGTGCACCCGTCGTCTCAACGCCGCGATGCGCCGCAGAGTGCCGAACACAGTAGCCCGCCGGCTCGTCGATCCGATCCCCAGGTCCAGCCGCCCAATTCCGGGCTCCAAAGGATAGAAGCACGGGCCGCCCGGCTGATCGAATGACAGCACGGAAACCTGGTGGCCGCGGCCCAACAGCCCGTTGGCGACGATGGCGAGAACACGTTCCGCCCCGCCGCCGGGATTGTTCATGGCCTTAATGCAGAACAGAAGCTTCAAGCCCGAACGCTCCGCTGCAGCGTCTGTTCCCACAGGTCCATGATCCTGTCCGGCGTGTAAGCTCGCACCGAAGCCCGCGCCGCCGCGCCCATCCTGCAGCGCTCCTCCGGAGATGCCATCAGGCGTGCGAGCGCTGCGGCAAGGCTCTCGATATCCCCGTTCCCGGGTGCCAGCAGCCCCGTCGCCCCGTCGACGATCAACTCGTTCACGCCGGCGCACCCGGCGAAACCGACCGCAGGCAGGCCGTGGGCCTGGGCCTCCGCCAGTGCATTCGGAAAGCCTTCCCAGCGGGACGACAGGCAGAAAAGATGGGCGGCGGCGTAGACGTCTTCGGGATCGGTCACGGTGCCCGGCAGAACGATGCGCCCCTCAAGCCCGGCTGCCCGAACCATGTCTTCGAGTTTCGGGCGATCTTCTCCCTCACCGATAATGACGACATTCCACTCGGGACAGCGTTCAGCAATTCTGGCAAAAGCCGAGATCAGGCAGTCATAGTTCTTCTGATAACCGAGCCGCCCGATCGACAGCAGTTGAAACCGGCCGTTGTCAGCGGAGCGATCGGGGACTGCGGTCCGGTGCGCGGGGAACACCGGATTGGGGATGGTGATGATCCGGTCGTGAAGGAAATTCGGATACAGGGTCCGATAGCTCTCGCACTGGACGGTAACGAACCGTGCCAAACGAAATGCATTAAACATGATCGTTCGTCCGCGGGCGCCCGCCTGCGTATGGTCAAACAGTGTCGGGGCGTTCCGTTCCGCAGCGATCACGGGGATGCCCAATCCAAATATATATGATCTGACCGCCATGAACTGACCGCCCTGAAAACACACGATGACGTCCGGCCGACGGCGGCGGACCAGGTCTCGGACCCTTGTGGCCCGCCGCAGCATCAAATCCTTGCCCGCCTTGCGCGCTGGGTCGCCAAGATTGAGCACGTGCCATCGGATCTCGGGCGACATTGCAAAAAACGTTTCGGCACCCGCAAGATCCCAGGTCAACAGGTCCACCTCGTGGCCGCGCACGACCATTTCGTTCATGATCAATGTGATCATGCGCTCGACGCCACCGGCCATCCGGTGAAGCGCGCGAGCGGAGAACATCAGCCTCATGCCGGGCGTCCCTGTCGCATGCGGCGTTCGTGCAGCCAACGGCGCGGGCCGGTGGAAAAAAAATGTCCGGTTACCGACATCGGATGACGCGCCACAAGCCCCAAGAGCTCGAGCGCTAAACGACCATACCTTCGCTTGAAGTGCCAATATCGCAAAAGTGGCCAGTGCAACGCGTAATAGGATTGCCCAATGCCACCAAGATAATCATCATGCTTTCTAGCAAGCGCCTGCTCGGCAATCAGATTTATTTCTGCCGTTTTGTCGCCTCCCCCGGTAGAATACTGGATGAACAGGGGCTCAGCGGTCCCGACGAAATGGCCGCCGCGCAGGGCCAGGCGGACGGCAAAATCGACGTCCTCGACGCGGCGAAAGTCCGGGTCGAAGCCGCCGAGTACCTCGAAAGTGGAGCGCCGGGCGAGCAGAGCACATGCGGGCGTGCCTGAACCGTAAAACCAGTCGGCGCGGCGTCGGTAGAGCAGGAGATACTCGGCCACCGCCGGTCCGTTCGGTCCCTCCGGCCCCTTGGAGCCGATCGCCGGAAGGTCGAGTACGTAGCCGTTGCCATAGCGGCGGGCCCCGGAGGCGTAACAGGCCACCAGCGTCGAGCCCGTCCGCTTTTCGTGGGCTTCGAGGCACCGAACCTGTGCGGCGATCCGGGTGGGCAGGGCCTCGTCGTCGTCGTCAAAAAACGCCACGAACTCGCCGGCCGCAGCCGCCAGGATGGTGTTCCGGGCACCGGCCGGGCCGGTATTGGTGTCGTGACGGATCAGCCGGGCTTCCGGCCGGCCGGAGATGGCCCTTTCGACAATATCTGCGGAGTTGTCTGACGACAGGTCGTCGACGATCACGATCTCAACATTCGGCCAGTCCTGGCGGAATGCGCTTTCCAGTGCCCGCCGAATGGTATCGCCGGCGTTATAGCAAGGTATTCCGATCGTGACCAACGGCTGGGTCACGGGCGTCCTTCATGGAAGCGGCCGAAGCGCCTGTTAAGCCCGAGATTGGGAAGGGCCATGAGAACGCGACGCCCCGTGTGACCCGGATGGGCTAACGCGAGCGAAGCGAGGCGCCTGATGAACACGAGATGGCGTCGCTCAAGGAATGCCTGCTTGGCTTCGATCCAACGTCTGCAGAACGAGAACTGGCCGGCCTCCTCGAGGAGATCGCGATGCTTTTCGATGAGCCGCAACCAGTTATCGTACTCCTCGGCCAAGCTTTTTTCGGAGGTTTTCGTCATGGTCTGGATGACCAGGGGCTTGGCGATACCGACAAAATGTCCCCCGGCCCTGGCGAGGCGGATATTGAAATCCGTATCCTCACCCCGCCTCAGGGCCGGATCGAAGCCGCCCACGGCGCGATAGGTGGACAGGCGCGCCATCTGGCAGCAGGTCGGACAGGCGCCATAGCCATCTTCCAGTGGCGTTCCCAACAGGATCCTGCGCGCCACCGCAAGCCCGGCCGGTGCCCGGCGCCCTACTGTCTGGCCCATGGTCGGCTCCACACGCACGGTGCCGTCCGGATAGACGACGCGGCGAGCGGTGTGGCAGATTACCGGAGCGCCGCCCGCGAATTCGCGCTCATAATCGAGAATTCGTTTGATCTGCGACGCGATTCGTTCGGGCAGGCTTTCGTCGTCATCGTCAAAGAACGCGACGAATTCGCCCCGCGCCTCCCCCAGGATGCGGTTGCGGGAGCCGGCAACACCCACGTTTGCCGCGTTGCAGAACACGCGGATTTCGGGGGATGCAGCCGCCAGCCGCCGCAGAATGTCAAGCGTGCCGTCATGCGAGCAGTCATCGACGGCAACGATTTCAAAATTTCGCCAGGACTGCTCAGTGGCGGAACGAACAGCTCGCTGGACGGTGCCAGCGGCATTGAAAGTTGTCAGGCCAAGGGTGACCAGAGGCGCAGACATTACCGATCATCGCCGACAGCGCATGACACGGCCAACGTTAGTCAGTGCGGTCCGGCACATGACCTTAACCGCTTTCGGAAGGCCCTTTCGTATACCCGGCTCAAGCTCTGGGTTGCGAACACAGGCGAAGCCATGCAAGCAAGCGCACGATAGGCCCGGCTTTTCCAAATCCTACCCTTGTTGCCATGAAAATTCGACCGTGCAATCAGCCTGGACGCATGGTAAAGGCCACGCCGAACAAGATAGTCATGATGCTTTTCGCGGAGCAAAAGTGCATATTTGAGCGGGATGGACCCGGACTTGTCGGTTCCCGGGGTCTTGTACATGGTGACGAGCGGCCGATCGACGGCGATGAAATGCGCGCCCATGAAGGCGGCGCGGACGGCCAAGTCCCACTCGGCACAGCGGCGGAACGTCTCGTCAAACGGCCCAACCGCCACAAAAGTCGTTCGCCGGGCCATGAGGGTGCAACTCCCGAACATGCCCCAGACCTTGCCCGGCTTGGCACCGACCCCGAAGAGAAAATCCGCGACCTCGGGACCTGATGGTTCGGGCGCCGTACGCCCGATGGCGAGCGCAACGTGATCCGGCGCGCTCTGTCCGCCCTTGACCACGTTCCGGTTGGCATAACAGAGCACCAGCGCCGCGCCGGTCCTATCCTCATAGGCGCTGATGCGCTCGACCTGGGACCGCACCCGATTTGGAACGTTGTCATCATCGTCATCGAAGATGGCGACGAAATCACCCCGCGCGTGGTCCAGGATAGTGTTGAGCGCGCCGGGGTAGCCCTTGTTGGTCTTGTGCCGAAACACCCGCAGGCGGGGCTCGGCAGCCGCGAGCTGACGGAGTATGTCCCACGACCCATCAGACGAACAGTCATCAACGACGATGACCTCCAGGTCCGACCAGTCCTGCGCCAGGGCGCTTTGCACCGCCCGCTCAATCGTGTCCTGCGCGTTGAAAGAGGTGAGACCGATGGTCGTCTTCCTCATGGATTTAGCCAGCAGGGAGGCATAGTACATTGCGTTCTTTGGGTTGAAAAGAAAAATCAAACGGTTCGACCACTAGGTTGCGGCCTATCGACCAGCAGTGAAATACCCCATAATTTAAGCCCGCAAAAAACTCAACGAATTTATTTGACAAATCGCCATGCCTATCAAACTCAAACTCTAAAATGATCGCCGGCCGGAATTGCCGAATGGATTTAATTCCGCCGCGTAACACATTGAACTCGAAACCCTCCACATCAATCTTGATAAAGTCAATCCGCTGAAACCCCATTTCGGCAACGTAGCCGTCCAGAGTACGGGTCTTGGCAACATCCACAACGAACTTGTCGTTACCCATCGCCTGTATCGTTGCATTTTTGACGAATGAGCTCGTGCCGGCGCGGAATACACCTTCTTTGACTTGATGCATTTCAAGTAGCGCATCCTGATCGCCAAGGGCAAAATCATTCACCGTCACGTTGCGGGCACCATTCACAGCTAGATTAAGGTGAAGCTTTTGCCGGATATGGTACACTGGCTCAAAGGAGTGCACCGTCCCGCCCGGAGAACAGCGCTTTGATAGCTGAACGCTGTAGGCCCCGATATTGGCACCGACATCGAAGCAGAGGCTCATCCCCGAGCGTCCGGTGGCACGAAATGTGGTGACAGGGGCGGCCTGA
>REEP01000121.1 GCA_007695045.1 Rhodospirillales bacterium | reverse complement strand
GGTTCGCTGCCGGCACCCTGTACGCGTTCATCCCGACGGCTTTGGTGGACGGCGGCATGACCGATTGGGCCGTCCGGCGACTGCTGGAGTACCGGCGCAAGCTGAGCGACCTGTGGGTGGACCAGGGGTTCGGAACCGCCCCGGACCTCCGCGAGATCCGCCAAGCCGCGGCCCAGGAAGCCGCGGCCGAGGAAGCCGCGACCGGCCTGTGACATAATTCCCACGGCGACCGAGAAAGTGCGCGGGGCAGGCTCTGGGGCCCCGGCACGGGTCGAAACGGGACCGAAACGGGGCCGGCGGGGCCGGTCGCGGGCGGCGACTCAGGGGCACATCCGATGCGCTTTTGGGGCGGAAAAGTGCGATCGGGGTGCGAAAAAACCTCGCTTTTTCAGGCTAACCCATTGATATCAAACAAAACCAGCGGATTCGGCGCGGGACAATGTATGCATTTGTTATCATTTGTTATCATTTTGGAGATTTTCGTGTTTTGAATCAGTGGGTTAGCATTTTCGCGCCAGGGCCGCTCCGGGCTCGCGCCAAGGCAACCAAGCATGATGGCACACGTCCGCCGGCGGGTCAAGGACTATGTTCCTGCCGGCTCGCCATCAGGGCGCGACTCACGGCGCGGGATGCGCGGCCGAGTCCACCGCCCGGATCGAAGCGACGCGCCGCCGAACGGCTGTGTCTCGGCCGCACGTGGCAACATGCGTCGGACTACGCCTGCGGCTGGTCCGGCCTACGCGTGCATCTTCATGTGTCTCGGCAGAACCGAGCAGCGGATCGGCACAGTACAGAAGGTGCACGTTCTTCACTGGTCTTGCACCGTCATCCAAGCAGGTGCCGGCCCGCCGATCAGAGCCTCGATCTCTGTGCGGGATGGGGCCTGGAACTCTTCATGCCGCGGCTGCGGATCGTTCCACGTGCCCTTCTCGAGCCAGTAGAGGGACGTAAAGTCGCGCCGACCACCGAACCTGTCCCCCATTCCACCATAAACGCCTTTTTCGCCCGCGATCACCCATAGCGGAGCGAGACCCGCGCGATCTAGCGTCGCGAGAAACGCGTTCCGATCGACCAACCCAGCCTGTGGCCCGGCGGCGGTCACGGATGGATCGAAGAAGCGCTTGACCTTGCTGGCATCGTCGAAGGTGGCTCGTCGGCCGTCGGATAGGTGGAGCCCCATGGCCTCGATCAGCCAGGGCGCCGGCAGCGTGACGTTGACGGCTTGCGTAACGGATGCGTCGTGGTTTCCTCCCTCGCAGACGTATTCCGTAACGGTGGGCCGAACGGAGGTAGGCACGCCATGCACGCCATGCACGCCGAAGTCGCGGTCCCACTCTTCCTGCAACCGCAACCAGCCCGGGTGCCATGGATACTCTCCGAAGTAAACATGGTAGCTATACAGTTCCATTTTGGGAACCGCCCTGGGATCCGTCAGGAGGCGCTTCTCGATCCCGCGAAGAAGGTTCTTCCACGCGGTCTTTTCGACGACGACGCACGACACACGGGACCACGTCTCGCGCGAATGCCCTGCCAACGCATCTCGGGCTCGTTCCTGGACACGCACAAACCCGCTCAATACAAGCCACCGCCTGCCATCGGCGGGATCAGTGACATCGATACACTTGTCGTTGTCGATCCAGTCGGTCTCGCCGTAGAGCCAATAGATCTTCTCAGCAGTTGATGTCGGCCGCAGATCGGGATGAATTGGGGCCCACCAGCAGACGCCCTCCAAATTTGTCGAGCTATCATCATGGGTCCCTGGGATCAGCAGAGAGGGGTCAAGGTCCCGCAGAAACCCGAAGCTCTCGCCGTCGTAGCGTTCGGGTTTCCGGTCGCCAGACCATCCGCCAATGAACGCGCAGTTGTCCGCCAGCCGGGCCCCCAGCTCGTACAGCGCCAGCCACTGGTACTTTTTGCCGATCCGTTCAACCGTATGAGTCATGCGACCACTGGATGTGAGTGGTCCGCAATCAAACTCTCCATGAAGATCCTCCGACCATCCCAGATCATGCGCGCGCCAGCACACCCAGCGGCGCGCCCAGGACAGATCGAAACAGGCGACACCTGGACCGACCGCGCCTTTGAACATTCCGGTTCGACGCCAGATGCCGGAGACACTTCGGAACTCCTCCCACTGCTCCGACGTGACGATGCTGCGGAACGCCTGTTGCGCCCGGTCGCACGCCTCAGTCTCAGGCGTCTTCTCTCCGATCCCTTGTGTCGCGACAGCGGCCTTGCAGGCCAAGAGGTGTTCAAGAGCGCTTCGCGCCTCGGGCGTGGCTTGGCGCTCAAAGCTCGCCCGCCATTGCGCCCACAGCTGCTCATCCGTGGGAAGCGTCGTGCTCCCGATGGGCGCCGGGCTCCAATGCGCGACGTGGGGGTCGATGACGTAGCGCGCGAAATCGCCGTCACGAACGCTTGAGGAGACGATCGCGCCACGGAATCCCGCGATACGGCCATTCTTGTGTTTGAACTCCTCTATCACCTCGTCCGGAATTTGTTCCAGCGGCCACGGGCTCCGGTAGGGCGGCCGCGCGGCGGCCGGGTCAACCTCGGGCGGCAAGCATCGACGCCAGAGTGCATATTCGACAATCCCCCGCCCATGATCGCGCAGCAGGGCATTGACCGGCGGCGGTCCAGGGTCGAACAGCAGGCCATGCACATGAGCTGCGACCGCGCCGATCTCGTCGTCGCGCCACATACCCTGCAGCAAGGCGCCGTAAACCGCCGCCAGCAGCCGTTCCCTCAGATAATCGTCGTCCACGTGCCAGAACCGGTCCAGCAGCGCACGTGCCAGTGCCGAACGCGGCGTCAGCAGGCTTACCAGGGCCTTGGTGGCGCGGTCCCGCACCATTCTGTGGGAGGTGGTCAGCAACCACGTCAAGGTGACTCCCGTCAACTCCGCACGGCAGTCGTCCATCGACTCGGCACCGCTGGTCCAGGCCCAGTCGATCAAGGTCTCCAGAGGGCCAGACTCGTTGGCAGCCATGTCCGCGATCCGAGTCGACCAACACGCGTCCCGTTCCGGCATCGGCCAGGACAGCAGCCGGTCATGGAGGTACTCCGCATTGAAGTCATTGTCCGGTTCGGTGGCGATGCACAAGAGCGTCGGAACAAGCTCGTGCCGGCTCAACAGTTCGGGCACCAACTCCAGCGTGCGTGACGTAAAAAACTTCTGGTTACGCCAAAGCAGACTTTCCTGGAAGGCGTCGCGCAGCGAACACATATGGACGTCCGGAACCACATCCGGGAGTTCCTTGCCGCACCGTTCGGGTAGCTGGACGGCCATCGCTTCCAGGACGCCGGAGAAACGCCAAGCCCGCTCACCAGCGAGCAAATGATGCAGCGGGCCATTCATCGCGAAAGCCGCCGCCGGCGCGTCCGGCCTCAGATGCGTGTCCAGCAGATGCGTCGCGAGTTCATGGTCGCTGAAGCGCTGGAACGTGAAGCGGACCGTGTCAACCGGAGCCTCACCGGTGGATCCATCGTCGCGCGGCGCCGCCTCGACAGTAATTATCCCTTCACTCTCCAGCTGGGTGAGCAGGTCGCGATCACGATCCCCCCGACTGTCGAGCACCCTGTCGAAGCAGGCAAGGACCCTGTCAACAGGCACCCGCTCGTCGCCGGCTTCGATCATCAGGCTGGCCAAGGCATCGATGGCGTTCGGCACGATCTCGCGACGTTCGGCCAATCCAAGACGCTGGTTGATGGCCGCTGTTACGGTCGACGTATAGAAGCTGAACAGTGCCGTTGCGCCGTGCAGACCGCGCGGAAACTCGCGCGAGTTCGTCTTCTCCAGCGCATCGCAACAAGTCTTGAGGAACAGGGGGACCTGGAACTCCGGGACGGGAAACGGCGTGCCGGGCAAGACGAAACGTCGCGCCTTCAGATAGGCACGCGCGTCCTCGCGGCTGAAGCCGTGGTGATCGAGGCGTGGCAGTCGATCCTCGGTCAGCCCGTCCGGGATGATGGCGCTCAGGTAGGTGGTGCGACAGGACAGCACCACCGCCACATGGGGGTAGCGCTCGACCTCATGGAGAAAACCGCCAAGGCGATCTGGCCAAAAACGCGGACCATGGTTCTCGTTGAGCGCATCGACCAGCAGGAGGGCGCGAACACCCGCCGCCTGTCCGGCCGCGTCCAGCGCCCCGAGGAATGCGTCGGCGCTCGTGCCGGTGGGCAGGCCCAGCCGGCGCACGATCTGTGGCCACGGGTCGTCCTCGACGAAATGCTGACCCAGCAAGAGCAAAGCGGGTCGCTCCTGCGCAAGTTGATGGGCGGTGACATCGGCCAACAGGTGGGACTTGCCGACCCCGCCCGCGCCATAGACCAGAACCGCGCGGTGATTGACGTGGGACCAGAACGGTTCGGTCAAAGCCGTTCGGGCCGTTTCCAGCGCGTCGCGGAGCTTCCATAAGCGAGAACGCAAGGTCCCATGCGCGCTTTTGCCTGCGCTCGTTCCATCCGTATCGTCCCGAAAACACCAGCTTGTTGCGGCCAGGGTCGCATCGAGAGCCTTGTCCAGAGCGTGCCGCCAGTCACCCAGTCGCCACGAGGCTGTCGGATCGGGAAGAGGCTCGGACAACGCCGCATCAAGATTTCGCAAGGCCTCCGCGAGCCCTGTCGGTGCGGGCGTGGCAGCATGGGCGGCAAAATGTTGCATTGCGTGCTGGGCGTCGGAACCTGCTTCACTGATACTGTTGCGCCATCGCTCGACCTCGCGGCGGAGTCCCGGGTCGCGCGCCAACCCCAGGAGCGCGCGGCGGATCGGAAGGGTGACATTGGTCTTGGCGGTGTAACGGTTCCCCAGATCGGCCTTGGTCCTTTCGAACTTTTTCCGGAACCAGTCACGGGTCAGGTATTGGGTATCGAACCAGTACAGCAGGCGGCCGGGATAAGGGAGATCATCACGAGTCAGCCGTTCCCTCAGTTCGGCCGCGTTCCACAACTTGATGTCCAAGGCACGTTCGTGCGCCGCCGCCTTCGCGATCCATTTCTGTCTCCAGTCGTTCCAAGTTTCCAGGGCAGACTTTTTCCTGCCGGTCCTGGCATCGCTGAGGTCGAACGGAATGCAGACGATGTAGGTGTCGAGATCGGGGTGTTTGGCGAGGGCGGTCTCGATCGAGTCGTCGAGGGCACCTGTCAGGGTGCCGTCCATCTTCCAATAGTATTTCGCCTGCCAGCCGGTCTCGCGGCCATCCGCAAAGCGGGTGAAGCACTCCACCCCCGCGTCGGCACCCGGCCCCTTGCGCCAGTGGACAGCATCATCGGGGCGCGGCTCCAGCGCAGCGAGCTGACAGCACAGCTCCTCGAACCCTTTGGCACGGGTCCCGTCGTGGTCGCGGATTGCCTTGAAGTCGATGGAAGGCACAGACATAGAGGTAATGCTAACGGGATGTCCGGGAATTGCGCCATGTCACTGGTAGCGAAGCTTCTTAGATTTATACCGTCAACGCCACCCGTCAATCACGTCATCAATTCACAGCACTTGGCACTGGATCGCGCAAACAACCAAAACGCAGATAGCAGCGTCGCCGGGATAGCGCGGAGTGCAATCCGGGAACCGTTGATGTTTTGGCGATATGTCGGCCCCCATGGCGCGCGGGGCCAGCTTGGCCGGCGTGGAGTCGGCGTCCGCTGCTCACGCACCCCTTCGCCAGGATCCTGGATTTCGCTTCGCTCCGTCCAGGCTAGGCTTGATACGCCCGCTGAACCACGGTCAGAGCGACAATCACAAAAGTCCGCGATCGTTTAGTTTCTTCAGTATATCGTCTGGAATGTTGGCTTTGATGCCATGTGCTTCACATTGCCGCATGTACGATACCCATTGATCAAGTTTGACATCATCGGCGAGTTTCTCAAGAGCAAGGACATTTTTTCCCTTGCATCGCCGCCCTGTCCGAATTTTGTTGCGCGGACTGGTAAGTTTCCACCCCTTGTCCCGGAAGCGCTGGGTAAATTTCGAGGAGCTCTTATACATTGATTGCACCTGTCGACCAAAGTCGGCAAAATTTATGGTGGCGTAATTGCGTGCCTGACGGTTCTCTGACGTAACGCAGATCTTAAAAGATAAGTATAGCCTGCAATCTGCCAAGCGCAAAACAGAAATCGTCGACTCCGATGGTGCCGGGCACGGGTTCGGCCGATGGTGACGGCTTCCACTCATTATGCGCCCATCAACAGGATCCTGGATTTCGCTTCGCTGCATCCAGGCTACGCGTGCTGCTCAGGCTGCGCCATCCCACCCAGGTGGCCCTGGACCAGGAGTATCCCGAGA
>REEP01000078.1 GCA_007695045.1 Rhodospirillales bacterium | reverse complement strand
ACTGATCGCGGGGGCCGTCATCGGCCTGACCCTGACCCGCTGGCTGGGCGAGCCGGCCGCGCCCGCGCGGGAGCTGCCGGAAACGCCGGACCCCGCCGCCGCGCCGGCCGTGCCGACCCGGCCCCAGGACCTGCCCCAGTTCGAGCGGGAGCTGAACCGGTTCATGGAGGACGCCGCCGAGGAGCGCCGCCGCCAGATCGATCCGCCCTGAGCGCGCGGCTGCGGCGGCTTCGCCCCCCCCCGCAACGGTGGGATTTCGCCCCCACGCCGGAATCCTCCATGATGCCTGATGCCCGGCCCGACGCCCGTCCGGGGACTTACGCCCTGGTGCTGCACACGACGGTAACGGCGGTCGCCGCCATCGGCCGGCGCCACGCGTTGCCGCTGACGCCGGGCTGGATGGTCTATGCCGGCAGCGCCTTCGGACCGGGCGGCGTGGCGGCGCGGGTGGCGCATCACCGCCGGCGGGCGGATCGCCCGCACTGGCATATCGACGCCCTGCGGCGGTGGGCGGCGCTCGAAGCCGTCTGGTTCAGCCACGATCCGCTGCGCCGCGAGTGCCTGTGGGCGGCGGTCCTGGCCGAGGAGCTGGGCGGTCGGCCGCCGCCGTTTCGGTTTGGCGCGTCCGACTGCCGCTATCCCGCGCATTTGGGCTAATAAGAGCGAAGCTGTCATGGGCCGCCACGGCCCCGGGAGGGGTGCTCTGCCCACTCGCCAGCGTAGGCCCGCCCGCTTGGAAGCCGATCAACGGCGTCTACCAACCCCCATATTGCGGGGGTGCCTGGCCGTGTTTTTCCAATACCTGCGGTTTCTTAATGGCCGGTCCGGAATTCAAGCTCTCGATCTCGATCACAAATTCCCACTGATCGCCAAAGTCGTACAGAAAGCCGATGCGCATCCCCTGGGAGAGAGGAAGAGCGCCAACGGCGACTTCGTCCGCAAAAGCGTGGTCGGGATTCCCCTCCAGAAAATCGGGGGAATCGATTTCGACCGGGCGGCCGAAACGGTCTCGGTAGCTGAAGCGGTACAAGTGGTCATGGTCGAAGCGGAAAGCGTTCAGGATCGTGGCCGCGAGTTCCGCCAGGGAGGAATCGCCCCGGAGGGCCATGCGCCGCCAGCAATCGGCTCCCAGCGCCACCTTGAACACGTGTGGTCCCGGCTGAAACGGGGGTTCGGGAATCTCCAGGTCCTGCCGCCATCCCGAGATATGGGGCTGAACGAGCCTGCGCCATGACTCGAAGCCTTCCAAGGGATCGAGGTGCCCCATGAAGCCGAGGGTCGGGAGCGATGTGCCCGACTCCGGCGCCACCGCGTGTCGGATAACTTGGGTGTAGCTCCCCAGCACGATCTGTCCCCATTCGGACAGCCGTATCCATTCGGGTTGCCATCCCTGGCCCTCGGTGGGCGGCCGGACTCGCACTTCCAGCAAGCCGAACGATTCCAGCAGCGCCAGGTTGTGAAGGCCGGGGTAATACCGGAGCATTTCCGCGTCCCGCGGCGTGCCTATTGTCAGAGTTCCGGTGGTCGGGAAGCGCTCGATGAAGGCGAGGGTTTTCGCCAGGATTTCCCCGCCGCCGAATGCCCGTTCGCCGATGGTCTCCTCGCGGGCGCGTCCCCACCAAGCTTTCAGCAGGGCGAAATAGCGTTCGGTGCCGTTCAGGGAGCGCCAGGAGGCCAGACCCTCCGGGTCGAGGGTCAGCCGCGGTGTCTTGCGTTGGGCATGGACCACGCCGAGCCCTGTGGCGCGCAGCAGCAAATACAGCCCGTTGAGAGGGGGATAGGATTTCTGCTGCGGCCGCTTCAACCGCAGGTCCAACGGATGGGTCAGCGCCTGGTTGAGAGGGGCCAGGACGTTCATGGTCAATAGATGGGTGGACGTGACCGGCAGCCCTTGATCACCCACTCCGTTCAGCAGGGCCTCGAAATCCTGGAGCACGGTGCCCGGTGGGTGGCGATCAAAGTCTTGGGTTTCGAGCGGGTGGATTTGCGCGGGCGTCAGAGCGAGCGGGTTCGCGGTCTCCGGCGGCCTTTCCAGCCTCTTGCGGTCAGCGCCCATCATGATCTCCTGGCATTTCCGGGTTCGGACACGGTTTCTTGGACTTCAGCGCCATAGATTTTCGAACCGCTTGGCCGCCGTCCGGGTATAGGCCGCGGTGTGCTTGGGGTCGCGGTGGCCCAGGTAATCCTGAATGGTGCGCAGGTCATGTCCCTTGTTCGCCAGGGCGTAGCCGCAGGCATGGCGGAGCATGTGAGGATGCACCTGACCCAGGTCGGCGCGCGCGCCGATGCACCGGACCAGATAGTAAACGCCCTGGCGGGTGAACGGCCCGCCCCGCTCGGTGAGGAACAACCAAGGCAGGCGGGAGTTGCGCAGCCGGAGGTAGCGCCGCACCGCCCGCAACTCGTCGCCGTCGAGGGGGTGATGGGTCGAGAGGCTGCCCTTCAAGCGCTCGACCCAGATCCGCGCCGTATCCAGGTCCAAAGCGGAGACGACCAGCCGGCACAGTTCCGTTTCCCGTAGGCCGTGCCGGTACATCAACAGCATCATGGCATGATCCCGGATGCCGTGGCGGCCTGACTTGGCCGCCTGGAGGAAGCGCTCGGCCTCGGCCTCCGTCAGGAAGTTCTTGGACTTTTCATGGAGATCGACAGCGTCCCAGGTCGGCATGGCAGGAGACTCTTTACTTTTCGCCGGATGAAGAACGGCTTCGGACGGCCTTGAACCCCTGATTCCGCAAGCGGTCCTGGCGCCGACTCCGAACAAAATGCCTCTTTCGTAAAGAGTGTCACAGGGCTTCGGCCCTGTCGATGGGCAACCGCTTCGCTAGGTCCAGTTCGAAGCTGCCATAAGGGTTGACGTGATGGTAGAGCAGCGGCGAGAGGCCCCGCCGGTCTTCCTCCCGCAGCCGCTCCAACCAGCCGGGTTCTTCCAGGACCTGCTGGACCATGAGAGTGTTGACGTAGACCAGGCTCGCCTGCAGCAGGTGCAGGGCCAGCACCGAGATTTCCTGGTCTTCGAGACGGTTGGTGGCGATCTCGCCGCTCTTGCCATAGAAGATGAAGCTGTTGGCGCTATTCCAGTTCTCGACGACGTTGAGTCCACCCTGGATTTCACGGCGGAGCCCTTCATCGTGGAGGTACCGGGCCAGGAAGATCGTTTTCACGGCCTGGCCCAACTCCGCTAGGGCGGCATAGGTCGGATGCTGCACGTTGGGACGGGTGAACCGGCGCAGGATGTCCTCCGGTTCGGCCGTGCCCAGCCGTAACGCCGTGGCGTACTTGATCATCTCGTCGTACTGGGTGCGGATCAGGTCCCAAGCGATCGGCCGGGTGAGGATCGCGTGCAGGCGGGGGTAATCGTCCGGACGTCCGGCCTCGGGCCGGTTGAGTTTCTGCGCGGCCAGGCCCTTCAGCCTGGGCATCAGTTCGAAGCCGAGCAGGTGGCAAAACGCAAAGGCCACCTCGCTTTGCCCATGGCTGTCGACATAGCTCTGCTGTACCTCCAGGTCGGTGCAGTGGCGCAGGACGCCCTCGATCATGGCCGCCACCTCGGACGACGAGCACCGCTTGAGTTGGGAATAGATGCATGCGGCCCGGCGCTCGACATGCCAGTAGATCATGACCCCGCGGCCTCCGTAGCGGATATGCCACTCGGTCATCAGGTTCTGGTCCCAGGCGCCGAACTTCTTGCTGTCGGCGGCGCAGGCCGTGGTCCCTTCGCCCCAGATGTGGGTGAGGCGGGCGGCGAAGGTGGCGTTGACGACCCGGCGGATCGCCTCGCGCAAGGCGGACTTTTCGATGAAGCGCCGACGGACATAGAGCAGATCGGAATAGCTGACCTCGCGGTTGCTCGCGGCCATGCGTTTGAGGCCGGCATTGGTGCCGAGTCCATAGAGACAGAGCAGCAGCCGTTGTTGCCGTGTCTCCTGGCTCATCACCTCGCGGCTGGCCAGAGTCCTGAAGGCTTCGGTGAAGCCGACCCGGAAGTCGGTCTCCTTGAGCACGTCCAACAGGCTGGTCATCGGCCAGCGGCGGCCGATCTCGGCTTTCAGCGAACGCAGCTGCGTGGGTTCCGGCTGCGGGTCCAGCGGCGTGACCACGAGACGATGCTGGCCGCCGACGCGGAGTCGAACCTTGGGATTCTGGGGCAGCCCCTCGTCCAAGGCCACGAGCGCCGCGCGCATCATCTGCCGCAGGCGCTCGATGAGTTGATCAGGATCGCGGGATTGGCTCAGCGCTTGATAATATTCGTCGCGCCGGCTCTCGAAATCCGCCGGCAGATCGGCATCGGGATTGCGATAGCGATCCGCCCCTTCAACCCAGATCTCCTTGCAGCGCAGGCCCTCCCGGAGGGCCTGCAAGGTACAGATTTCATAATCGATGCGGTTGATGCGGTCGCCGCCGGGCCCCTCCTCCACCAGGAGATCCTGCCACTTCGGACGGACGATCCCGTCGATGGGAATGTCGGTACAGGCGATTCGCGGACGGCGATCCTCCCGGTGGGCCCGGAGCCAGTCCAGGGCCTGGATGACCGGGCGATGGGCGCGGTTGTTGGACCGGAACACCAGGGTGTCGAGCATCAACGGCAGCATGCGCCGATAATGATGGCCGTAGGAGCGATGGATCAGGGTCCGCAGCCGATGGCGAAAGGTCGGCCCCTGAGTCCGGCTCTCCTGGACCAAGGCCGCCAGGGTGGATTCCCCCACCAGGGGAAACAACACCTCGCGCACCACCCCGTCCGGATGGTCGAGCGCCGCTCCGGCGATGCGGAACAAGAGGCCGGTCTTCCCCTGGACGCGCTGCCATTCGCCGACCACCTCGGCGGTGATGCGCTTCTCGGCCCGGACCGAAATCCGGTGGACGATTTGGATGAGGAGATCCACCAGTCCGTCGGTGATCTCGTGGCCGCGCTGGCCGCAGAACGCCGCCAGCAGGGTGTACCGGACCGGCTCGGCGTGGCGCCGCAGTTCGCGGATCGACTCGGTCGTGGCCCGCGCGCGGTAGCGGGCCAGCCATTTCGGGGACGTGGACCCCAACCCCTCCGGCAGGCCGATCTCCCGAATCCGCTTCAGCTTGGCGATCTCCCGTTCGACGCTGGCCAGGCCAATCCGGCCAGGATCGGATTTCAGGAAGCTGAACCCCGAGGGGGAGGTCTCGGCGGAGTCGTCGTTCGCGGCTTCGGCAGAAAGGTCGGCGCCGAGCAGGGCGTCCAGACGCCTGCGCGTCGGCTCCGGCAGCCGCGCGTGGATCGCGGCGCAGAGGGCCTCCTCGAAGCGGCGGACTGCGGCCGCGACGAACCGCTCGGAGCGCCCCGCGGTCGGAGGCTCGACCTGGTGAGCCCGACACCAGTCCGCCACCGCCGCTCGCAACGAGCGACGGTCGGGGTCCAAGGGCACGATCTCCCGTTGCAGCCACTCCTGGAGTCGGCGGGCATCGGCGACCGTGATGGGGCGAAAGCCGAGAAAATGCCGGATCTGCTCGCGATCCCGCTGGCTGCTTCGCCCCTTCAGGTCGTAGTCGAACCAGGCCGCAGGGGGGACCGCCAGTTGCTCGCCGACGAAGACCAGGACCGCGCCGGGAATCTCTTTGTGATACCGGGGAAACCGGCCATCGAGTTGGAAAAATTTCAGCAGCACCGCAAAGCCAAGACAGCCCCGGTCAATCCGGGGAGCAAGGAGTTCGCGCTCCACCGCATGGATCGTCCAGTGCTCGATCAGCTCGTGTTCGCTCCAGCATCGTTTCATCGTGCGGCCCTCCGGGTCAGACCCAAAGGGACCATCGTAGCGAGGCCGGGATGGATGCGGGTTAGCAAATGGCCCGCTGGCGGCTTATGACAGCTTCGCTCTTATTAGGCCCATTTATACGGCTTTCGCGACCGGCCCGCCGCCGCCGCGTTCACCGCCGCCCTGAAGGCGCGCTGCCCCGAACATGCGGCGGTGGTGGAGCAGATTTAGTCACCTGGTGCCCGCGCGGCCGAGTGGGGACCGATCCACCTGCATCGGGCGGCGGGTCGGCCGCCGGTCATGACCCTCGCCCGATGGGAGGACTCCCCATGCTCCGCCTGCTGCTGGTTGAAGACGATGACGAGCGCATCGCCCGCTTCACCGCTTGGGGTCCGCCCGACGCCCGGTGGGTGGTGGCGCGCGGCGGCGGCCGGGCGCTGGGCCTGCTGGAACGCGACCCCGGCCGGGTCTACGCTGGAATCCTGCTCGATCACGACCTGCCGGGCCAGGCGGTCAACGATGCCGAGCGGAACGTGACCGGGACCGAGGTGGCACGGGGCCTCGTGCGGTGCGTCGATCCCGAAATCCCGATTCTGATCCATTCCATGAACGCGGCCGGTGCCCGGCGCATGGCCACGCCCCTGACCGCCGCCGGTTTCGAGGTCAGCGTGATCCCGATGGCGGAACTGACCCAAGACCGCTTCCGGGCCTGGCTGGAGACCGTGCG
>REEP01000020.1 GCA_007695045.1 Rhodospirillales bacterium | reverse complement strand
CGGCGCGCGGCTGTTGCCCGACGTGGCGCAGGGCCCGGGCAGTGACGGCCGCGTCTGCCGGTTCGAGATCGTCAAGTCGGTCAAACAGCAGTCGGCCGGCACGATTGCCGGCGGCGACGGGCTCTGCCCCTTTCCCGACTGCGGCCGGGTGATCGACGGCGACGTGATCAAGGCGGAGGCTCAGGCCGGCCGGATGGGCGAGCAGCTTTACGCCATCGTCTTCAAGCGCCGGGTGCTGGCCAGGACCAGAACCGGGGGGATGCGGGAGAAATGGGTGCGCGGCTACCGCGCGCCGCGGCCGGAGGACGACGTCGCGGCCCTGGTCGCCGAACGCCTCGCCGGGAAGCTTTCCGAATGGGAAGCGCTGGACCTCGTGCCGAACGAGCGCTTCCCCGAGGGGACCAACGACGACCGGCCCTTGCAATACGGCATGCAGTTGTGGCGCGACCTGTTCTCGCCACGTCAGCTCCTCGGCCACGGCACCAGCGTCGAAGTCTTCCGCGAGTTGCTGGAGGAGGAGCAACGAAAAGGCACCCTCACAGAATCAACGAAGGCGGCATTTTCCTACCTTGCTCTCAGCCTCGACAAGCTGCGTGACTACAATTCGCGGATGACCCGCTGGCATGTGAACCGGGAGGTTATGGTCAATACGTTCGACCGGCATGATTTTTCCTTCAAGTGGTCCTACGCCGAAATGGCCCCGTTGATCGCCGGTCTCGGCTACGACTGGGCGATCGGGCAGACGGCGAAGTGCATCGGGGAACTCGTCGACCTCACCCGCCCGGATCTGGCGGCCAACAGGGGTGGTATCGATGCACGGCAGGGTGGCCTGGCACTGTCGGCGGGCAGCTTCACGCCGCCGGCCATCGCAATCACCTGCAAGTCGGCGGACAGCCTGGATCACCTTGCCGACGCCTCGGTCGATGCGGTGGTGATGGACCCGCCCTATTACGCCAACGTCATGTATGCCGAACTTTCGGATTTCTTCTACGTCTGGCTGAAGCGCACCGCCGGCCATGTCTGTCCCGACTGGTTCCGCCGCCCGCTCACCGACAAGGAAAGCGAGGCGGTCGCCAACGTCGCGAAGTTCAAGGACCACAAGGGTGCCCGGAAGCTCGCCGAACGGGATTATCAGGATCGGATGGCGGCGATCTTCGCCGAGTGCCGGCGGGTGCTCAAGCCGGGCGGCATCATGACGGTGATGTTCACCCACAAGGAAACATCCGCCTGGGACGCGCTGACCAAGGCGATGATGGAAGCCGGCTTCGTCATCACCGCCTCATGGCCGGTCAACACCGAGGCCGAGGGCTCGCTGCACATCAAGGGCAAGGCCGCCGCCAACTCCACCATTTTCCTCGTCTGCCGCCCGCGCGCCCTCACCCCGCCCCTCTCCCGCGTGCGGGAGCGGGAGGGACCCGCGGAGCGGGAGGGTGAGGGTCAGGCCGAGACGGTGTTCTGGGAGGACATCGAACCCCGCGTCGCCAGGGCGGTGCGCCGCCGCGTCGCCGAGTTCGAGGCGGCCGGGATCAAGGGCGTCGACCTGTATCTCGCCAGTTTCGGCCCGGCTTTGGAGGAGTTCTCTCGCCACTGGCCGCTGCAGCGCGGCACGCCCCGCCCGCTGCCCGAGGCGAAAAAGCGGCGCAAGCAGCAGGAACTGTTCGAGGAGGACTACGACCCTTACGCCGCCACCCCGGAGGATGCGCTCGAAGCCGCCCGCCGCGAGGTGAAGCAGTGGCGGCTGGAGCAACTGACCCACCGCAAGGCGAGCGCCGAGCTTGACCCGCTGACGGCGTGGTTCGTGCTGGCCTGGGATGCGTTCAATGCGCCGGAAGCGCCCTACGACGAAGCGCTGCGCTTGGCCCGGGTGTGCGGTGTGGACCTGGACGGCGACGTGGTGCGGACGCTCGCGGACAAGAAAGCCAGCGCCATCGTGCTGTGGGACTCGGCCAGGCGGGCGGCCAAAGGCAGTCTCGGTGCCGCCGACGGCAGCCGGGCGATGATTGATGCCATCCATCATGCCGCCCATGCGGTGCGGCAACGAACCGTGGCGGCCGGCCGGGAGCTGCTGGAGAAGGCGGGCGTACACGACCACCCGCGCTTTCTGCTGGCGCTCGAAGCGGTGCTGGAGGTGCTGCCCGTGTCCAAGGCCTTCACCGGCATCGACGAGCCGACGGGACCGGTTTCCGACTCGGCCAGTGACTTCGAGGCACTGGAAATGCTCCGCCGCCTTGCTTTCCAGGACCAGGTCGACCAGCCGACACAATTGGACTTTTGGGGGAACGACAAGACATAGCATGGCATGACGCCTTGAAACAGATATGAAATAGATTAATCCTTACGGGGGATTTGATTGGTATTTCAACGACCCAGAGCTGGAGAGGATTTATGAAAAAGTCATTATTTCAAAAACTAAATGAGAAAAAGTTTCTGAATTTCATCGGCTACGATTGGGTATTGATAATTTTGTTTCTCGGATTTGTTCTGGTTGCTTTGTTTGGTCTGCTTCCGTCCATTCTATTGACGTGGGACGCGAGTGACACATTCGCATTTGAGAAAGGTTTTTATACAAAACTTTCAAAGTTAGATACGGAAGATAAAAACTGGCCACAAATCACCGCTATTGCAACGGTCGCTCAGGCATTCGGCACGGTACTTCTAGGGCTTGTCGGTTTCTTTGCTTTGTTCGGCGCGATCCAACACCTGAGAAAGGTTGAAACGGCAAGTAGAGCAGAACTTCTTACAAACCTTGAGCAACAAGCTACGACCGCCGACATGCTTTTCGCGCAGGCATCATTATATGAAATATTTTCTGAATCGGAAAAAAGTGTCAAGGGTGAATATTTCCTTGAGCCTGTCACAGACCAACAAAAACTGAATATCATTAAGGATATTAGCATTGAGTGCCACAATAAACTAAACGCATTGCACGAATCTTCATTCTCATGGAACCGCGAGAAATATCATATCTTATTTCGTAGCTGTGAGTTTTTTGAAACAATTGGGATCATGGTCGAGCAAGGTTATGTCGATATCGAAGATGTGATATCTCGCTTTGAGGTGGGCATTGAGAGAGTGTACGCATGTTTCGGATATCATCTTTACAAGAGGCGAGCACATATGTGGGCATCACCGCAATTCTTCCGCCACATCCCGACTCTATATACAAAATTGTTGGAAACCCGCGGATTCGATGCGGACCTTTTAGACTCGGTCGACAAGTGGGAACGATAATATGTTCATGTTTTCCTCAACGAGCCAGTGACGGAATGAGCCTCCTCACCGACGCCACGTGGCGCATCAAATACACGCCCGACAACGGTGACCTCGTCTGTTTGTTTTATCTGCCGGCTCTGGAGGCTGCGGTCCGCTATGACCGCACCACCGGCTACTTTTCCGCCTCCGCCCTGGCGCTGGCGGCACGCGGCATCGAAGGGGTGGTGCGCAACGACGGCCGCATGCGCCTGATCGTCGGCTGTACCCTGGACGAAGCCGAGGTGACGGCGATCGAACGGGGCGCGTCGCTGGCAACGACGGTGGAGCGCTTCATGCTCCGCATGCCGTTCGATGACGTCGATCGCCACGCCGAGGCGGCGCTGGAACTGCTGGCCTGGATGGTGGCCCGGGGCATCCTGGACGTGAAGGTGGCGGTGCCGTGCGACCGAGACCGGCGGCCGGTTGCGGGAACGGCGCTGTTTCACGAGAAGGCCGGCATCATCGAGGACAAGGCCGGCAACCGCCTCGCCTTCACCGGCAGCATCAACGAGACCGCCCAGGGGTGGCGCCACAACTGGGAGAGCTTCCACGTCTTCACCGACTGGAGCGGGACAGGCCCGCACGTGGAAGAGGAAGAGACCACGTTTGCGAGGCTGTGGGCGGACCGGTCGTCGACGGCCATCGTGCTCGACGTGCCGACGGCGGTGCGGGAGCGGCTGCTGGCGTTTCTGCCGGCGGAGGATGGCCTGCCGCAGCGGCTGCAGCAGCGGCCGCCGGCACCGCCGCCGTTGGCGGACGACGGCGAGCGGGACCCGCCGCAGCCCGTGATGACCCCGCCGCCGGCGGACCTGCGCCGCTTGGTGTGGGGGTTCATCCAATGCGCTCCGGCGATGCCCAATGGCGGCGAACGCGTCGGCGAGGCCACGGCGGCGGTCACCCCGTGGCCGCACCAGATCCGTGCCTTCCATCGGATGTACGACAACTGGCCGCCCAAGCTGCTGATCGCCGACGAGGTGGGGCTCGGCAAGACCATCGAGGCAGGTCTGCTGCTGCGCCAGGCCTGGCTGTCCGGGCGCGCCCGGCGCATCCTGATCCTGGCACCCAAGGCGGTCCTCAAGCAGTGGCAGATCGAGCTGCGGGAAAAGTTCAACCTCAACTGGCCGGTCTATGACGGCCGGATGCTGTCCTGGTATCCGTCACCCGGCTTGATTGGGGCGACCACCCGGCCGGTGAGCCGCGCGGACTGGCACCGGGAGCCGGTGGTGATCGCGTCCAGTCAACTGATGCGCCGACGGGATCGCGTTGCTGAGCTGCTGGAGCAGGCGGTGCCGTGGGACCTGGTGGTGTTGGACGAGGCGCATCATGCCCGCCGGCGCGGGGCCGGTTCCGCCAACGACCAGGGGCCGAACCAGCTCCTGCGGTTGATGCAGCGGCTGAAAGCGCGCACGCAAGGCCTTGTCCTGCTCACGGCAACACCGATGCAGGTGGACCCTATCGAGGTCTGGGACCTGCTTGCATTGCTGGGCCTCCCGCCAGAGTGGACGCCCGAGCGGTTCCGAAGCTTCTTTGATGCCGCCAGCCAGCCCAATCCGTCGCCGGCGGCGTTTGAGGCCCTGTCGGCGCTGTTCCGGGCAACGGAGCAATTCTATCGGGCGGTGGAACCGGAGGAGGCGGTTGGCATCATCGTCGACGGCGGCGTGTTCAGGGCCAAGAAAATCCTGAAGGCGTTGCGCGACACCGCCACGACTCCCCGACGACGCCTGGAAACCGTCGAACGCCGCGCCGCCGTGCGGCTGATGCGGGCGAAAACGCCCGTGGCGCATTTGATCTCCCGGCACACCCGGGAACTGCTGCGCCGTTATCACCGCGCCGGCAAACTCTCCATGCGCATTGCCGACCGTGACGTTCGGGACGAGTTCATCGACCTGACGCCGAGTCTGGAGCGGCCAGTCTACGATGCCGTCGAAGCATACATCGCCAGCACCTACAACCGGGCCGATCCGGAACGGAAGACCGCCGTCGGGTTCGTGATGACGATCTATCGCCGACGGCTGGCGAGCAGCTTTTACGCTCTCCGGCAAACCTTGGAAGACCGGCTGAAACGCGTCACCCATGCCGACGACGAGGATGCGCCGGACGACGAAACCGCGGACGACCTGATGGACGCGGATGAGGCGGCGGAGGCCAAGACGCTGGCTCTGGTCGCCGAGGAATCCGCCTCCATTGCCGACCTCCTTGACAGCATTCGGCGCTTGCCCATGGACAGCAAGGCGGAGCGACTGAAGCAGGTCCTGGGTGATTTGCTTGAGGACGGCTACGCCCAGGTCATCATTTTCACCCAGTATACCGATACCATGGACTTCCTGCGGCACCAGCTGGTCGGCCAGTTCGGCACCCGAATGCTGTGCTTCTCGGGTCGAGGTGGCGAGGTACCGGAAGCCGGCGGGACGTGGACGGTGGTATCGCGCGATTCCATCAAGCAGCGGTTCCGCGACGGCTTGGCGAATTGCCTCATCTGCACCGATGCGGCTGCGGAAGGGCTGAATTTCCAGTTCTGCGGCGCCCTGGTGAACTACGACATGCCGTGGAACCCGATGAAGGTGGAACAGCGCATCGGCCGCATCGACCGGCTCGGCCAGCAGCACACCCGCATCCGCATCGTCAATCTGCATTATCGCGATACCGTGGAGGCGGATGTCTACTCGTCGCTGCGCCGGCGCATCGACCTGTTCAGGACCTTTGTGGGGAAGCTTCAGCCGATCCTCTCATCACTGCCGAGCAGGATCGCCCAAGCGGCACTGTCCCCTGGTGACCGTGACCTTGCCCGTCGCAATCTCGCGTCGCGTGTGGAGGATGAGGCCTTGGCCGCCGAGGCGAGCGGCTTCGATCTGGACGAAATCGTGGCCTCCGACCTGGAAGAACCGAGACGATGCCCCCCATTCTACGACCTTGATGACCTCGGACGTCTTCTGACCCGACCCGAACTGCTGCCTCCGGGGCTGGAGGTGACACCGCTGCACGGCAGTGACCGGCACTTCAGCCTGTCTGCCCCGGGCATGTTGTCGCCCATAAGAGTGACGATCGACCCTGTGTTCTACGAAGAACACCCGGAAAGCGTGGAACTCTGGTCGCCCGGCAGTCCGGTGTTCCAAGCTCCGGACTCCGCCGCAAGCCTGGATGATGTGGTCAGAGGCCGCGACGCCCTCGCGGCGCTGTTTCACCACCTCAGCCGTTGAAGGG
>REEP01000050.1 GCA_007695045.1 Rhodospirillales bacterium | reverse complement strand
CCTGCATGTGGTAGCCCGAGATCGAGATCGAATTGAACTTGGGCATGTTCTGGGAAGTGAAGGAAAAGATGTCGGAGATGATCCGCATCGATGGCTGCGGCGGGTAGATGTAGGTGTTGCGGACCATGAACTCCTTGAGGATGTCGTTCTGGATGGTCCCGCCAAGCAGCTCCGGCTTCACGCCTTGCTCTTCCGCCGCGAGGATGTAAAGCGCCATCACCGGCAGAACCGCGCCATTCATGGTCATCGACACCGTCATCTGATCGAGCGGAATCCCGTCGAACAGCTCCCGCATGTCGAGAATGGAATCGATGGCCACGCCGGCCATGCCCACGTCGCCGGCCACCCGCGGATTGTCCGAGTCATAGCCCCGGTGGGTCGCCAAGTCGAAGGCGATCGACAGACCTTTTTGCCCGGCCGCCAGGTTGCGACGATAGAACGCGTTGGAATCCTTGGCGGTGGAGAAGCCGGCGTACTGCCGGATCGTCCACGGCCGGGTCACGTACATGGTGGAGTAGGGGCCGCGCACGAACGGCGGAATGCCGGACAGCGTGTCGAGATGATCGATCCCGTCCAGGTCCTGGGCACTGTAGAGTGGACGAACGTCGATCTGTTCCGGGGTGGACCAGAGCACCTCCTCGGGTGCCTTGCCGGCTTCGGCCTTGAAACGGTCGGCCCAATCCGCCCGCCCCCGGCCGTCGCCGGGCGGCAGGTTGCTTGGTTCCAGGTGCAGGCTCGTAAAATCGGGAATGGAGCTCATCGGTCGGTCACTCCCAGCAGCGCGAGTGTGGATCGAAGGGTTTTCAGCACGTCGGCACCAAGGAAGATGAAGTCATCCACCCCGGCACCCTGGTAGGTCTCCTTCTTGTCGCCCGGATGACCGGCCAAAAACAGGAACTCGCAGCCGGCTTGCTTCAGGGCCGGTGCCACCTGAGGCACCATCTCCTCGTATATGGGATCCGCAGAGCAGATGATCGCGATCCGGGCCCCACTTTCCTTGAAAGCCTTGGCGCATGACCCGGCATCCTTGAAGCCCGTGTTGGTGAGCGCCCGGATGCCCCCCACCTCGAAGAAGTTCTTGGCAAAGGTCGCCCGCGCCGTGTGCTTGGCAATAGGCCCGAGGTTGGCGAGGAAGATGCTCGGGCGCTGGCCGTTCTTCTCCGCTGCGGCGTCGGTTGCCTCACGCAACGCCTCGAACGCCTCGGCAAAGCGGTGGGTCGGCAGCGCTTTGACCGTCGTCTGCTGGCCGGCCAGTGCCGCGGCCAGAGCACCGAGAGTGACACCACCGGCGGCGGCCACGGCCGCAGCTTCCGCAACGGCGCCGGGCCCGGCCGCCTTCACCGCATCGACCAGTCCGCCGGCCGTCGCCCCCGCCTGCTTGCGGGCCGCCGCCAGCCGATCGGCGGCTGCGGCCTTGCCCGCCTCCAGATCCGGCTGCTCCAGCGGGATCGGATGCTCATCGATATTGGGGAATTCGCTCACGCCGGTGAGCGCGTCCCTGCGGCGGGCGATGTTCTTTTCCCGTTCGGCGTACGCGGCGGCGATCCGCTCCGCGAACGAGCCGTCCATAAGCGACGCGACGATGCCGCCGTTGCCTTCGATCGCCTGGAACTCGGCCCAAGCGGCGCGGGCAAGGTCATCGGTGCGGCTCTCGATATACCAGGATCCCCCGCCGGCATCGAGCACCCGCGGCAGGTTGGATTCCTCCGACAGCACAATCTGCGTGTTCCGGGCCACCCGCCGGCCCAGTTCGTCGGGAAGGCCGATCAGGGCGTTGAACGGCTGAACCGTGATGCTGTCGGCACCACCGGCACCGGCGGCGAAGCAAGCCACGGTACAACGGAGGGTGTTCACCCAGGGATCGAACCTGGTCATCATCCGGGTGGAGGTGATGGCGTGCTGACGCATGGCCCGTGCCGGCTCGGAAGCGCCGCAGGCCTCGGCCACGCGGTTCCACAGCTTGCGGGCAGCGCGAAGCTTGCAGAGGGACAGGAACTGGTCGGCATCCAAGGAGTAGGTGAAAACGATCTGCCGGCAGGCATCATCGATACTCATGCCGGCCTCGGTCATCGCCCGGAGATAGGTGACGGCGGTGGCCATCGAGGCGGCCAGATCCTGCGTCTCCGAAGCGCCGGCGTCGTGGTAGGGTGACGTATCCACCCGCACGGCCGTGACGTGCGCATAGGTGGCCGCAGTCCGCTTGGCAAGTCCGGCCAAGCGCGCCAGGGCATCATCCATCGATGTCGGCAATGCACCCTGGCCGGCAAGGACGCCCACAGGATCGGCATTGAAGGCGCCGATCGCCTTGTCCGCGGCGATGCTGCGGCGTTGCCACAGCGCTTCGAGCAAGGCAGCGGCCGGCAGGAACTGCGGGCCGGATTCAAGCGCGACGCAGACCAGATCCAGGTACACGCCGGAGAGCAGCACCTCCAGGTCATCCACCGAATACAGCATGATGCCGTTGTGCCCGGCCAGCGCCCCCGCTTCAGCGCCGTCGCCGTCGAGCCCGGCCTGGGCGGCGGCATCGAAGCGCAGAATGATCGAGGTGACCCCGCGCTCCAGTTCTTTCAAGATGATCTCGTTGCAGCGGGCGGGATCCGGCCACATGTAGCGCTGTCGCACATCCCAGCCACCGATCACCCCGCGGGACGCGGTGCCGCCGCGCGTGAACGGCATCCCCGCCGGAAAGCCTGATGGATCCCCGTCCGAAGGCCAGTCACTGCGCGTGTAGATCGGGCGCAGGGTTATGCCCTCGTAGGTCTTGGTCAGCATCTTCTTGTCGAACGGTGCCCCCTTCAGCGCCCGTTCCACTTCGGCGACCCATTGCTCATAGGTCGGGGTGGCAAACTCCTCGACGAAGTTGACGTCAGATGCACTCATGGAGGCCCCGCTTCCTCTTCGCTATTTTTGATGTCCGATGGGAGGGAGGCGAAGACCTGCCCCACCCCGAATTCGCTCGATCGAAGCACGCAACAACGAAACGGCGGCAGGGTAAGGCACGATACCGGGACCGTCAAGAAACGCAGCACCACGCCAGCCAGGGGCAACCGGGAAATGACACCAGACAGCATCGACGGAAGCTTGACGAACCGCCGCCGCTGCCCCATCGACCGTTGGGACGGCGCTGCGAGCCGCCCGCCCCGCCGCATTGCCCGCCGCATTGAGAGTTGCGCAAGCCAACCCTGGGCCACGAAATGGTAGCACCCTTGGTCCACACTGGCCGGCCCGGCGCCGGCTGGCGGCGCCAACCCGATCCCGGATCCGACCCTGCTGCCCTGATCAAACCTGAGATGCCGAGACGGCCATGACCTGGGACACCTTCGAGATCGTTATCGTCCTGGCACTTGTGCTGGTGGTGTTCTTCGGCTTCGTGCGGGAGCGCATGCCTCCGGACATCGTGGCCTTGTGCGCGGTCGCGGTGATCCTCGCCCTCGGCATCCTCAGCATCGATCAGGTGCTTCCGGTGTTCAGCAACAGCGCGCCGATCACGGTGGCCTGCATGTTCGTGCTGAGCGCGGCGCTGGAGCGGACCGGCGTGATCGACCGCATGGGCAAGGTGATCGCCGCAGTGCCCTGGCGGTCGCCGACGCTGCTGCTGGTGCCGGTGATGGCGGTGACCATGGTGCTCTCCGCCTTCATGAACAACACGCCGGTGGTGGTGATGCTGACCCCGGTGCTGATCACGGTCGCCCACTCGATCCGCACCCCGGCGTCGCGCTTCCTGATCCCGTTGTCCTACGCCAGCATCTTCGGTGGCACCTGCACCCTGATCGGCACCTCGACCAACATCCTCGCCGATGGTGTCGCCCAAGGTGCCGGGCTCGCCCCCTTCGGCATGTTCGAGATCACCGGTGCCGGCCTGATCCTGGGAGCCATCGGCACCGCCTACATTGTCGCCGTTGGGCCGTGGCTGCTGCCGGCGCGACAAACGGTCGCGGCTGCCGTGGGGATGCCGCGGGACCGGGATTTCCTCACCGAGGTGCTGGTGCCGCCCGGATCCCCGCTCATCGGCAAGTCCCTCGTCGAGGCGGGTCTGGTGCCGGCGCGCGGCTACCAGGTGCTGGACGTGATTCGCAACGACGTGGCCCTCGACCCGGAGCATGGTGCGCCGCTGCTGGCCGCCGGCGACCGGCTGGTGATCCGCAGTCAAATGGCGGACGTGATGGATCTGCGCGCTGGCAAGGGTCTCACTTTCGATGCCGGCGCCGACGGTGATGCGGTGTTGGCGCCGGTCCAGAGCCGCGCCGCCAAGCTCATGGAGGGCATCGTCGGACCGAACTCGCCGTTCGTCGGCAAGCGGGTCGGGGACCTGCACCTGCGTCGCCTCTACGGCACGCGAATTCTGGCAATCCATCGTCAGGACGCCACCCTGACCGGCAATTTCGAGCAGATGCGCCTCGCTTTCGGTGACACGCTGTTGCTGGAAGGGCCGGCGGACGGGCTCGACCGGATGTTCCGGCAATCGGTCCTGGTCAACCTGAGCGAACCGGTGGAGCGCCCGTATCGGCGGAACCATGCGCCCATCGCCATCGCGGCGATCATCCTGGTGATGATCCTGGCCGGTTTCGGCATGGCCCCGATCGCCGCCCTTGCCATGATCGCCGCGGTCGCCGTGGTGGTGTTCGGCTGTCTCGACGCGGACGAGGCCTATCAGGCCATCCGCTGGCGCATCCTTATGCTGATTTTCGCCATGCTGGTGCTGGGGCAGGCACTGGAAGCGACCGGTGCCGCGGCACTTCTGGTCCAGACGTTCGCCATGCTGGCGGTGGGCCTCGGTCCCGTTGCCGTGCTGTCGGCCGTCTACCTGGTGACGTCGACCTTGACCGAGGTGATGGGCAACAATGCGGCGGCGATCCTGCTGACCCCGATCGCCATCGGCCTCGCCACACAGCTCGGCGTTGACCCGCGGCCGTTCGTGGTGGCGGTGATGTTCGCGGCCAGCGCCAGCTTCGCCACCCCCATCGGCTACCAGACCAATACGTTCGTCTACGGTGCCGGCGGCTACCGCTTCATGGACTTCGTGCGGATCGGCCTGCCGCTCAACATCCTCATGTGGGCGACGGCGACCCTGGTCATCCCGCTGTTCTGGCCGCTCGGCTGAGGGCGCGGCGCAGCTTGGCCAGGGCCACCCGCTCAAGTCCGGCCGGATCGCACGACGCCGGACCGACGATAATCACTTCCGTATTGGTGCGCGGATCCAGCGCCGCCACCCGGACGCTGTTGCCGCAGGCCCAGAATTCCAACAGAAAAGTTTCGCGCGCGTCCGGCGTTGCCCTCGACACGGCCACCACCCGGTTTCCGGTGTTCGGAGCTGCGTATCTCAGCGCAGCCGGAGTAAACAAATCATGAGGCGCTTGTCATGAAGCGCTTGTCATGAGGTGCTTTTCCCGGCGCCGGCCCGCGGCGGGCCGGCGGGACAGGCCCGCTCATGCGCGGATGGTCAGGGCAGCTTGCCGTGGCAGTGCTTGTACTTCTTGCCGGAGCCGCACGGACAAGGCGCGTTGCGGGAGACGCGGCCCCACGTCGACGGGTCATTCGGATCCAAGGGGCCAGAACTCTGGCGGGAGCGGATGGGCGTGACCGTGTCGCTTCCCCGGTCACCGGCGAGCCGCCCCTCCGTCGCCATCGCCGTGCCGCCGCCGCCCACCGCCGCCGCGGCCGCCGCATCAGCCCCGGCCAGCGCCGGATCGCGGCGGGTTTCCTGCATCGGCTGCTGGCTCAAGGCGGTCTGCTGCGCTTCGGCGAGGAGCAACTCCTCCTCCGGGCTCATTTTCAATTCCACATGGGCGAGCACCAGGGTCACCCGCTCGCGCAGGCGTTCCAACATGGATTCGAACAACTCGAACGCTTCCCGCTTGTACTCGTTGAGCGGATCGCGCTGGGCGTAGGCGCGAAGCCCGATCCCCTGGCGAAGATGGTCCAGGTTGAGCAGATGCTCTTTCCAGACCTGGTCCAGGATCTGCAGCAGCAGGCTTTTCTCCACCATGCGCATGATCCCGGCGCCATAGCTGGCAGCCTTCTCCGCCATGCGGGTGTCGGCGGCCAGTTTCAGGCGTTCCCGAATCTCGGCATCGGCAATCCCTTCCTCCCGCGCCCACTCCACCACCGGGAGATCGAGGCCGAAGATGCGCTGCACGTCGGCATGCAGTCCCGACATGTTCCATTGTTCGGCGTAGGCCTTCTCCGGGACGTGGCGGTTGACCAGGTCGTCGATCACCTCATGGCGCATGGCGGCCACGTCTTCGGCCACGTCCTCCGCATCCATCAACTCCCGGCGCTGCTGGTAGATGACCTTGCGCTGGTCGTTCATGACGTCGTCGAACTTCAGAAGGTTCTTGCGGATCTCGAAGTTGCGCGCCTCGACCTTCTGTTGCGCCTTCTCCAAAGCCTTGTTGACCCAGGGATGGACGATCGCCTCACCCTCTTCCAGGCCAAGGCGCTGCAGCATGCTGTCGATGCGTCCCGAGCCGAAGATGCGCATCAGGTCGTCTTCGAGGGACAGAAAGAACTTGGAGGCGCCGGGATCACCCTGGCGCCCCGACCGGCCGCGCAACTGGTTGTCGATACGGCGGCTTTCGTGGCGCTCGGTGCCGACGATATAAAGGCCGCCGGCGGCCAGCACCTTGTCCCGGTCGGCGGCGACGGCTTCCCGGATGCGCGTCTTGGCGGCCTCGTCGTCGGGGTCGTCGATCTCCTGGCGGAGGCGCACGTCCACGTTGCCACCGAGCTGAATATCGGTGCCGCGCCCGGCCATGTTGGTGGCAATGGTGACCGCACCGGAAACGCCGGCTTCGGCGATGATCATCGCTTCCTGCTCGTGGTAGCGGGCGTTCAAGACCTGATGCGGAATTTTCTTCTTTTTGAGCTGGGCAGAGAGATGCTCCGACTTGTCGATGGACACCGTGCCCACCAACACCGGCTGGCCGCGTTCCCGGCAGTCCTGGATCAGGGCGACGATGGCGTCGAATTTCTCCTGAGCTGTTCGGTAGACCTCGTCATCATTGTCCACGCGGATGCACGGCAGATGGGTGGGAATGTCCAACACCTCGAGCTTATAGATCTCGCCAAACTCACCGGCTTCGGTCATGGCAGTGCCGGTCATGCCGGCAAGCTTGGGGTATAACCTGAAGTAGTTCTGGAAGGTGATGGAGGCGAGGGTCTGGTTCTCCTGCTGGATCGTTACCCCTTCCTTGGCTTCCAGGGCCTGGTGCAGGCCTTCGGAATAGCGCCGCCCCTCCATCATCCGGCCGGTGAACTCGTCGATGATGAGGACCTTGCCGTCCTTGACGATGTAATCCGTATCCCGGCTGAACAGCTTGTGGGCGCGCAGCGCCTGGTTGGCATGATGCACCAGGGCGACGTTGGCGAGGTCGTAAAGGTCCCCCTGGGCGAGCAGGCCGTCCTCGCGCAGCAACGCTTCCATCTTCTCCATGCCGGCTTCGGTGAAGGAGACGGCGCGCGCTTTCTCGTCTTTCTCGTAATCGCCTTCCTCGATCCCGGGCATCAGCCGGTTGATCCGGACATACAGGTCGGGCGAACCCTCGGCGGGACCGGAGATGATCAGCGGCGTGCGTGCCTCGTCGATCAGGATCGAATCAACCTCGTCGACGATGGCATAATGGAACGGGCGCTGTGCCATGTCCTCCAGGCGGAACTTCATGTTGTCCCGGAGATAGTCGAAGCCGAGCTCGTTGTTGGTTCCGTAGGTGACGTCGGCGGCATAGGCCGAGCGCCGTTCGGCGTCGCTCATGTCGTGGACGATGCAGCCGACGCTGAGGCCGAGAAAGCGATAGATCGCCCCCATCCACTCGGCATCCCGGCGCGCGAGGTAGTCATTGACGGTGACGACGTGGACCCCCTTGCCGGTCAAGGCGTTGAGGTAAACAGCCAGGGTCGCCACCAGGGTCTTGCCCTCGCCGGTCTTCATCTCGGCGATCATGCCCCGGTGCAGGATGATGCCGCCGACCAGCTGGACGTCGAAGTGACGCTGGCCCAGGGTGCGCTTGGCGGCCTCGCGCACGGTCGCAAAGGCCTCGATCAGCAGGTCGTCGAGTGTCTCGCCGGCTGCGAGCCGTTCCTTGAACCAGTCGGTCCGTGCCGCCAGACCGGCATCGTCAAGGGCCTCCAACTCCGGCTCAAGCGCATTGACGGCGGTGACGATCTTGCCCTGGCTCCGGATGAAGCGTTCGTTGGCGGAGCCGAACAGACGCCGGGCGATATTACCGAACATGCCGGGTCCTCAAAAGGAACGATTTGCGGCGGGAACACACGCCACGGTTACACCGCAGCCAAGTCCGCGGCTGCGAGAGAGTTAGAGGGGGGCAGCGGATCTGTCAACGCGGCCCCAGACGATGAGTCAACGGTCATCGAAGGGCGCATCCCCTATCGGCGATCGGAAGCACCCACCGGGCCGGCATGAAACAGGCCGGGATCAGCGGACATCGGCCACCGCCCGTCGCTTGGCGGCAACCACCTCGGTCAGCACGTCCAGATAGCGCCGCGCCAAATCATCCCGATCATAATGGTGGGCAACGAAGCCGCGGCCGGCATCGCCCAGCCGGGCCCGGAGTGCGGCGTCGTCGGCCAGGGCCTCCACCGCGGCGACCAGAGACTCCGCCGATTCCGGTTCCATCGCGATGCCGGCACCGGCACCGATCACCAGATCCCGCGCCTGACCTTCCACACCCATGACCATCGGTCGGCCCATGGCCATGGTCTCGAAAATCTTGGACGGGATGACGGACGTAAACAGGTCGCACTTGCGCAGATGAACGAGGCAGGCATCCGCCATGGCCAGGATCGGAGGCATCATCTCCTTGGGCTGACGTCCGGTGAACACCACCCAATCAACCAGACCGGCCGCTGCGACGTCCGTTTCCAGACGCTTGCGTTCTGCGCCGTCACCCACGTTGAGAAACACGATGTCCCGGCGGCCCTTGGCCTTCAGGAGCCGGGCGGCTTCCAACGTCACCTCCAGGCGATGGGCCATGCCGATGGTGCCGACGTAGGCGCAGACGAACCGGTCGCCGAGGTTCCAGCGCTGCCGCAACTCGGCGGCCGTCGGCCGCTCGCCCTCACGCTCAGGCGAAAAGAACCGCAAGTCGACGCCGTTGGTAATGACCTCTGTGAGGTCGGCCAAGTCCGGCACGGTGGCCAGAATGTGGCTCCGGTAGCCGTCGCCCACGGCGACGATTCGGTCGGCAGACCGGTACATCCGGTCGGCCATCCGTTGGACCAGTCCCAACAGAAAAGGCGTCTTGCCCATGGCGCCGGTGGCGACAATGCTCTCGGGCCAGATGTCACGGATCTCCAGGACAAGTGGCACCCGCTTCAGGCGCGCGACCGCAACGCCGGCCCAGCCGCAGAAGAACTGCGGCGATGTCGCCACGACAACGTCGGGGCGATCAAGTCCGGGCGCCGCCAGGACCGCACTGCACAGGAACGAGATGTAGTTGGCCACCCGCTTGACGGTTCCGGCATTGGCGGCGAGAAACGTCCACATCCGCACGACCCGGATGCCGTCAACCACCTCCCGCTGCACCCGCACCCGGTTCCGGTAACCGGGGAACAGGACGCCGTCCGGGCAGTTGGGGTTACAGGTGAGAACGGTCACATCGTGACCGGCTTCGGCCCAGCGCCGGCAGTGTTCATAGGTGCGCGACGCCGGTGCGTTGACCTCGGGCGGGAAGTAGTGGGACAGGAACAGGATCTTGAGCCGCTTCCCCGATCCCGCCGCACGCGGAAACAGATACGGGCGTGTCGGCGCCCGGGAGACCGGCGGGGCAGTCGGGACGGCAATCTCTTTGGTCGCAAGGTCGGATCGTGTCATCGCCCGGTCTTTGCCTCGGAACCCCAACGCTGCGGCCGGGGCAGGTGGTCCATCGATCTGGTATCGTCACCGTTGTGATATGCGCAATCGGGCGCACATGAAGATTCTGCGGCACCCCGGTGACGGAAGGCTCTTACCACTCTTTGCCACCCCTATAGGGCAACATCAGGGCATTCCCCTATAGGGTAACAAGGAGGCCATGACCGGCAAGCCCTGAACGAGGACCGACCGCCATGCTGATCCGCTCCCGCAAGCCGACCGACCCTCTGCCCTCGGCCATCACGCCACGCAAGCACTATCTTGATCGGCGCCGGTTCATGGTGGCCACCGCGGCAGCCGCGGCCACCACCGGGACGGTTGGCGCGGTCGGTGTGGCGGTGCCGAAGGCCCGTGCCCGACCGGCGCAGCGTTTCGACCCATTTACGTTGTCACCGCTCAGCACGGATGAATCCCCGACCGATTATGATGCGGTCACCACCTACAACAACTTTTATGAACTCGGCACCGACAAGGGGGACCCGGCCCGCAACGCCGACAAGCTCAAAACCCGACCCTGGGCAGTAGTGGTGGACGGGCTGGTGCAAAGGCCGGCCACCATCGCCATCGAGGATCTGCTGACACGATTCGACCTCGAAGAGCGTATTTACCGCCTGCGTTGTGTGGAGGCGTGGTCCATGGTGATCCCCTGGGTCGGCTTTCCGCTGGCGGCCTTGTTGGATCGGGTGGAGCCGCTGGGCCACGCCCGCTTCGTCGCGTTCGAGACCTTGCTCGACCCGGACCGGCTGCCGGGGCAGCGCCGCCCCATCCTGGAATGGCCGTACGTCGAAGGACTGCGCCTGGACGAGGCACACCATCCGCTCACCATTCTCGCGGTCGGTCTCTATGGGGATGTTCTGCCGGGCCAGAATGGGGCCCCGGTCCGGCTGGTGGTGCCTTGGAAGTACGGGTTCAAAAGCATCAAGTCCATCGTCCGGATCAGCCTGACCGAACACATGCCGCCCACCTCCTGGAACAGGTCGGCGCCTGACGAGTACGGCTTCTATGCCAATGTCAATCCGACGGTGGATCACCCGCGCTGGAGCCAGCGTCGGGAACGGCGGATCGGGGAGTTCTTCCGCCGCGATACCCTGATGTTCAACGGCTACGCCGACGAGGTCGCGCACCTTTACGCCGGCATGGACCTCGCCACGTGGTATTGACGGCGCGTCATGACGTGAGGGGGCGGCGCCGCGCGGGCCTCGACTGGGGGGTGCGGCGGGTCGCCAAGCCAGTCGTCTTTTTGGCGTGCCTGGCACCGCTGGCGTGGCTGGGCTGGCTCGCCATGGCGGGAGGGCTCGGCGCCAACCCGATCGAGGCGGTGGTGCGAGACCTTGGCAGCTGGGCGCTGCGGTTCCTTCTGCTGTCGTTGGCGATCACACCGGCCCGCCAAGCCCTGAACCTGCCGGTGCTGATGCGCTTTCGCCGGATGCTGGGCCTGTTCGCCTTCTTCTATGCGAGCCTTCACGTGCTGGCCTACGTGGGCCTGGATCAGTTTTTCGACTGGACGGCAGTGTGGGAGGATATTGTCAAACGCGCTTACATCGCGGTCGGTCTCGGCGCCTTCATCGTGCTGCTGCCACTGGCGATCACATCCACCAAGGCCATGATCAAGCGCCTGGGCGGACGGCGATGGCAACGTCTGCACACCCTGGTGTACCCGGCGGCGGCGCTGGCCGCGGTCCACTATGTCATGATGGTCAAGGCCGACCTGCGGGAGCCGTTGCTCTACGCCGGAATCCTCGCCCTGCTGCTGGGCTGGCGGCTGGTTGCCCGGGTGCGCCGGGTCCGCCGCGGGCCGGCACATCAGGCGTGGCCAGGATCGTCGGCCCGAACCAGCGTCAAGCCGCCCGAGACCGCCGTCGCCACCAGGGGCAGGTGACCGGCCACTTCGCCGTCGCACTGCACCGGCTCGGTCGTCGCGCCCTCCACACGGACGCACCGGCCGCGAACGATCCGGACATCCTTCAACCGGTGCAATCGCCCCATAGCCATGGCCAGGCCGTAGCGCATCACCGCCAGCGGCCCCGACCGCAGGAACAGACAGACCTCGAACGAATCCGCATCCAGGGACGCATCCGGGGCGCAGGTGAACCGGCCGCCATAATAGTGCCCGTTGGCCACCACCACGGACGCGGCTTCGTAAGACCGGTTGTCCACCGTCACGCGGTAGCGGTGGTAGGGGAAGCGGACAAGCGCCACCGCACCCTCGAGCACGAAGCTGAGCTTGCCCAGCTGGCGCTTGAGCCATGGGTTGAGATGGGCCACCAGATAGGCATCGAAGCCCACACCGGCCATCATGACGAAGCGGCGGCCGTTGGCGATGCCGACGCTGACGGGCCGTGCCGGGCCGCGCACCACCGTTTCCGCGATGCCGTGGGCCGTGGTCGGCAGCCGAATCTCCGCCGCAAGCACGTTGGCGGTGCCGAGCGGGATGACGGCGAGGGGCATCGCAGAGCCGGCCAGGCCATTGACCACTTCGTTGATGGTGCCGTCGCCACCCGCGGCCACGACCACGTCGAACCGTTCGCCGCACGCCTCCTGCGCCAGCCGCTCGGCATCGCCGGGGCGCGCGGTGCGACGCACCGTGGTCATCGCGCCGAGCAGGGCCAAGTGCTTGATGATTCGCCCCATCCGCTTGGCCGAGGCGGACCCGGCAGCCGGGTTGCAAATGATCAGCACCCGCTTGCGCAGGCGACCCTCGCCGCCCGCAATCGCGTCACGACGTTCGTCCGAGGTTCTGATGTTCGACATTTCGGTCAAAGACGGGGCCCTCAGATCCATCACAAACTCTAAGGATATGACACTTCCGGGTCACTCGCCATAATTTTTGATGACAACCTTGCCGGGAGGTAGGCAAGAGCGCAGGCCTTTGGTTACGTTCACGATCATTCAGGGGGGCCGGGGCCACGTTCGGCAAGCCACTTCCGATGGCAGGGGCAACACTCGGTTCATTTATCGCTACCGCCAAGCATCAGGACGGTCCGCACGATGAACGCTCTGTCTCAGAACCGGTTCCGTTTCCGGACCATCTGGATTTCCGACGTGCACCTGGGCACGCGCGGCAGCAACACCGAACTGCTGCTGGATTTCCTGCGCCGTACCGATTCCGACTACCTGTACCTCGTCGGCGATATCGTCGATATCTGGCGCATGCGCAAGGCTTGGTACTGGGATCAGTCGCACAACGATGTCATCCAGAAAATTCTGCGCAAGGCCCGCAAGGGAACCCGGGTGATCTATATTCCCGGCAACCACGATGAGAGCTTTCGCGATTTCACCCGTCATCGGTTCGGGCGCGTCGCCGTCCTTGATGAGGCCTTTCACATCACCGCCGATGGCAAGCGTTTTCTCGTCATGCACGGCGATCAGTTCGACGGTATCGTCAAGTACGCCAAGTGGCTGGCCTTCGTCGGCGACACCGCCTACAACGTGGCGCTCAACTTCAACACGTGGTTCAACCGCGTGCGCCGCCGGCTCGGCTTCTCGTACTGGTCGCTGTCCGCCTATCTCAAGCACAAGGTCAAGAACGCGGTCGAGTACATCAGCAACTACGAGACCGCGGTGGTCGCCGAGGCGCGCCGGCGCGGGGCCGACGGCGTCATCTGCGGCCACATCCACACTGCGGAAATCCGGGATATCGACGGCATCACCTACTGCAACGACGGCGACTGGGTGGAAAGCTGCACCGCCCTGGTGGAGCACGTGGATGGCCGGCTCGAGATCCTCTATTGGTCGAAACTGTTCGAAGCGGATCTCAGCACGTCCGCGACCGAGGGTGCCGCATGCGACTCGTCCTCGTCACCGACGCCTGGCTTCCTCAAATCAATGGCGTCGTTCGCACGCTTGAAACTCTGAAGGATCGGCTCGCCGCCCTCGGCCACGATCCGCTCTACATCACGCCGGACCGGTTTCGCTCCGTTCCGTGCCCCACCTACCCCGAGATTCGTCTGGCACTCGCCGGCCGCCGGGCGGTGGGGGAGATGATCGACCGACACCAGCCGGAGGCCGTGCACATCGCCACCGAAGGGCCGCTCGGCTGGCTCGCCCGGAGACACTGTCTGAAGGCCGGGCATCCGTTCACAACCGCCTACCATACCCAGTTTCCGCAATACATTCATGCCCGCTCCCGGCTGCCGGTCGCGTGGTCCTATGCCGTGCTCCGGCGGTTTCATGGCCGGTCGTCCGGGATCATGGTGGCGACGCAAAGTATCGAGGATGAACTCCGCGCCCGCGGCTTCGCCCCTCCCATCCGGCGCTGGACCCGCGGCGTCGATACCACGCTGTATCATCCGCGTGACAAGGCCTTTCTGCCGTTTCCGCGCCCCATCAGCCTGTTCGTCGGCCGGGTCGCGGTCGAAAAAAACATCGCGGCATTCCTGAAGCTCGATCTCCCCGGCACCAAGGTGGTGGTGGGCGAAGGTCCGGCCCGTGCCGCTCTGGCGGCGCGCCATCCCGAGGTCCGCTTCCTGGGACGCAAGGTGGGCGAGGACTTGGCCCGGCACTACGCCGCCGCCGACGTTTTCGTGTTCCCGAGCCGGACCGACACCTTCGGCTTGGTGCTGCTGGAGGCGCTGGCGTCCGGGGTGCCGGTCGCGGCCTATCCTGTGCCGGGCCCGCTCGACGTGATCGATCATTCCGGCGCCGGCGTTTTGGACGAGGATCTGGCGGCCGCTACCCGCCAGGCGCTCACCATCGCGCCGGAGCGCTGCCGCGCCCATGCCGAAACATACTCCTGGGATCGCAGCGTCCAGCAGTTCCTCGGCAACCTGCACCGGTTCCCTTAACGTCGAATAACCGCGCCGAGCATGCGCCGGCGTTGGCCGGCGCCGCGCCGCATGGTATGGACCACGCCATGGTCCTATTGCGTGCTGCCGGAACCGCCGGCAGAAGGTCAACGGATTTCCGGTGAGACTGTCCAAGACTCTGCTTGCCAGGCCCGGCGTGCGCGCCTGGCTCAGCCGCATCGCTGCCGCCTACCTCCGTTTGGTTTACGCGACTGGTCGTTGGACCGTCCTCGGCTTCGAGCCCGTGGACCGGCATTGCCGCACCGGCCGGCCGTTCATCGCCTGCTTCTGGCACGGCCGGATGCTGCTGATGCCCCATGCCTGGCGCTGGCCCGGCTCGTTTCACATGCTGATCTCCAGACATCGGGATGGTCGCATCATCGCCGAAACCATCGAGCGCCTGGGCATCGACACCGCGGCCGGGTCGTCGAGCCGTGGGGGCGCCGAAGCGTTTCGGCAGCTGGTCGCGGCGCTGGAGCGGGGTGAAAGCATCGGCGTTACGCCGGACGGCCCGCGCGGTCCCAGGATGCGGGCGCAGATGGGGGCGATCCGGCTGGCGCGCCGGTCGGGGGCGCCGGTCGTGCCGGTGAGCTTTTCCGTCCGCCGCCGTAAGGTGCTGAACTCGTGGGATCGCTTCATCCTGGTCTTCCCGTTCAGCCGCGGCGTGCTGGCCTACGGAGAGCCGATCCAGGTCCCCACCGATGCCGGACCGGAGCAGCTGGAGGCCTGTCGCGCCCTGATCGAACGCCGGATGAACGACCTCTCGGCAGAGCTCGATCGCATGTGCGGCCACGAGCCCATCGCGCCGGCGCCCGCGGCGGCCGCGGCGCCGGCAGCGGCGGCGCCGGTGGATAGGGAAACGGCGATGGAACCGGCGAGAAAGCCCACGTCGGCATGAACGGCCTCGCCTTGTACCGGGCCGCCGCCACCTTGGGCGGGCCACTCATCCGGCTGTACCTCGGCCGCCGCCGCGCCCGCGGCAAGGAGGATGCGGCCCGCTTCGGGGAGCGGCTGGGGCGCCCCGGTCGTGCCCGCCCGCCCGGACGACTGGCCTGGCTGCACGCCGCCAGTATCGGCGAGGCCCTCTCCGTGTTGCCGCTCATCCACCGGCTGCGCACCGGCTGGCCGAATATGTCGGTGCTGCTGACCACGGGGACGGTGACCTCGGCTCGGCTGATGGCGGCCCGGCTGCCGGACGGAGCCATCCACCAGTATGTGCCGGTGGACCGTCCTGCCTATGTCCGCTCGTTCCTGGCGCATTGGCGCCCGGAGCTCGCGATCTGGGCCGAATCCGAGTTCTGGCCGGTGCTGATCACCGAGACGGCACGCCTCGATGTCCCGATGGTGCTGATCCAGGGCCGGGTGTCCGATGCGTCGCTGGCCGGCTGGCGGCGTCATCCGCGGCTGATCGCGCAGTTACTGGCCTGCTTCAGCCTTTGCCTCGGCCAGACCGAGACCGATGCGGCGCGCTTGGCGGCCCTCGGCGCCCGGAACAGCGCCTGTCGCGGCAACCTCAAGCTGGCCGCCCTGCCGCTCCCGGCCGACGCGGACACCCTGACCACGCTGCAGGCGGTCTGCGGCACCCGGCCGTGCTGGCTCGCCGCCAGCACCCACGCCGGGGAGGAGGCCATCGCCGGCCGGGTCCACCTGTCGTTGCGGGCAGCCGTGCCGGGGCTCCTCACCGTCATCGTGCCGCGCCATCCGGAGCGGGGCACGGTCATTGCCGATGACCTCCGGGGTGACGGCCTGACCGTGGCGCGACGCAGCCGGGCCGAGCCGATTACACCAGCAACCGACGTGTACATGGCCGATACCGTGGGCGAACTCGGCCTGTTCTACCGCTTGGCGCCGGTGGCATTCATCGGCAAGTCGCTCACGGCTGCTGGCGGCCAGAACCCGCTGGAGGCCGCCCAGCTGGGCGCGGTCGCGGTGTACGGCCCGCACATGGACAACTTCAGGGAAGTGGCTGACCGGCTCCAGGCGGCCGGTGCCGCCCTGATGGTGTCGGACGAAGCCGCGCTCTCGGCAACGGTTCTGCGCCTGCTCCAGGACGAGGCCGAGCGCACCCGCCGGTCTGACGCAGGCCGGGCGGTCGCCGCCACGCAAGCGGGCGTGCTCGATGCGGTGGTCGAGGCCCTGAGCCCGCTCGTGCCGCCGCCCATGACCTCCCCGCCTGAAACGATAGAGGCTCGGCGTGCGCGCGCCTGACTTCTGGTATCGCATGCCGGCCGGGCCGCTCGCCGCCGCTCTCGCGCCGGCTGCCTGGGCTTGGCGGATGGTGACCGAGCGGCGCTGGCGGCAGGCGCGCCCGTGGACGCCCCCCGTGCCGGTGATCTGTATCGGCAACGTGGTGGCCGGGGGCGCGGGCAAGACGCCAGTGGCACTCTCGCTGGGCGAGCGGCTGGCCGCACGCGGCGTCCGGTTGCACTTCCTGTCTCGCGGTCATGGCGGCAGCCTGGCAGGACCGGTGCGCGTGGATCCGGATCGCCACACCGCAGCCGACGTGGGGGACGAACCGCTGCTGCTCGCCGCCGCCGCACCGGCCTGGGTCAGCCGCGACCGCCCCGCCGGGATCCGGGCCGCCGTCGCCGCCGGCGCGACCGCGGTGGTGATGGATGACGGGTTCCAGAACCCGAGCGTGGCCAAGTCCTTGTCGTTGCTGGTGGTGGACGGCCGGCGCGGCTTCGGCAACGGCTTCATCATCCCGGCCGGGCCGCTGCGCGAACCGGTGGTCTCGGCCCTGGCCCGCGCCTATGCCGTGGTCCTGATGGGCCCGGACGAAGCCGGGGTCGGTGCGACCGTAGGCGGGCAACGGCCGGTCCTGCGCGCGCACCTGAAGCCGGCACCGGAAGCTTCGGCGCTGGCCGGGCGTCGGGTCCTGGCGTTCGCCGGCATCGGTCATCCCCAGAGGTTCTTCGACACCTTGCACGACCTGGGCGCGCGGGTGGTGGCGAGCCGGGCTTTCGCCGACCATCACCGCTACGGCACGGCGGAGGTGGACGCGTTGCTGCGGCAGGCCCGGGTCCTGGACGCACTTCCGGTCACCACCGTCAAGGACGCCGTCCGCATTCCCGAAGAACGCCGCGCTCAGGTGACGGCGCTGCCGGTCATCGTAAACTGGGAAAGCGAGCCGGCGCTGGATCGTGTCCTGGAAACGGTGCTGGCCCCGGTGCTGCCCCCGGTGCTGCCCCCGGTACTGACAACACATGCGCGCTAGACCGAAACCCTGGCCGCTCAAGCTTTGGTACCGGGTCGAGGCGGTGGCTGCCCGCGCCCTGTTCGCCATGCTGGGCGTGCTGTCGCTGGAACGGGCGTCCGCACTCGGCGGCCGGCTGGGGCGGACCTTCGGACCGCTGATCCCGCGCACCCGGGTGGCACGGCGCAACCTCGCCCGCGCCTTTCCCGAAAAATCCGGCCGGGAGATCGAGGCGATCATTCGCGACATGTGGGGCAACCTCGGCCGCACCGTGTTCGAATATCCCCACCTCGACCGCTTCCGCAGCATTGACGGCGACCTGGTCGATGTGGTCGGGGTGGAACACGTCGACGCCATGCGGGACGACGGCCGGGCGGGGATCATCATCTCCGCCCACCTCGCCAACTGGGAGCTGATGGGCTTGGCGGCGGCGGCCCGTGGCACCCCCATCAATCTGGTCTACCGCCCACCCAATAACCCGCACATGAGCTGGCTTTACGAACTGCGGCAATCCGGTGAGGCGGAGATGGTGCCGAAGGGCCCTGACGGCGCCAAGCGTCTGCTGAAGCTGCTGCGTGACGGTGCGCACGTCGGCATGCTGGTGGACCAGAAGCTGAACGATGGCATCCCGATACCGTTTTTCGGCCGCGACGCCATGACGGCGCCGGCGGTGGCGCAACTCGCCTTGAAGTTCGGGTGCCCGGTGATCCCGGCCCGGATCGAGCGGCTCGACGGAGTGCGGTTTCGCATCACCGTCTACCCGCCCCTCGATTTTCCGGGCACTGGCGATCGTGCCGCGGATGAGATCGCCCTGATGACCCGCATCAACGCCCTGATCGAAGGCTGGATCCGGGAGCGCCCGGCGCAATGGCTGTGGCTGCACCGCCGCTGGCCAGACTGACCGCTCCAGGATGTGCCCGTGCAATTGCGCGCCGCGATGAAACTTAATACCCTCCGTTCGTGATGACGGAAACGCGTTCTGCAGAACACGACGGCGCTGCCGCGGTGGAGCCCGTTTCGATGTTGGACCTGTCCGGCCCGCTTGACCATCTGCCGCGGGAACGGCTGGAGGACATGGCGGCGGCGGGGGCCGAGATCCGGGAATGCGACCGTCTGCTGGGCAAGACCGGCGGCAACGTGGTGGCGGAGGTGCTGCGCGGTCAGGGCGAGTTCTATGAGTGGGACCACTACCCCAAGGGGGACGTCTACGACCCCGAAACCCACTCGCAGTATTACTACCATGCCCATCCGGCCACATTGCGGGGCGGCGAGCATGGCCACTTCCACACCTTTTTGCGGCCGAAGGGGATGCCGGCCGGGATCGTCCCGGCGCCCGTCGATGATCACCGCGAACGGCCGGCAGGCTTGGCAGGTGCGGAAGGCCCGGCAGGTGCGGAAGGCCCGGCAGGTCCGGAAGGCCCGGCAGGTCCGGAAGGCCCGAAAGACAATGACGCCCTGAGCCACCTCATCGCCATCTCGATGGATGCCCACGGTCGGCCGATCCGGCTGTTCACCACCAACCGCTGGGTAACGGGCGAGGTCTGGTACCGCGCCGAGGACGTCATCCGGATGCTGGACCACTTCTGGATGGACCTCGCCTATCCGTCGCTGCCCACCAACATCTGGATCAGCGCCATGGTCCGCTTGTTCCGGCCGGAGATCGAGGACCTGATCCGCGCCCGCGATCGCGCTGTCGCGGACCATGCCCGCGTTGCCGGCAGCGCCGCTGCGTTCGAGGACCGGGCGCTTGAGATTGCCTCGGCGCTGGAGATCACCGTGGACCGGCAGATGACCCGGGTCCAGGCCGCGTTGCAGCGCGCAGACGGCGGCTGACGCACCCTCGCTACATCCCATCGAACACCAGCCAGCCGGCGATGGCGGCCAGCGGCGCCACCAGCCAGGGCGGCAGCTTCCACACCGCCACCAGGGCGAACGCGGCCAGGACGAAGGCGAGTTCCTGGGGCCCGTGCACGGTGGCGGTGAACACCGGATCGTACAACGCTGCCAACAGCAGGCCCACCACCGCCGCATTGACCCCGGCCAGTGCGGCCCGCACGCCGGGATTGGTGCGCAGGCGGCTCCAGGCGGGCATCATGCCGACCACCAGAAGAAACGACGGTGCGAAGATCGCCAGGAGCGCGATGAGCCCACCGATAATGCCGCCCGGCCCGGCCGCCATGGCCGTGCCGAGGTAGGCGGAGAACGCAAGCAAGGGGCCCGGCAGCGCCTGTGCGGCACCGTAGCCGGCCAGGAACTGGTCCTGCGCGATCCAGCCCGGTGGCACCACCGCGGCCTGCAACAGCGGCAGCACCACATGACCGCCACCGAAGATCAGGGCGCCGGCGCGGTAGAAGCCGGCGACCTTGGCGATCAGGTCATCACCGCTGGCCCAGGCCAGCAACGGCAGACCCACCAGCGCCGCCACGAACAGGAGGAGTGCCGCGATGGCGAGACCTCTGCCGACAGAGACCCGGACGGGAGTCGAGTGCGCGCCGGAATCGGCCGAGAGGAGAAGCCGACCGGTAAGCCCACCCCCGACGATCGCCACCAACTGGCCCACGGCCGGGCCACCGGCCTGGGCCGGCCACAACAGAATGACGATGGTCGCGGCCAGGGCGAGACTGAGCGTTGTCGTCGTGCGGCAGAGCGTGCTGGCCATCTGCCACACCGCCATGGCCACCACCGCCACCGCCATGGCCTTGAGGCCGAACAGCCAGCCGGTGGCATGGGCATCGCCGATCGCCGTCACACCGTAGGCGAACAGGATCATCAGCACTGCCGAGGGCAGGGTGAAGCCGCACCAGGCCGCCGCGGCGCCGGGCAGGCCGCCGCGGTTGAGGCCGACGGCCATCCCCACCTGGCTGGACGCGGGGCCGGGCAGCATCTGGCAGAGCGCCACCAGGTCGGCGTAGGTGGCATCGTCGAACCACTTCCGCCGGCCGACGAACTCGTCCCGAAAGTAACCGATGTGAGCCACCGGCCCGCCGAAAGAGGTGAGGCCCAGGCGCAGGAAGATCAGGAACAGGGCGAACGGCGGTGTCCGATCGGCCCCGCCAGATTCGCCAGATTCGACTGTTCCGGCCGATCCGGCCGATCCGGCCGATCCGGCTGTGCGGGCGCGGTCGCGGTTTCGGGTCATCCGAACGGGCGCCGGGCTCTCAGGGCAGCGCCCAGCGTGCCGTCGTCCAGGTAGTCGAGTTCACCGCCCATGGGCACGCCGAGGCCGAGGCCCGACAGGGTGACCCCGGTGCCGGCCAGTCGGTCGGCGATGTAGTGGGCGGTGGTCTGTCCCTCGACGGTGGCGTTGGTGGCGAGGATCAGTTCCCGAACCTCCGGCGCCCTGGCCCGTTCCACCAGCGCCGGGATCGCCAGATCATCGGGCCCGACACCGTCCAGCGCCGACAGGGTGCCGCCCAGCACATGATAGCGGCCCCGGAAGCTGCCGCCCCGTTCCAGCGCCCACAGGTCGGCCACGTCCTCGACCACGCAGATCACACTGTCGTCCCGCCTCGGATCCGTGCAGATCGCGCATGGATCGGTGGTGTCGAGGTTGCCGCAACGGCTGCAGGTCCGCACGCCGTCGCGGGCCGCGACCAGCGCCCGGATCAGCGGATCCAGCACGGTTTCCCGCCGCTGGAGCATGGACAGGACGGCCCGGCGGGCCGACCGCGGCCCCAGCCCCGGCAACCGCGCCAGACTTTGGATCAGGCTCTCGATTTCGTTCATCTGCGATACCGCCGCTGGAGGCCGTCCGACGCACCGTGGCGCGGGCTCGAAAGGGAATGGCGACTGACTGATGGCGACGAACGGAGTGTTCGCGTTCTGCCTGTCCGCCACTCTGGCGGTTCGTTCCAAGCTTTCCGGCTAAAGACCTGTCCTGTCAAACAGATCAAACACACAACGAAGATCGGAACGCCCGACCTGGCCTGCAACGCCATGCGTCTCAATCGGGAGAAGGCGGCCGGGAGAAGGCGGCCGGGAGAAGGCGGCCGGGAGAAGGCGGCAAACGCACCGCCGCTCCCGGCACATACGCCATGCCGCCCAGCCGGCCAACGGCGCCATGGTCACGGCGACGATGGCCGATCGTCAGGAACATATGCCTTGATTTGCTGACATGATTGTGCCATCATTCCCGGTTGCCTCGACGCAAGCCCGGAACGGCCCTGGCCCGAAAACACTAACCCTCTGATTCAAAACAGGAAAATCTCCAAAATGATAACAAATGATAACAGATGCATACATTCTTGCGCGCCGAAGCTCTGGGTTTCTCTATATATCAATGGGTTATCCTGAAAAAACGGGATTTTTTCGCAACCCGATCGCACTTTTCCGCACCAAAAGTGCATCGGACGTGCACCTGAGCCGTCAACGATCGCCGGCCCCGCGGGCACTGTTTCGGCCCGTGCCGAGGCCCCGGAGACCGCTTCGCGCACTTTGTCGGCCGTTGTGGGAATTATATCACAGGAGAGGTGGTGCCGCACGGCATCGCCCGCCGTCCGTCACCACGCCCAGCTCGAGCGTCCTTTGAAGGCTCGTTCTTTTTCCCGGCACGTCGATGCTTTGGCGGGCTGCGTCAGGGAACCAACGTCAATCAAGCCTGTTGATCGATGGTACGGCAGGACATCTGCAACCAGCCAGGAGGAAACCATGAAAAGGGTTGTGACTCCAACCGTCGCGGCTTTCGCCCTCATCGCCGGCACCGCCGTCTCGGTCGCGCAGGAGCGTGACGATGCCGGGTACGGCGAAGCCGCCGAGTCAGAGGCCACCCAAGTGGAACTTGGTCAGACCGGACCGAAAGAGGGGCAACATCAACTTATCGGGATGAACGTTGTCGGACCGGATGATGAGGTGATTGCTGAAATAACCAACGTCCTGATCGACGACGAGGGCCAAGTCCTCGGCGTGATCGTTCGGCATGGAACGGTGCTTGGCCTCGCCGGTGAGGATGCGGTGATCCCGTTCGACCGGATCGATTTGCCGGAGGCGCGGCCGGACATGCCTGTGGAAGAGCGGCGGGCAGCGATCGAGATGACGTCAGACGACCTCATCGAAATGCCGGCGTATGAGGGCTATCAATAACCGGGTGACGCCCACGGTTGCGGTCGCGCGATCGCAACCCGCCGTCGGAAAGCGCGGCTCGCGGCCGGCTTGGTTCGACGCCGAGATGGTGGGCTGGATCGCGTGACAAACTAAATCAGCGCCACCCACCGGTGGCGGGAGGATGTCATGAAGCTCTTGTTGGTTTCCGCTTTGGCGTCATTGGCCGTGATCGCCAGTGCGGCTCTGGCCGCCGAGCATCGCGATGCAGCGGTGCACGTCGGGCAACAGGCCCCCGCCGAAGGGCAAATCCAACTCATCGGCATGGAGGTCATGGATCAGGCAGGCCGGGTCATCGGCGATATCACCAACGTGTTGATCGACGACCATGGCCGAGTTCATGGCGTGATCGTCCGGCACGGCGCGGTACTTGGCGTGGGTGGAGAGGAAACCGCGATTCCGTTCGACCAGGTTCGCCTCCCGCCACCCGGTCCCGACGTTTTGGAAGTCCGACGCCGGGCCTTGCTCGATCTGACCGAGGGGGAACTCGCGGAACTTCCCGTCTACGAAGGCTACGAATGATGCCGGCCGGCCCGGGCGCGGCGGTCCAGCGGCCGCCTTGCCTGGGCCGAACCCACCGGCAGAGCGAGCCGCTGCCATTCGGTTCGCTGAATGGTGTCGATCCCGCGCATGGGGGCCGGATCTGAAACGCCGCCGGACACTCCGACGCTGTCGTGGACAACCGACGGCCCCGGCGCTTTCCAGCGGCGCGCCGTTTCGGGCCTGGCTGATATCCGAAAAGGGCACCACCGTCGCTGAGCACCGTCGCGCCGGGTGAGGTGCGCTTGTGGGCGTGAGGGCTCCGGACTACGCTTTGCGGGATCCGGGGCTGCGCGCATGCCGTCGGCACATCGCGAGGCCATCCGGTTTGGCGGGTACGATGTTCGGAAAGGGCTTGGCGTGGACGATCAGCCATTATGGCAGCCGTCGGAAGACCGGGTCCGCGGCAGCAATCTGGCCGGGTTCATGGCCCGGGTCCGCGCCGAGCACGGCCTCGACGTAGATGACTTCGCGGCGCTGTGGCGGTTTTCGGTGGATGACCGGGCGCGGTTCTGGGGTTCCGTGCGGGCCGATGCGGGCCTGATCGGCGATGGCTGGGACGGCCGGGTCCTGGCCGAGGGCGAGCGCATGCCGGGTGCGCGCTGGTTCCCGGACACCCGGCTGAACTTTGCCGAGAACCTGCTCAGCCGCCGCGACGATACCGATGCCATCATCTTCCGCGGCGAGGACCGGGTGCGCCGGCGATTGAGCCGTCGGGCGCTGTACGACGCCGTCTCCCGGGTGGCGCGGGCACTCCGGGCCGACGGCGTGGGCGTGGGCGACCGGGTGTGCGGCTGCCTGCCCAACCTGCCGGAAGCCGTGATCGCCATGCTGGCCACCACCAGCCTGGGCGCGGTGTGGTCCTCCTGCTCTCCCGATTTCGGGGTGGACGGGATCGTCGACCGGTTCGGCCAGATCGCCCCCAAGGTGATGTTCGGTGTCGATGCCTATGATTACGGCGGCAAGGTCATCGACTGTCGCGACAAGCTCGCCGCCGCGGCGGCCCGGATGCCGTCCCTCGGCCGACTGGTGACGGTGGCATATGCCGGCGGCGGCAGCGGGGATCCGGTCAACGGCATCTCGTGGGATGCCTTCATCGCCCCGCACCCGGCCGGCGCGATCGATTTCGCCCGCCTGCCGTTCGATCACCCGGTCTATATCCTCTATTCGTCCGGCACCACCGGCGTGCCCAAATGCATCGTTCACGGCGCCGGCGGCACCCTGCTGCAGCACGTCAAGGAGCACCGGCTGCACTGCGACATCAAGCCGGGCGACCGGGTGTTCTACTTCACCACCTGCGGCTGGATGATGTGGAACTGGCTGGTCTCCGCGCTGGCGTCCGAGGCGACGCTGCTGCTGTACGACGGCTCCCCGTTCCATCCGGCGCCCACGGTGCTGTTCGACTACGCGGCGGAGGAGGGGATGACCCTGTTCGGCACCTCGGCCAAATACATCGACGCGCTCGCCAAGGCCGGCACCGAACCGAAGCGGACCCATGACCTGACGGCGCTCCGCACCATGACGTCCACCGGGTCGCCGCTGGCGGCGGCCGGCTTCACGTATGTGTACCGCGCGATCAAGGACGACCTGCACCTGGCCTCCATCGCCGGCGGCACCGACCTGATCAGCTGCTTCGTGCTGGGCGATCCGACGGGGCCGGTGTGGGCGGGCGAGATCCAGGCACCCGGGCTCGGCATGGCGGTCGACGTCGTCGACGATGCGGGCCGCTCACTCCCTGCCGGCAAGGGGGAACTGGTGTGCACCAAGGCCTTCCCGTCGATGCCGGTGGGGTTCTGGAACGATCCGGACGGAACCCGCTACCACGCCACCTACTTCGCCCGCTTCCCCGGCGTCTGGCACCACGGTGACTTCATCGAGCGGACGCCCCACGGCGGCTTCGTCATCCACGGCCGGTCCGATGCCACCCTCAACCCCGGCGGTGTGCGCATCGGCACGGCCGAGATCTACCGGCAGGTGGAAAGCCTGCCGGAGGTGGTGGAAGCGGTGGCGGTGGGGCAGGACTGGCAGGGCGATGTCCGGGTGGTGCTGTTCGTGATCCTGCGCCCCGGCGACACGCTCGACGAAGACCTGGCCGAACGCATCCGCCGCCACATCCGGACCACCTGCAGCCCCCGCCACGTTCCGGCCAAGGTGCTGCAGGTGACCGACATCCCCCGCACCAAGAACAACAAGATCGCCGAACTGGCGGTGCGGGACACCATCCACGGCCGGCCGATCCACAACACCGAAGCGCTGGCCAACCCCGAAGCACTGGCGCAATACCAAGACCGCCCGGAACTGCGGCGCTGACGTGGCGGCTGCGGGCGGGTCACATGCGGCGGCGGCGATCCTGCCAGGCCCGGGTCAGGTCGTCGCGGAATGGCGGCGCGGCGACGGCGATCAGCGCTTCCGCCCGCCGGCCCACCGAGGCATGGCGCAGGTCGGCGACCCCGTGTTCGGTCACCACGTAGTCCACGTCGCCGCGGGCGGCGCTGACGGCGGTACCTTCGGTGAGCGCCGGGACGATGCGCGACACCGTGCCCCCCTTGGCCGCGGCTTCCAGGGCGATCACCGAGAAGCCGCCGGGGGAGACGCGGGCGCCCCGCATGAAATCGGTCAGGCCGCCGGCGCTGCTGATCTGACGGCCGCCCACCATCTCGGCGTTGGCCTGGCCCAACAGGTCCACCTCGATCACCGTGTTGATGGCGACGAAGCGGGGCAGGGCGCCGATCACCCGGACGTTGTGGGTGTGGCTGACGGGGGCGAACCGCACCGTCGGGTTGTCGGTGACAAAGTCGTAGAGCGCGGGCGAACCCCAGGCGATCCCGGCGGTGACGGCGCCGGCGCCGGCGCGCAGCGCGCCCGCGTTCACCAAGCCCAGCAACGGGTCGGTCACGGCGCCCGCATGCAGCGCCAGGTGCCGCTTCGCATGCAGCGCCGCCAGCACGCCCTGGACCCGGCCGATCCCCACCTCCACCGTGTCGCCGTCCCGCACCAGGCCGGCCACGTGCCGGCCGATGGCGGCGAACACCGGATCGATGGCGCCGTTGTCCTCCCCCGGGAGCGGGCAGGGCTCCTCCACCACGTAGTCGACGTCACCCAGTGCCACGGTGGCGGCACCCACCGTCCGCGGCATCAGCGGATTGATATGGGCGACCTTGACGCAGGGCCGGTTCAGCACCTCGGGCGTGAAATCGTTGGCGATGCCGAGGCTGAGCCGGCCGGCGTCGTCCGGCGGCGAGGTGTGCAGCAGGGCGAGATCCACCTCCATCGCATCGCGCATGTAGGCGGCAATGCTGAAATAGGACAGCGGCAGGAAATCCACCCGCCCGTCGGCGAACGAGGCCCTGTTGTGGGCACCGACGAAGAACGCGGTCGCGCGCGCGGTCTCGTGCAGGCTGGCGTAATCGGCGCGATTGAAGCCGGGCAGCCAGACGCCGGTGAAGTGGACGCCCGCTGCCTTCTCCGCCCGGGCGGTCAGGGCCCGAGCGAACAGGGGCGATTCCCCGGCGAGGCCGGGGGCATAGACACGAAGGCCGGGGCGCAGAAGATCGGGCACCGCATCGGCGGCGATGGATCGGGGCATCAATGGGTTCCGACGAGCAGGACTTTAGCGAAACGGAAGCGGGCCGCCTCACCGACAGAATGCGCGGATGCGGCGGCTGGCCGCATCCGCACGGTATTTCGGCCGGCCGCGCCGGGGGCGTGGTCAGGCAGCCTGGGCGATCTCCGTTCCCAGCACCGCCAGGAACTGGCCGAGCCAAGCGGGATGCGCCGGCCAAGCCGGGGCGGTCACCAGGGTGCCATCGGTGATGGCCCCATCCATCTCGATCTCGGCATAGGTGGCGCCGGCCAGGCCCACTTCCGGGGCGCACGCCGGGTAGGCGGAGACGCGCTTGCCCCGGATCACCTCGGCCGCGGCCAGCAGTTGCGCGCCGTGGCAGATGGCGGCGATCGGCTTGCCGGATTCCGCGAAATGGCGAATGATCTCGAGCACCCTCGGGTTGAGCCGAAGGTATTCCGGCGCCCGCCCGCCGGGAATGACCAAAGCGTCGTATTCCCGTTCGTTCACCTCGACGAAGCTGGCGTTGAGCGCGAAATTGTGGCCGCGCTTTTCGGAATAGGTCTGTTGACCCTCGAAGTCATGGATGGCGGTGGCGATGCTGTCGCCGGCCCCCTTGTCCGGGCAGACGGCATGGACGACGTGGCCGACCATCTGCAACGCCTGGAATGGCACCATGATCTCGTAGTCCTCGCCGAAGTCGCCGACAATCATCAGGATCTTCTTCCCAACCATGAGCTTCCTCCTGTCTGGTCGAACGCGAGCGGATGACATCGGATCAGGATAGCGCCGGTGGTCCGATGGTGCCAGCGGATCCCTGGCGCCGACCGGACCGGGGCAGGGCGGGTGGCCGCGCCGCGGCGCCGCATGATAGGGTGGCATCCGCCGTCGCGCGGTGGCTCCGCTGGATCGCAGGCGCCGGAGCGGTGGCGGCGGGGGCGCATGCCCGGGCTCTCAACCAGGAACCGCTGAGGAGAGGGATATGACCATGTCGTTGCTGACAGTCACCGTCGACGGCTGGGCCAACGGGGATCCGATCCCCGAGGAGTTCGCCTTCGGCGTGCCCGCGACCGACGGGCCGATGACCTTCGGCCCCAACCGCAGCCCGGCGATCCGCTGGGCCGGCGCGCCGGCAGGCACGAAATCGTTCGCCATCATCTGCCACGATCCGGACGTGCCGTCCGTGGCGGATGACGTCAACAAGGCAGGCGTGACCATTCCGGCGAGCCTGCCGCGGGTGGACTTCTATCATTGGGTGCTGGTCGACATCCCGGCAGACCGCACCGGCCTTGCCGCGGCGGAGGACTCCGACGGCGTCACCCCGGGCGGCAAGCCGCCGGGTCCGACCGACCACGGCGTGCGCGGCCTCAACAACTACACCGACTTCCTCGCCGGCGTGGAGGACATGGCCGGGCAATACGGCGGCTACGACGGCCCCTGCCCACCATGGAATGACGAGATCATCCATCACTACCACTTTACCGTGTATGCGCTCAACGTTCCGACCCTGGGACTCGAAGGAACTTTCGGCGGGCCCGAAGCGTTGAAGGCGATCGAGGGTCACATCCTCGCCAAGGGCATCTGGAGCGGCAGCTATACCCTGAATCCCGCATTGCGTGGCTGAAGCTCCGTGTCCGGGTCCCGGCCACCCCAAAGGAGGGCCGGGACGGGCGGGATGGGGGCCGTCGGCAACCCTGCAATGTCTGCTTTTGCAGATGCGAAGGAGATCATCTTAGGGTATAATTAAACTTGTTGGTTCAGGCGGTTTCCGTGGTCCGACCCTCCGGGGCTGAACCGGCAGGAGAAGAGACCGCAGCGGCGGTCGGCCACAACCATCGAGGGGAGAAATGCCATGTCCACCTATCGCGTCATCCGCATCATCGGCAGCAGC
>REEP01000138.1 GCA_007695045.1 Rhodospirillales bacterium | reverse complement strand
CGCACTCGAAGCGGTCCAGGAAGGCGCGCAGCGGCTGGTCCTCGCCCGGACGCGCGCCGACCATCACTTCGATCCAGGTAATCAGGCTGATCACCACCCGGTCGAAGCGCACCAGCTCGGCGCGGGCGGGTTCGATGCCGTTCAGGTAATCGATGAGGATGTTGGTATCGAAAACCGCGCCCCCGGCCGCGGCCGTCATGCCGCCCACTCGGCGCGCAACCGCTGCTGGTAGACCAAGCCGTCCTCGCCGCGGTCGCGCCACAGGCCGAAAGCTTCGTCGCCGGCGAAGTCACCGTGTCTGTCCACGTACTCGGCGACCGCCTGCCGCAAGGCTTCCTCGCGGCTCAGCCGTTGGCGGCGGCAAATCTCTTCAAGGCGCTCCAGTTCGGCGGCGGGAATGTCGATCAGTGTCTGCATCTTACGTAACCACGGTCGTGACGATCCTGAAAAGCGTACCGCTTGGCCCGCGCGACGGCAATCATTGTCGCCGGGCGTTGTCGCCAAGCGTTGTCGCCGGGCGTTGTCGCCAAGCGTTGTCGCCGGGCTGGCGAGACAGGACGTCGGTGCGGTACCTTGCCGGCAGGAGGACCCTGGGCGTGCGCGTGACATACGATCCCAATCAAAATATCGCTTGTTTCCGCTCACGCGAAAGGGCGGGTGAGGTCGATAGCATGCGCCTCAGCGACGAAGTGATCGAGGATTTGGCGCAGTACAGATCGATCCACGGGATCGATTTGCCCAACGTCAACGAGCCAGTGCGGGCGGCGAACGATGGCCGATTGGTCGTCATCGATGCCGCCGGTGGCGACCGCAGCCTTGATCTGGTCGGAGCCGGGCGCTGATGAACGACGCCGCCCTCGTCACCCGCGTCTGGAACTATGCGCACGTGCTGCGCCGGCAGGGCGTGCCGTTCGGCGATTACATCGAGCAGATCACCTATCTGCTGTTCCTCAAGATGGACGAGGAGCGGGAGGAGCTTTTGGGCGAGCGCTCGGCCATCCCCGACCTTTACCGCTGGCATTGCCTGAAGAGCCTCGACGGTGACGAGCTGGAGATCCGATACCGCCACGCCCTGGAGGCGCTGTCGAAGACCAAAGGCCTGATCGGTCTCGTGTTCAAGGGCGCGCAGAACAAGATCAGCGATCCGGCGAAGCTGAAGCGCCTGGTCTCACTGATCGATGGGCAGGAGTGGCTTGGCCTTGGCGTCGATGTGAAGGGGGCGATCTACGAGGGCCTTCTTGAACGCAACGCCCAGGAGGTGAAGAGCGGCGCCGGCCAGTACTTCACGCCGCGGCCGCTGATCCAGGCGATGGTCGAGATGACGCGGCCGAGGATCGGCGAGAGCGTCTGCGATCCGGCGTGCGGCACCGGCGGCTTTCTGCTCGCCGCGTTCGATGCCATGCGCACGCAGACCGACGACAAGGCGCTGCAGAGGAAGCTGCGCACCGAGACGTTCACAGGGTACGACATCGTGCCGGACGTGGTGCGGCTGGCGGCGATGAACATGTACCTGCATGGCATCGGCGAGACCGAAAGCCCGGTGCACGAGATGGACTCATTGGCCGTCGATCCCGGCAAGCGCTGGGACATCGTGTTGACCAATCCGCCGTTCGGCCGGCAGGGCGCGTTTGCGCTCCTGGGTGAGGAAGGCAAGATCACCCGCGAGCGGGACTCCTACGAGCGCGACGATTTCATCGCCTCCACCTCGAACAACCAGCTCAACTTCCTGCAGCACATCATGACCATCCTGAAGCCGGACGGCCGGGCGGCGGTGGTGCTGCCCGACAACGTGCTGTTCGAGGCGGGAGCGGGCGAGAAGATCCGGCGGCGACTGATCGAGCGCTTCGACCTGCACACCATGCTGCGGCTGCCGACCGGCATCTTCTACAGCCAGGGCGTCAAGGCGAACGTGCTGTTCTTCGACAAGAAGCTGCCGGGCGGCGAACCGTGGACGAAGACCCTGTGGATCTATGACTTTCGCACCAACATGCGCTTTACGCTCAAGCAGAACCCGCTGAAGCGCGCCGATCTCGACGATTTCATCGCCTGCTACCGCGCCGGCGAGAGCCGGGAACGGGCCGAGAGCGAACGGTTCCGCCCTTTCGCGTATGACGAGTTGGTCAAACGCGACCGGCTCAACCTCGACATCTTCTGGCTGAAGGACGAAAGCCTGGAGGACACCAGCAACCTGCCGCCCCCCGACGTCATCGCCGCGGAGATCGTCGAGAACCTGGAAGCGGCGCTGACCCAGTTCCGTCAAGTGGCAACGGCACTGGGGGCCGAGGAGACAACCGCTTCCTGACCGAGGGCCAGTTCAACCGATTGTGTTTGCGCGAACTCGCGGTACTCTCTGCGCAGACAGAGGGGGATCGGCGTTGGCTCTCAACCTTTCCAAGACGGTGGCGGTTTTCCTGAAGCAGCGGGCGGAGCAGAAATTCACCGCGCGCCAGATCGCCCAGTGGCTGTTCGAGACCTACCCCGCCGAATGCCAGGAGAAGATGGCGAAGAGCACCACCATCAAGACGGACGCCGAGTTGAAGCAGCAGTTGGTGGCCGAGATCGGCTCACAACGCCCGCAGCTGCAGAAGAAGCATGGGCAGATAAAAACGACCGAAGGCCGGCCGCGGCAGTATTACTGGAGCGAGAAGAGCGATCAGGCCGAGATCAGCGACGCAGAGAGCGAGGAACCTGAAGCTCTGGTCAAGGCCGGTGTGGTGGTCGCGCTAAAGGAGCACGATCTTTATCCACTTTTATCAAAATATCTCTGGGACGAGTTCAACATCTATTCAAAAAGCATCGACGAGAAACGCTCATCGAACAAGCAGGGCGCCCAGGGCAACAAGTGGCTGTTTCCCGACCTTGTCGGGATGGAGAACCTAGCCGAAGACTGGCACCCGGATATCAAGGCCTGCGTCAAGGAGTATGCCGACAAGAAGACCAAGCTGTGGTCGTTCGAGGTGAAGCTATTGCTCAACCGGGCGAACGTCCGGTCGGCATTCTTCCAGGCGGTATCCAACTCTTCGTGGGCGAACTTCGCGTACCTGGTGGCGGGAGAAATCGAGGGCGCGGCGACGATGAAGGAGCTCAGGATGCTGTCCGGGCTGCACGGCATCGGCTTCATTCAGCTTGACGCGGAGAACCCTGCCGAGAGCCAGATCCTGATCCCGGCGCGGGAAAGGCAGGAGATCGACTGGGCCAGTTGCAACCGGCTCGCCTCGGAGAACGCCGATTTCCAGGATTTCGTCAGCCTCGTCTGCCAGTTCTATCAGACCGGCAAGGCGAAGCTGGCCGACTGGGACGTGCCGACAGAGCCGTAGAGCCGAAGGCTATTCCAGCGCCGCACGGATCCGGACGTGTTGTCCCGGCTTCGCGAACTCGCCGATCCAAACCTCGCGGCCGTCCTCGCGTTCCCGCCGCAGCTCCAGGATGAAACCATCGACGCCGCGGGTGCGGGCCGTCGCGAAGTCGTCCAGCCGAAAAGCCGGGCTGCGCGCGAGCGTGGGCGCGATTCCCTCAATGGCGTAGCTCAAGACGTCGACCAGGTGACCGACGGCTCGGTCAGATGCGTTGTCGGCGACAACGTCCTCAACGATCTTGATCCTGTTTCCAGAGCTCATGCCGACGCCTTCGCCTTTGCAGCGCGCGCGGGTTCTTCTGTGGGCAACGCCCCCTGTCGGTGGCGCCATTGAGCGGCGTTGCAGAGGTCACCACTGCAGAGCCGTCCGACAAGCCCCGCGCAGCCCGGCCAGACGCCACCGAAACCGCGCCACGCGGGAAGTTGGGTCTTAGCCTCTCTTGTCGTCGTCGGGTGGATAGAGCTTGTCGTCGTCGGGTGGATAGAGAATGGCTTGCACGTTTCCGGCGAGTGGTGCCGGTTTCAAACCCAGAGCCGTGCGCACGTGGTTCGCCACCAGCCGCACGAACTCGAGAAACGGCCCATATTTTTCGTAGGTGTCGACATTCGTAATAAGGGTTGGCCGGCGGCCGTTCGCTCGCTCCCAGAAGTTGATCAGCATTTCAACGAAGCGGCCTTCCGGACCTTTTGGCCGCCCTTTCGTCGGCTTGGAGTACTGAATGGCCACGTCCGCTGCTTCGACCATCGCCCTGAGCGCACGCTCTGTCGCTCTGATGGTAGTGGTCGGGCGGCAACGCGGGCCCTTGAGTACGCTGGAAATCCTCCAGGACGTCACGCGATCGAGGGTTCGGCGTTCGTCGTCAGACAGGGCCTCGATGGCGCGCTGAGCCTTCAGCTGAGCCTTCAAGAGTGCATCGCGCACCGCCTTCAGGCGTCGAAGCGGGTCACTCGGCCGTTGCGCGCTGTCGTGCAGGTCCAGCGCGTACCAACTCATGATGCGTTGGAGTTCTGCCGACAACTCCTCGGTGCCGGCCGCGTCGCCGGCGTCAGGGATCAGTGCCAACGCCTGGGCATAGATCGGATGGTCGAGGTCCGGCGCCGCGGTGGCCAGGGGCAGGGAAAAGGGCTTGGCAGCCGGTTTCGGTCGGCGCGGCATGGCGTTTGGCCTAGGCCACCCCGTCGCCGCGCTGCAGGGCCACGACGTTACTCTCGTCCATCGAGCCCGCGACGACCCGTGTCACGTGGGCAGCCCAGCCGAGGGAAGCGGCACGGCGCTGGTCGCGGTACTCGTGTCGCTGGTAGACCCCGGTGAGCCCACCGCGCACACCGGACAGGTGGTTGAGGACGCGTTCGACGACCTGCGGGCCGAAGCCCAGCGCTGCCATGCCCGAGGCGGCTGTCCGGCGCAGGTCATGGATGCGCCAGGGAGCAGGCGGGTCGAATCCGTCCGCGGCAGCGAGCTTGGCCATGCGAACGTCCAACTGCCGCTTGGCTTTCGACCATCCGGCAAGCGGCGTGCCGCCGGACAGGTAGGGCGCCACGCTGCGGCGGAAGGCGGCGAGCTCGGCATCGGTCGGCGGGGGTCCGTCCTCGGGCGTCATTTCCAAGCGCTGGCGCGTCGTGATGCGGTCGAGTTCTGTCAGCGCCGCGGGGGCGAGGTCGATTTCGTGTGCCGCGCCGTTCTTGCATCGCCCGGCGGCGAGTGTCCAGACCGCCCTCAAGCTGTCCACTTCGGCCCATGTGGCCGCCCCCACCTGATCGCGGCGGGCGCCAGTCAGAAGCAGGAGCCGCACCGCCGTATCGAAGCGGCCGCCAGCCTCGGTCGCGCGCCACAGCAGGCATATCTCCCGCTCGTCGAGGATGCGATCGCGCGCCTTGGCGACCGCTGGCCCCTTCATGCCGTCGCAGGGGTTGGCGTCCAGATAGTCATTTTCGATGCACCATCCGAAAAACACGCGCACCACCGAGAAGGTGAGCCGCGCCATGATCGGGGCGGTATCGGCCACCCGATCCACGAGTCGCGCCACCTCGCGTCGGGTGATGCGGTCGACCGGCCGGTCGCCCCATGCCGGCACGAGCTTGCCATTGATGATGCCTCGGTAGTCACGAACGGTCGATGAACGTAGCGTGCGCCCGTGCCGATCCAGGAACCGCTGGGCGACCACTGCGAAGGTGCGGTCCGCATCGGCCTCCTTGCGCGCTTCGGCCCGGTCGCGCGCTGGGTCGGCGCCCCCGGCCACCAGGCTGAGCAGCCGCCGTGCTTCGGCCCGCGCGGTCTCCGGCGTCCATGGCGAGCCATGCCGGCCGATGGTGATCCGCCGCCTGGGTGCATTTCGGCCTCCGGCGCCGGGCCGATATTCCACAATGTAGGATTTCGTGCCGTTAGGCGTGATGCGCATGCCAAAGCCGGCAAGGTCCTCATCAGCAACGAAAATCCGCCGGGAAGGGTCGGACCGCAGGGCATCGACTGTGCGCTTGGTGAGCTTCGGCATGGCGGGCCTCCGTGGCTACCCATCGGTTCCGGGTAGCCACCGGGTAGCCACCGGAAGGGAAATCGACGGCAACATGATGCCACGGGTAGCCACCAAAACCAAGCGATGACGGGACGTTAGGCAATGTAAATTCAGCTGGTCCTACGTAGGATTCCTAACTCTTAATCAGCGGGTCCAAGGTTCGAGTCCTTGTGCGCCCACCAATTTCAAGCACTTAGCGATCGCCGAGCTGTTCCGGCCCGAGCCGGAGGACGTGTTCGCCGAGTTGGACGCGCTGGAGCCCTACGACACCCCGGACCTGCGCGAGATCCGCCAGGCCCGCCTGGCCGCGGCCGAGGAAGCCGCGGCAGCCCCGGAAAAAATGCCGATTCGATCGCGAAAAGGGCGCCCGGGTGTGATTCCGTGCACACCTGTGCACATTTGTGCACGGTTTTCGGGCTAAGCTATTGATAAGAAAAGAAAGTGGCCTCTCCGGCCGGCAAAAGTGTCACGGAATGCGCCCATTGTGGCGATTTACCGTTCAGATTCAATGAGTTAACCCGTGCGGGCCAGGGTCGTTCCGCCGACAGTGCCGGCCAACCCGCCATGATGGCAGAGTTCCCCTGGCCAGGCAAGGTAAATATTCCTCACCGCCCGCCATCGCGCCGGTGGTCACGGCGCCGGCGCGGGATTCGCGGCGCAGGCCACCCCCCGGATCGAAGCGAAGCACCACCCGACGCATGCGCCCGCATCCCGGCCGCACTCGACTACTTCCTACACGCCACCCC
>REEP01000073.1 GCA_007695045.1 Rhodospirillales bacterium | reverse complement strand
GGATGGCGTCCAGAAAGCGCAGCGCCTCGCGATCCTGCATGATGCCGTCGAAATGCGACGCGGCGTTGCGCGCGTCGAGCGCCAGCGAGACGTAACTCCGCGCCTTGCGCAGCCGCTTGTCGTGGCGGAACACGTCGCCGTAATTGTCGAGGATGGTCTTCAGCAGGCCATAGACGTCGAGCTCGCCGCTGGGATCGCCGCCAGAGTCGCCTCTGGCGGCGCGGCTCGCGAACTGCCGCCAGTGATTGCCGTGGCGCTGCTTCATCCGTTCGGCGACATAGGGGCCAAGGCCGACGCGTAGCGCCTCCAACGCCTGATCGACCTTCTGCTTGGCGCTGAAGGAATCGTTCATGAGCGCACCTCCCCGAGATCGAAAGCGCCCTGCGCCGGCCCGCGAGCGCCCTGGTGGTCGAGGGCCGCCTGCTCAAGGTGCGGGAACTCCTCGGCCAGCAGGTTGTAGACCTGAGCCTCCTGCGCCCAACCCTTCTTCTCGCAGATGTCGTAGAGCCGGTAGGCCAGCGCCCGCGCCGCCTCGGCATCCTCTGGACTCATCTCGGCGACCAACGCGGCCGCCACGGCCGTGCCGCCATCCTGAGCCTCCAGAACGCGGATCAGGTGCTGCGTGCATTCCCAGTGGGTGAGTCGCCGGTCATTGCTCGGACGCCAGTCCTCCCGCAGCTCGGCGCGCTTGAGCAACCGCGCGACGCCCCCCTTAGCGTAGAACACGCCGGCCTGTTCAAGGTCGCCGAGGCCAAGGTTGTAGGCGTTGGCCATGCCGATCGCGTCGCCGGACTTGCCTACTTCCGTGCCGAAGGCCTGGAACCAGTCGATGCAAAACCGTGTCGCGGGATCGTAATGTGCATCCTCCTCGCCGAGGATTTCCTCGCGCACCTCGTTGATCAGGGCGATGGCGGTGCGGACCGTCATCTCGGAATCATCCGGCTCCAACACCTTGGCGTAGCTGGTGAAGACGCCCATGCCGGGACCGAGCGCCGACTGCGCCATGTCCACCGGACCGACGCCGGCCTCCTTGATTTTCTGAAGTGCGTTCGGCATCTCGCGCTTTAGTCGAGCGATGAACTCGCGCCGGGTCGCGATGTCAGCCGTTATCGAGCGCTTCGTGCAGACGAGCACAATCGAGGAAGCCAGCGCATTAGCGGAATTAGAGTTCATGCGAACTTCGCCCTCGGACCGTACAGGCCAAGTACCGTCAACAGCTAGGCCCGCGTCAAAAACCGCCTGGAGGAACGTTGCCCATCCGGGCGAGGTCAGGCCTTCATCGGCAACTTCAGACTGCTTGAAAGCGTAATAGATGGTGATCGGGTTATTCTGATCTGAAACCTTCAACAGATTTCCCAAAGCGCGGCGCATGCCGTTCAGGAAAAATGCATCTGCATTATCTTGCCCGTTGTGTCGGTAGGGGGTGGCAACAAGCTCCTCATCCTTAGGTGTCAGTACCCGCCGAAACAAGTCCGACCACACGTTCCTCAGCGAACGTCGAAGCCATACATAGAAGTAGTCGGACAGGTCGGAGTACGCGACATTGTCGTAATAAGGGGGGTCGGTGGATATGACTGGCAATTGAGCGGTGGTGCCAATGCCGTTCGCCGCATTGGCGAACCTGACAGCGCCAGAGGAACCGGGACTTGTGGCATCTACACAGGCGGCGATGACACCAATGCAAGTATCGATCGCCCCACTGGACTTGGTGAGGACGTTCGCTTCTACAAAATCCCAAGTCATGGGGACGGCCTGTCGATTGAACGCAGACCGAATGGCGTTGTCTTTCGGTAGCCACGTTGCCTGGGTTGAGCCGTACATCGCCATCCGGTCCACCACAAAGGCTAAATATGTCGCGATGGCATCGGCATAGGCAGTGGCACCGGCGCCGCCTTCGGCTAGGGGGCGATTGTCTTTAGGCAGAAGCGCGGACTTGCAGGCATCCGCCAGCGCGCGCTCGCGCGCCTCTGCGATAAGATCGGAGAACGTGGCAATCGCTGTCAGCTGGCGTGCGGTGAATAAATCACTCCACCTTGTGAGACCGAAATTTGGTGTATTGAAATTTCGAGGGTTGTTCGGCAGTTCGGCGTCTAGTTCTGGAACATACGGCTTGGATAGTATTGCTGCCTGCTCATGTGGGGCGGTTGGCGTCAGGTAAACACGCCCTCGCACTCCCTCGGCTACGATGGCCATGAGACGAACCCCGAGCCCGTCCTTTTTCCCTTTTTCCCTGATGTAAGAAAAGGGCATCGGCGCATTCGTAAGCACGCATGTGCCTCCCCCGCTGCGGCCGATGGTGCCGTCTTTAAGCCGTTTTTCTTGTTCGGCGGTCAGCTTTCCAGTTTTGACCTCGAAGCGCCAGCCGTCCTGCGCGGCCGGATCGCGCACCACCTCGATCCAAGCCTTCCTGTTTTTGTTGGTCGAGAGCATGAAGGAGGAGACAAGCGGCACATGCGCGCCCTTGGCCATTGGGTCAGGCGAAGCCACCGTGCGCGCCCAGATCCATGCGACCACAGTCGCCTCGCTTCCATCCGGCAGCACTATCTTGGGGTAAAGGTGGCCGATGCGCTTTGCGGCTTCGTCGCGCATCCATCTGCCGTACAGACGCACATCCTCCGCCAATCCTTCCGCACCCTTCCACGCGCGATGCGGATCGCGGCCGGGGTGCACGGGCGGCAAACCAGCGAATCTCGGAGGAATCTCAATGAGCGCCTTCGAGATCAGCACGGCCACGGGATTGAGATCGGAACCATAGGCGCGAAGCCCGAGCCGCTGCGCTTCCAGCGGTATCGACCCGCCGCCGCTGAAGGGGTCATAGACCGGCGGCGCCTTCTCTTGCAGATAGGCAAGCACCGCCTCGGGGTTGGACTTCGCAGGCGGCTCCTCGCCCAACCCCCAAGCAGCCGAACGGGCAATTTCCCAGCGGGCATTGTTCAGGATGTGCTCGTTGGCCGAGGCATGCCACGGCACCATCGCCTCGATGACCTTGTGCAGCCGTTCACGCTCGCGCTTCTGGTCACCCTCGGTTGGGAAGCGATCAGGCCAGGATGATGGATCATCAACGAGTTGCGCGAACAGCACCGCCCTGCAGGTGGCAAGCGGCCGTTGCGCCCACCACTTGTGCAGCGAGGTCGGATAGCCCTTGGGCGCCTTCTTTTTCTGCCGCGTTGCCTCGGGATTGATCAACTCAAGAGGGAGCGCAACTTCGATGAGCTTCTTTCTTCTCGTCGGTTCGGTCATGCAGGCGGCCCCCCGACGGCCAATATCTTCGAGAGATTGAGAACGCGCGAAACCTCGGTGAAACCGGGTTCCGAGCCAAATATCCCGGTGGGACTGCGGACGTAAACAGGCTCAAGCGCGAATCCCGCCTCGACGCGCACGACGGCGAGGATGTAGGGAAGCTCCGACTGCTCGGTATTGAAGGCGGTCAGCATCTCGTTGCGGGTGATGGTGACTGTGTCGGCGCCGTCCACGCGGCCTTTCACCTCGATGAAGGTCAGGCTGCCAGTCTTCGGATCGCGGCTCTCGATGTCGTAGCCGCGATTCTCGGCCGAGACGTCGCGCGGTTCCCGCCCGAGGCTTCGCTCGGCGGCGATAACAGCGTCCATCGCCAGCTTCTCGACCTCGGCGCGGCCCTCCGCCAGGCCGGTGGGAGAAGCAGTCGGCTGCGCCTGCTTCGCGAACCAGCCGAGCGGCACCACAAGCGCCGCCCCTTGTATCTCCGGCGGCAGGGGCGCGATCTGGCGCTCCTTCGCCAGCTCGGCGAGCCGCTTGTCGAGGCGGTCGGTCAAGGTCTCGACATGGCGCCGCGCATTCTGCGAGTTGAGGCGCTGTTGCTTGCCGGCCTGTTCCTCCCGCTCAAGCTCCAGCGCCCGGCTCTGCCAATGCAGGATTTCCCGGCGCAAGCGTTCCTTCACGGCCGCCTCGATCTTGGCGATCTCGTCGAGCCGTCGCGCCTTTACCTCTTCGAGGTGACGCGGCACCAGCTCCGAGATGGCATAGGTGCGGACCCGCTCCTCGATCGCGCCGGCCAGCCAGTCTTCCGTCAGGATCGCCTCGACCTGCCGCTTCTCGGTTTCGGACGGCGGGCGGTAGTCGAGATAAGGCGCCGCGCCGCCATCAACGGCCTTGCCGTGGCGGTCGAGATAGACGAACTGGAGCCGCTGCGAGACCAAGCGCGGGCGGCCATTGCGGCCGACGCGCCCGTCGCGGATGCTGTGCTCCAGGTAGACCAGCACGCGCGGCTCGAAACCGGCGTCGTTCTCGTCGACCAGCACCGCGCCCTGGCCCAGCAGGTTCCGATAGCGCTCCAGCGTCAGATCCACGGTGGCGTCGAGCAAGGGATGACCCGGCGCGACCAACACGGCCTGCCGCTTGCCGGGGATGTCTGCCTTGTCGAAACAGATGCGCTCATAGCGCGGCAGCACCGGATCGCCGCGTCCGATCAGCCGGTCGCGGTCGCGCAGGATGGCGGGCACGCGCCGCACCTCGTAGCGGCCTGTCTCGCGCTGGTGCATGACGCCGCCGGCGAGCGCGAAGGCTTCCTCGAAGTAGGAGCGGATGTAACGGGGTTGCAGACGCCGCGCCTCGGCGCGCTCCATCTCTTCCTTGAGCGCCGTGATGGTCGAGGCGTCGAGCCCTTCCTTGGTCAGTTTGCTGCGGGCGACGATGTCTTCGATGCGCTTGCGATCGACCGCGCCGTCGATGGCCTTGAACAGCCGTTCGCGAACGTCCGGCCGCTCGCCGTAGCGGATCGCCTCCATGAACATGTCGCGGAGCGCGCGCGCCTCGAACAGCTCGCCCAGCACGTCATAGACCTTGCCGCCCAGCGTCTCGCGGGCGGTCTCCAGCTTCTCCAGCAGCCGGGCATAGACCTGCCCCTCGCGGGTCTCGCCGGCGATCAGGTTCCAGAGGTGGCACACCTCGGTTTGGCCAATGCGGTGGATGCGGCCGAAGCGCTGCTCCAGCCGGTTCGGGTTCCAGGGCAGGTCGTAGTTGACCATCAGGTGGGCGCCGCGCTGGAGGTTCACGCCCTCGCCGGCGGCGTCGTTGGCGATCAGGAAGCGCACCTTGGGGTCGTCGTTGAAGGCGGCGATGGCGGCGCGGCGCCGGTCGCGCGGAACTCCACCATGGATGACCGCCACACTTTCGTCCTCGCCGGTGCGTCCGCGAATCCGGGCGGCGAGATACTCCAGGGTGTCGCGGGACTCGGTGAAGATGACCAGCTTGCGGCGCACGTCGTTGGCCGGGTCGTAGACGATGGGGTCGTCGAGGATGCGGTCGAGCTCGCGCCACTTGGTATCCTCGCCGGAACGCCGCAACTCGCGCGCCAGACGCTCAAGCTCGCGGATCGATGCGATCTCGGCCTCCAGCTCGGCGATGGTGCGCGCGGCCGTCGCCTGATCGACCACCTGGTCTTCGAGGTCTTCAAGCTCGTCCTCGGGCGCTTCCTCGATGTCCTCTTCGTCCCAGGACGGGATTTCGGCACGGGTGGACAGCGTGCCGGCGGCGTCCTGTCCGCGCTTCAGCAGCCGTTCCTCATCGAGCCGGGCCTCCAGCCGCGCCAGGCGACGCTTGAGGGACTCATGGATGGCCGCAGGGGACGACGCGAGGCGGCGCTGAAGAATCTGCAAGGCGAACCCGACATTGTTGCGCCGGCGGTCGCCGCCGTCCTGTATCTGGTCGGCGCGGTTCATCTCGTCGCGCACATAGCGCGTGACCGACTCGTAGAGGACCGCCTCCCGGTCGGAGAGCTTGTAGGAGACGGTATAGGCCTTGCGCTCGGGGAAGAGCGGGCTGCCGTCGAAGCGCCGGAGTTCCTCCTTGGTCAGGCGGCGCATCATGTCGGAGACATCGACCTTGTGCGCGCCCTGCCGGAACCGCCCCTCGAAGCGGTCCGAGTCCATCAGCCCCATGAAGAGCTGGAAGTCCTCTTCCTTGCCGTTGTGGGGCGTCGCCGTCATCAGCAGGAAGTGCCGCGCCACCGTGCCAAGGGTTTGGCCGAGTTGATAGCGCTTGGTGTATTTGACCTCGCCGCCGAAGAAGCTCGCCGACATGCGGTGCGCTTCGTCGCAGATGACCAGATCCCAGGTCGGCGCAGCCTTGAGCCGGTCCTGAAGGTCCTGGGCGCGGGACAGCATGTCTAGCCGGGCGATCACGCGCTGCTTTTCGGCGAAGAAGTTGCCGGTGGCGGAGGCCTCGACCTGATCGCGGGTCAGGATGTCGAAGTCGATCCCGAACTTCTCCCGCAGCTCGTCCTGCCATTGCTCGACCAGGCTGCCGGGCGCGACGATGAGGCAGCGCTCCAGGTCGCCACGGATCAGCAGCTCCTTGATGAGGAGGCCGGCCATGATGGTCTTGCCGGCGCCGGGATCGTCGGCCAGCAGGAAGCGCAGCGGCTGGCGCGGCAGCATCTCCTCGTACACGGCTGTCAACTGATGCGGAAGCGCCTCGATCTGCGAGGAGCGGACGGCGAGGAAGGGGTCGAACAGATGGGCGAGCCGGATGCGCAGCGCTTCCGAGGCGAGCCTGAGCAGGTGCCCGTCGCCATCGAAGGCGAAGCGGCGCGTCGGCTCGGCGAGCTCCAACTCCGATTCCGAGGACCGGAAGAGCACGGTCTGATCGACCGCGCCGTCCAGCTTGT
>REEP01000046.1 GCA_007695045.1 Rhodospirillales bacterium | reverse complement strand
CGCCCATGCGTTCGGCCACCCCGATCACCTGCTCCACGAAAGCGAGGTCGGCGCGCGATGAATCCTCCCCGCCGACCGCCACCCGGAGGCCGTGACCGGCGGCGTAGCCGACCACGCGTTCCACCGTGGCGAGGACCGCCGCGCGGTCGATGCCGAGCTTGGCGGCAATCTGGCGGTCCGACACCGGGACGGACAGGTTGACACTGCCAAGGCCGCTCGCCGCCGCGGAGTCCACATCCGCCTCCCGCATCCGGCACCAGCCGATACAGCGTGCCGCGAGACCAAGCCCGACGACGGCACGGATATCATCCTGTTCGTCCGGTCCCATGGCCGGAATGCCGACTTCCAGTTCGGTGACCCCCGCCCCCGCCAGAGCCGACGCGATGGCAAGTTTCTCCGCACGCGAGAACGCGACGCCGGCGGTCTGCTCGCCGTCGCGGAGCGTGGTGTCATTGACGATGATCGGCGTTCCGGTCATGGCAAAGCCCCTCAACCGCCGAACGACTTGCCGCAGGAGCACACGTCGCCGACGTTGGGGTTTTCGAACACGAACCCCGACTGCTCCAGGGTTTCCACGAAGTCCACCTGCATGCCGTGGACGATGGGCAGGGAACTTGGATCGACGTAGATGCGCACGCCGTCGAATTCATAGACTTCGTCGCCAGGCTCGGCCCGGCTTTCCAGGCCCAGCATGTACTGCAGGCCCGAACAGCCGCCGTGCTCCACCATGATGCGTAGGCCGTCCACGCTTTCCTTGGAGCCGGCGACCAAGCGCTTGATCACCGTCGTCGCCGCTTCGGTCAGTGCCACCATAGCCTCCCTCCGACTTGCCGGGGTTTATTGACACCCCGGCAACAGCAATCGGCGTGCCAATTGGTAATGTGCTGATTCGAAGAGTGTTTCGTGCGGCGTGGCGGTGGCGGCTTTCGCACACCGCGTCGGTTTTGTCAGGTTCGCGACAGCGGTGCCGTCAGCGCCGTGAGCGGATCTCCGTCCTCCGGGGCGAAGCAGTGGGCGACATCGTCACACACCGCGCAGTTGGGTGCCTTGCACACCAGCACCCCGTCGCGCTCACAGAGCTCGCGATAAAAAAACTTCTTCCACTTCATGTCGTGGACATTGCGGGCGGCCAATGGGCCGAAATGCCGGTGCATCAGGCGGCCCAGTTCGCTGCGATGGGCCAGTCCCAGGTCCTGCCAAAGGTGGTTGGGCGCAATGCTGCGCCTCGCGATGATCGCGGCAAGCCACTCTTCGGCGGGCATCCCGCGGCTGCGATGATCCAGCAGCAGCCGGCGCAGATCGTCTTCCTCCAAGGCTTCGGGATCCGGATTCGCCGGGTCTCCCGCCGGCACAGCCTGGATCGCTTCCACCGCCCTCGGGAAGTAGGTCGCTGCCAGCTCTGTCAAGGCAACGCGGTCAAGGCCCAGGTGTCGGGGCAGACCGGCCACGCCGTCGCCTGCGGCGAGGTCCAGGGCGCAGGCGAAGACGTGGCGGTCAAAGTCATCCCCGCGGCCGTCGGCCATCAGGGCATCGTAACGAAGCTCGGTCGTGTTCAAACTTCGTCCTCGGGCCCTCGGTCAGGCGGCGGTGGCCATCACCTGGGCGCTCTTGCCGCAGACGCGGGTGCAGGCGCCGCAGCCGATACACTTGCCTCGGCCTTCATCGGCAACCGTCATCACCATCCGTTCGACGTCGTCGTCGTCCGGATCGACGAAGCCACCGTCCTCGTCCACGCCCATCATCCGGAACACGCCCTGGCCACAGACCTTGAAGCAGCGTCCACAGCCGATACAGGCCTCGGGGTCCACCGAGTCCACATATGCCGGCTGCCACGCGGTACCGTCCCGAGTGAGATACTGAGCGGTTGTCATGGTCGCGTCCTCCTCTGCTATCTCTGTTGTACAGGCTGGTGATCAGGCGGTGGCCACATCCGGGAAGCGCTTGACGGCGTCGACGCCCGCGGCCACCAGCCCTTCGCCCTCGGCCGCCAGGTGGGTCAGCGAGTCGAAGCCGAACCGGTGCACGTCGCGGAGCTGGCGGCTCAGCACCACCAGCATGCCGGCCAGCACCACCACCCGGCCGTAGCCTTCGTGGGACAGCCGGATCATCGGCGTGGCGATCACCCCGGCCTCTTCGGAAATGGCCAGGGCCACGGCGTCGTAGAACTGCTCCAGGCGCCACAGCACCTTGGCGTCCGGGTTGGCGATAACCGGAATCTGTCGGCGCTGTTCCCGGCTCAGGACGTAGGGCGCGAGCAACGCCGTATCCGGTTTCTGATCCCACACGCCGGTGGCGTCGTGCGCCCGGATCTGGCGCAGAAGGCCCTTCACGAACCCGGTTTCAAGGGCCGCGGAATCCGCCGGCGACGGCGCTGCCAGGGGCGCTGCTGCGTCCTTCATTCCGCGGCCTCCCCTTCCAGAAACGCAAGATTGGTGGTATGGCCGCTGCCCAGCGCCTTGCGCAGCCACGGCGGTGGCGTGCCGTTGATCATGGCCTGGACCCTGTCCAGGATCTGGGCAATCGGCTCCGGCCGTGGCAGCTTCACGGGATGGATTTTCCTGTTGACCACCCGTGCCGCCGCCGGCCCCCCGATGGCCAGCACGAACAACAGGGCACAGCCGTCCAGGGCGTCGACCCGCGGGGTGAGCCGGTCCTCATGGGCTTCCGCGTGCAGGCCGTCTTCATTGCTGGCCACGTCGAACCGGATCGCCTCCAGAAAACGGTAGCCGTCAGGGCCGATATCGTAGATCGCCAGGTTGCGCGCCCCGGCGAAATGCGCGTCCATGGTCTTGAGGTCCTGGGTCGCAAACGCGATCTTCATGTGTCCTCCTTCGCCGGCCGAGGTCCGGCCGGACGGGGTGCAGGGTTCGGCGTCAACCAGCCGCAAGCGTCGCATCGATGTGGCGGTCATGGTTCTCTCTCTCGCCAGTGGTCTCACCCGCCGGGTGCGGGTGGGTGTCGTCGTGGTCCATGAGCAGGTTGCCGAGGGCGAACACCAGATCGCGGGTGCCGCGATAGCCGACACTGACCCGCTGCGGTGCCCCCAGGCGGTCGTAGACCGGGAAGCCGGCGCGGAAGAGGGAGGCGCCGACCCGGTCCGACAGATCCTTGGCGTGGGAATTTGCGACGATCAGCGCGGGGCTCTCCCCCAGACCCTGCTCCAGGTCGTCCAGGTCGCCGACCATCACGGCGTTCGCCGCAATGTGTTCCGTCGCCGGCGTCTGCGCCGTGGTGACCGCTCGTGTCACGGTACAGCCCAGGTCAGCCAGCAGGCCGCTCATCGCCAAGGCCAGATCGGGATCGCCGGCGACGCCGGCGCACCGGCCGCCGAAGAAAAAGTGCCCGTCCAGCATGGCGTCAACCAGGCGGCTCCGCTGCCGCTGCAAGCGGTCGTTGGGACCGGTGCCGCTGATGTCCATCAGGGTCGCGACGAAGGCATCGAATGCCTCCAGTCCGGTGACCCGGTCGAACACGGTGAACGGTACCCCTGAGCGCTCCGCCAAGGCCTTGGCCGCGGGCCGCATCTGCTCGCCGATGGCCAAGGTCATGACCGATTCGCCCATCCCCCGGATCAGGTCGGCGGGCGTTCCACCCAGGCTGGTGGGGACAAAGTCGTCGGGCACGTGACCGTCCAGCGATCCCGACAGATCGGGCAGGACGATCGCCTTGAGCCCGAAGCCGTCGATGGTCTCGCGCAGTTCTTCAACGTCGGCCGGCGAGAGGTGGCTGCCGGCCAGAAGATTGACCCGCCGCAGGGTGCGCCGACGTCCGGAGGGTTCGACCAGGGCTTGTACCATGGCCTCGACCGCCCGCGACCAGCCGGCTTCGAGACCGCCGGCGTAATCCGGCGTCGAGGCCAGGATGACATCCAGATCCTGCCACTCGGGATGGCGTTCGAGAATGAACGGCAGCTCGGCAGAGATGTCGTCATCCCGGGTTTCGGTCAGGGCCGTGGTGCAGATGCCGATGACGTTCGGACGAGCGCGGTCATAGATCGTGCCGATCGCCTGTTCCACATTGTCCGCGCCGCCAAGGATGGTGCTGAGCTCGCTCATGGCGGTGGTCTGCAGCGGGATGGTCTCCCGGAAGTGCCGCACCGCCAGCACCAGGGAGAATGCCGTGCAGCCCTGGCCGCCGTGCAACATCGGCAGGCAGCGATCCAATCCGAGGAACGCGAGTGCCCCGCCCAGGGCCGGGCTCAGCTTCAACGGATTGACCGCACAGGCCTTGGCGGCATTGCCGAAATCAGTCATGGCCGGCCTCCTTCGGCTGGTCCCAAGGCGCCGGCCGGCGCACCTGCCGCCAGATGGGGTTGTACAGGGCTTGGTCGATCTGGCGTGCGAAATCGACGATGCCGGTGTAGCCGGCGTAGGCGTGATGCCGTTCCTGGTTGATGTCGAGCCAGGGCGTGCGGGTTTTAAGGGCCACGAACTGGGTCCGACCCCCGGACATGAGAATGTCGGCATCACCCCGCTTCAACCGCGCATACAGCTCCTTGGCCGGGATCTGGCCGAAAAGGTCGGCCTCGGCCCCGATCAGGTGTCGGGCGCGGGCTTTGTCTTCTTCCGTGGATTTGCGGACCGAGGTGCCGATGACGACCATACCCAATTCCTGCAGGGCCGCGATCATCGACCATGACTTGACGCCGCCGGTGTAGAGCAGCACGCGCTTGCCGGCGAGCCGCTCGCGATAGGGGGCGAGGGCCTCGGCCGTCCTGGCTTCCTCCTCGGCCACCAGCGCTTCGGTGCGGGACAGCAAATCTTCCGGGGCACCCTGGTCGACGAGCAGACGCGCGAGGGTGCGAAGCGCCGTCGAGGTTTCCGCCGTGCCGTAGAACGAGCCTTCGAAGAACGGGATGCCGTAGCGCGCTTCCAGCTCCCGGGCCATTGACACCAGCGCCTGGGAGCACACAACCATGGCGACACGCGCGCGGTGGGCGCTGGCGACGTCTGCGTAACGGCCGTCGCCGGTGACGGAGGCCAGAAGCCGGACACCGAGGCGGTCGAGCAACGGCGTCACCTGCCACAGCTCGCCGGCCACATTGTATTCACCCAGCACGGCAATGTCGTATGGGGTGCGGTGGTCCGGTTCGCGGGTGCCGATGACGTGATCCAGCAGGGCGCGTCCGGCCAGCTTGTTGCCGAAGTTCTTGGAGCCGGCGAAGCCCGGTGCGATCACCGGGATCACCGGCGTGGCGAACTGTTCCGTGGCGATGCGGCACACCGCCTCCACATCGTCGCCGATCAGGGCGGAAACGCAGGTGACGTAGACGAACACCGCCGGGGGCTGGAACCGCTCCACGATCTCGCGGATGGCGCGATACAGGCGCCGTTCGCCGCCATGGATGATGTCGAGCTCCGACATGTCCGTGGTGAAACCGGTGCGATAGAGCGACGGGCCGCTGGACAGCGCGTGCCGGCTGTCCCAGCTGTTGCCCTCGCAGGCGATCGGGCCGTGCACCAGATGCGCCGCGTCGGTGATGGGCTGCAGGGCGATCTTGGCGCCATCGAAGGCGCAGCCGCCGGCCGCCGCTCCCGGCTGCAACGTCACCGCCGAGCATCCCCGCTTGCGGTCGCGGTCGCTCTTGTCGTGGTTGACGGCGCAGCCGGGTTCGACAAACGCCGCGGCAAGCTTGTTTTTGTTCATGGCGTGCGCCTCCCTGCCAGCGCTTGCCCTTGAGGCCGGGCGGCGCCGATTGCCGCCGCCCGACCGGCCCGGACCGTGGGTCTCAACGGGTCAGATCGAAGCTGATGTCGTTCACACCCGCCTGGTCGCTGGCCGCGTCCAACCCATCCAGGATCTTGTCGAGGATGCGCACCAGCACCTGCAACCCGCCCTGATAGCCCCAGGTCGGGAACCGGTGATGGTGGTGCCGGTCGAAGATCGGGAAGGTCAGGCGGATCAGCGGCGTTCCGGTATCGCGTTCCAGATATTTGCCGTGACTGTTGCCGATCAGAAAATCCACCGGCTCCGTGAACATCAGCGAGCGCAGGTGCCACAGGTCGGCCCCCGGCCATACCTGGCCACCCGCTCCGTACGGCGATTCTTCCAGGGTCGCCCGCAGCTTCTTGGCCCACGGCTTGGTGCCGTTGGTGGCAAGCAAATGCTTGGGCTCGGCGCCTATCTCCATCAGGAACCGGGCCATGCCGGTAACGAAGTCCGGGTCCCCGTACACGGCGAAGGACTTGCCGTGCACGATGTTCATGGAGTCGGCGAGCGCGTCCACCAGCCGGCCGCGTTCCTTCAGCAACGCTTCCGGGATCGGCTTGCCGGTGAGTTCCGACACCTTGGTCAGGAACTCGTCCGTGGCCTTGACGCCAAGGGGGTAGTGAAAGGATGCGACCTCGTGACCCTGGGCCTTGGCAAGCTGCAACGACTTCTTGCTGCAGTATTCCTGCAGCGAGAGCGTCGCCTTGGCATCCTGCGCGGCTTTCCCGCCCTCGATGGTGGTGCCGCCATCATACATGCGGAACTGACCGTCGCTCGGGGTGTCATAGACGTCCGACGGGTCGGGCAGGATCGTGTGGGCAACGCCCATGAGGTCGAGCATGCGCTTGAGCTCGCGGTTGTTGCCGACGCAGTAGCCGTCGAAGCCCGGTATGATGTTGATCGACTCACCCGGCGTCCGCTCCCGCCCCTGCCACAGGTGGGAGAGGATGCCTTCCAGCATGTTGTCGTAGCCGTTGACGTGGCTGCCGTGGA
>REEP01000069.1 GCA_007695045.1 Rhodospirillales bacterium | reverse complement strand
CGTTGGCGAGGAACCACAGGGTGCCGCGCTCGATCAGCCGCTGCACCTCCCGATGTAATGTCGTCTGCACGGCGGCGGCCACCTGGTTGTCCAGGGACTCGATCCCCTCCCACACCGCCCTGGCGGCGAACACGTCGCGGGCGATGACATAGGCCCGGGTGATGTCCGCCGCCGCCATGCCGGTCTTGTCCGCCATGGCGGTGACGAAGGTGCCGCCCATCCGGTTGATCAGGCTGTTGATGATCGATGTTGCCACCAGTTCCCGCCTGAGGCGGTGCTTGCCGATCCGATCGCCGAAGCGTTCCTGGATCGGCTCCGGGAAATACCGCACCATGTCCCGCGCCAGGTGTCGGTCGTCCGGCAGGTCGGTCTCCAGCACCTGGTCGTACAGCCATATCTTGCAGTAGCAGAACACCACCGCGGTCTCGGGACGGGTGAGGCCATGCCGGGCGGCGATGCGCTCGGCCAGGGCGTCTTCGTCGGGCAGCGCCTCCACCTCGCGGTTGAGGCGACCCTGACGCTCCAGCATCCGCATCAGCCGTGCCTGGTTCTCGAGCGCCATGAAGCTATCCGCACAGATCAGGGAAATCGCCTGCGATTGCAGATAGTTGTCACGCAGCACGAGGTCGGCGACCTCCTCGGTCATCGCCGCGAGAAGGAGGTTGCGCTGCTTCTCGGTCATGTCGCCGTCGCCGACCACGGCGTCCAGCAGGATCTTGATGTTGACCTCGTGATCGGAGCAGTCGACGCCGGCGGAATTGTCGATGAAGTCGGTATTGATAAGCCCGCCACGTCGGGCGAATTCAATCCGCCCGAGCTGGGTGACGCCCAGGTTGGCGCCTTCCCCGATCACCTTGCAGCGAAGCTCGCGCCCATCCACCCGCACCCCGTCGTTACTGCGGTCGCCCACGTCCCCATGGCTTTCGTGGCTGGACTTGACGAAGGTGCCGATGCCACCGAACCAGAGCAGATCCACCTCGGCCCTGAGCAGATGGCGGATCAACTCCGCCGGAGTCATGCGGCTCTCTCTCAGGCCGAAACACGCCCGGATCTCCGGGGTGAGCGCAATCGACTTGGCGCGGCGGTTGAACACGGCGCCGCCGGAGGAGATGATTTCGGCGCGGTAGTCCTGCCAGGTGGATCGCGGCAGATCGAACAGGCGTTGTCGTTCGGCCAGGCTTGCCGCCGGGTCCGGGTCGGGATCGATGAAAATGTGCTGGTGATTGAACGCCGCCAGCAGCCGGATGTGCGGCGACAGCAGCATGCCGTTGCCAAACACGTCACCGGCCATGTCGCCGACACCGACCACGCTGAACGGCCGTTTTTGAATGTTGTGGCCCAACTCGCGGAAGTGGCGTTTCACCGATTCCCAGGCGCCGCGGGCGGTGATGCCCATCTTCTTGTGGTCGTAGCCCTGACTGCCGCCCGAAGCGAACGCGTCGCCGAGCCAGAAGCCCCGGTCCTGAGCAATGCCGTTGGCGATGTCGGAAAAGGTCGCGGTGCCCTTGTCCGCCGCCACCACCAGGTAGGGATCGTCATCGTCCCGGCGCACCACCCCCGCCGGCGGCACGATCGCGTCGCCCACCCGGTTGTCGGTGAGGTCCAGCATCCCATCGATCAGCATCCGGTAGCAGGCGATGCCTTCGGCCTGCACCGCCTCCCGGTCACCGGAATCCGGCGGGCGCTTGACCACGAATCCACCCTTGGCGCCCACCGGCACGATCACCGTGTTCTTGACGTTCTGCGCCTTCATCAGGCCCAGAACCTCGGTGCGGAAATCCTCCCGTCGGTCGGACCAGCGGATGCCGCCGCGCGCCACCTTGCCGGCGCGCAGGTGCACGCCTTCCATCCGCGGGGAATAGACGAAAATTTCCACCATCGGCCGCGGCAAGGGCAGGTCGTCCAGCTTCCGGCTGTCCAGCTTGAAGGCGACGTAGGGACGGCGCTCTTCGCCTTGGTCAAGGAAGAAGCTGGTCCGGAGAGTCGCTTCCACGGCATTCACGAAACGCCTCAGAATGCGGTCCTCATCGGCGCTGTCCACCGTATCGAGGCCGGCTGCCAGGTCTTCGCGCACCCTCTCGGCCCGTTTCCCCTGGTCCGCCACCGCCGGATCGAACAGGGCCCGGAACAAGGCAACGATCCGGCATGCCATCTGCGGGTGGCGGTTGAGCGTCTGCTGCATATACGCCTGGGAGAAGGCGATGCCGGTCTGGCGGAGGTAGCGGGAATAGGCCCGGATCAGCACCACTTCCCGCCACGTCAGCCCCGCTTCCAGGACCAAAGCGTTGTACGCATCGCACTCCACCGCCCCGGTCCATACGGCCAGAAAGGCCTCCTGAAACGGCGCACGGATGGCACCGAGATCGATCGGCCGGTCGCTCCGCGTCTCCAGACCGAAGTCGTGCAAGAGCACCGTCGTGCCGTCGTCGCCACCCACCCGCACCGTGTGCGGCACCTCGTCGATGACCCGGAGGCCCAGATCCTCCAACATCGGCATCACCTGCGACAGCACGATCGCCGCTTCCGGGTGGTAGATCTTGAGCCGCATCTGGTGTGGCGACGCGCCGAACGGGCGGTAGAGGGTGGTCTGAAGCCCGTCGTGCGACAGCGCCGCCTCGACATGGTCGATGTCCTCCACCGCCTCTTCGGCGATGAACCGTTCCCGGTATCCCGGCGGGAAGGCGTTGCCGTACAGCCGATTGAGCCGGTGCGCCTTTTCCTCGCCGTGTGCCTTGAGCAGGGCGCGCAACAGGTTGTCGGTCCAGGTCCGCGAGGCCGCGACGATTTCCGCTTCGATGCGGTCGGGGTCGTAGTCCGGAATCTGGCCCGGCGTGGTCCTGACGAACACTTGCAGCCGGGCAAGCGGCGAGTCCCCCACATGGGTGTAATGGGCGGTGACGGTGCCGGCGAAGGCCTTGGCCAGGATCGCTTCGGTGCGCTGCCTGAGGTCCGTGTTGTAACGGTCGCGGGGGACGAAAACCAGGCAGGACACGTAGCGTTCGAAGTCGTCACGGCGGATGAACAGCGCCACCCGCTGACGTTGCTGCAAATGCAGGATGCCGAGCGCCGTGTAGTACAGGTGGTCATCGGAAACCTGGAACAATTCGTCCCGCGGGAACGTCTCGACGATGTTGGCCAGCGCCCGGCCGTCATGGCCGCGAGGGTCGAATCCGGCCCGCGCGAGCAGGCGGCCGAGCTTGTCGCGCAGCAGCGGGATGCTTCGCACACTGCGGTTGTAGGCGGCAGCGGCGAACAGGCCGACGATCATGTGTTCGCCCACCATGTGCCCGCCGTCGAAACGCTTCACCACGACGGTATCCATGTGGACCGGCCGGTGCACCGTGGTGATCCGGTTGGCCTTGGCGACCATGATCAGTTCGGTGCGCGCTTCGAAGGCACGCACCGCCGGCGGCACCGGCTTGCCGTCGCGAAGGTCGTCAAACACCAGGAACGTGGGATCCTTGAGCAGGCCCAGGCCGGACCCCGGATCGATGCGGACGAGGGCCTCATCGTCCTCGGCGTCGAAACTGTAGGCGCGGTAGCCAAGAAAGGTGAAGTTGTTGTCCAGCAGCCAGCGGAGAAACTCCCGCGCCTCGTCGATCACGTCTTCCGGCGCGATGCCTTCGGCGGCGGCGATATCGGCGATCACCAGTTCGCCCTTGATCAGCATCGCCTGCCAATCCTCGACCGCGGTGCGGACGTGGTCGAGGGTCCGCGCCACACCATCCGCCACCGGCCCCAGCATGTCGTCCGCCTGCCGGGTGATCTGGAAGTGCATCAGCGATTCCTCGACGCCGTCGTCCTGCCGGCGCCGGGTCGGGTCCACCCGCTGCAACCGGCCGTCGGCATCCCGGGTCACGGCCATCACCGGATGGATCACGAGATGCACGGCCAAGTCCTGGCGATTGATCTCGTTGGTGACGGAATCCACCAGGAACGGCATGTTGTCCGTCACCACCTCGATGACCGAATGCTCGCAGCGCCAGCCGTCCTCTTCCAGCTTGGGGTTGTAGATGCGGATCCGCGGCGTGCCCGGCTGCCGTCGTTCGCTCAGCCGCCAATGACTGAAGGCGAGCCCGAACAGGGTATCGGGGCTCTCGTCGACGATGTCGCTGAGCGGCACATGCGCATAATAGAGCGGGAAGAACGCCCGCAACGCCTCCGGCAGCGTGCCGCCCAATCGGCGCTCGGCCGCCGCCACCACGGTTGCGATCAGTTCGTCTCTCTCGGCCTGGGTGAAGCGGGGCATGGGGGAGCCTTTGGCTGGACAGCATGCGAACAGGGTCGTCAGCATGCTACCCGAACCGCCATCGCGCCGGAAAGGCCTGCCTGCCGCCCCGCCCTTGGTCGTCCTGGCCCAGCCGTTCAAAGCCAGCGTCGGCCGGATGCAGCGAAGCGCAATCCGGGACTGCGCGGATGCTACGCGAAGGCCCGATCCGGATGGGCACCGCTCAAGGCTGACCTCGGCCGCCGTTTCCTTCCGGTTCGGACACAGAGAGCCCCACCACGTCCGCTTGCCGGATCAGGCGCCGATCGAACGTGTAGAGCGGGCCGGCTTCGCGACAGGCGGCGACGTGCAGGGCGTCGGCAAAATCGATGTCGTGCGATGCGAGATCGATGGCGAACGCCACCTGCTCGGCATCCTCCAAGATGACATTCGGCAAGCCGGCCAGGCGTCGGAGCGCCCCGGCCACCTCGTCGACGCGGGATGCGGGAAACGGTTTCCGCGGCCGCCGCAGCAGCAGCAGTCCCTCCGGCACCTCTTCGACAACGAACTCGTCGCCCGGCCCCCATCGGTGGGCGTTGCGCATGGCGGCCGGAAGCACCAGTTGGCCTCTGCTCGACAGCCGGATGACATGCATGGGACAATTTTCACAGCGTTCAGGGAATAAGATGTTATCTTACGTCGCCGTCGGCCGCTTTGCCACCAGCCGCCGGCGCGCGTCGCAGCACCGGCCGGCCGCATCCGCCCACACTTCGTTGTCCTCCCGAAAGCACGATCTCGCTGCGACCGAAGCGTCGATGACGAAGCCCCGCAGCGCGGAGGGCGTAGGGCAGAACAGCCGAAGGCGTCTTCTCCCCCATGGCAGCCCAATTGCGTGCCGTATCTAAAAGCTACGGGCTACCGCCTGCTGGACGAGATTCTTGGAGGTGCAATGCAAGTGGCATAGGCGAAACGCCGGTCAGTCAGGTCCAACCGAAAGGGGCCAGATCCTGGTGTTCGGACCAGGGCTCCGCTTTCCGTTCGGCAGGTCGAAGCGCAGCCGTCCTGCCTTTCGTTTGTCTGCCACGATCTTGTTCAAGTGTTTCTTTCGCACGGGAACCTGCTCCATCACTTCGTTGGCAAGCGTGCTGAATTCGATTCCTGGCCGCTGCGATACGGCGCTGAGCAGATGTTCGGTGGCCCGGTTCAAATGGGTAGAGCAGCCGACCCCGTCGCGATCCGTCTCGAAGGCGATGATCTGGTCTTCCGGGAAGAGCTGCGCTTGTCCGCTCTCCTTGGTCTGGATCGCCTGTCGCGTTCGGACCGCCTCTTTCTCGACCTTTTCCTGGACGTCCCGGAAGACCTCCACCCCATACCGGCTGTGTGTACCCAAGGATCAGCCGCATCTTGATCCGGTCCTCGCGCGGCTTTCGGATGGCCATTTCCGTCAGATAGGTTGCGACTTTCGCCTCCTTCATCTTGACCTTGAGGAGGTGGCGTATCTTCGTCTCGTTGGTTCCCTCGGGCAGGGCCTCGAATGCCGCCTTCCATGCGGGATCCGCCAGGAAACGGCCAACCGAGTCAGCGACGCCATCCCAGCCTCCATGGCGGTTCACTTCCTCGGCCATGAAGTTGAAGAGGAACTCACCGTTGAGCTGTCGAAGAAAGTCGAAAACCTTGCTCGACTCGATATTCCAACCGGTTGGGTCGATGAACGTGAAGGTGAAGCCCTCGCGGCACGCGTTGCGGATGCCGTCGAGGTTGTCCTCGAACGCACCCGAGAAGACCATGATGTCGAATTCGGGCTTCTGAGCCGCGAACTGCTTAAGCTGGCCCACCGAGGCTGGAATACGTTCGCAGAAGCGGAAGCGGACCTTGAGTCCAGGACGCCCCATATCGAGCAATCTGCGGCGCACGGCTTCCAGTGTCTCGATGGCTTGTGAGAACGAAGCATCGGAATAGCGGTCGGTGTCAGACACTCTCCACGGCCCGGCGAAAGCGTCCACGAAGTTGAAAACAGGTGATCGCTTCTGGAAGAGCTTGTAGGCTGCTGCTTCGAGGTACTTGTTCAAAAACAAGTGCTTGATGAATGAGTGTTCGCGTCCCTGATAGTTTTCGATCTTCGGCGGCATCAGGCGGCCTCGGATTGCAGCGCGCGAATCATGGGTTGGGGGACGACCTGCCACGGGAAGCCGTTCCACTCCTCGCCATCAAGCAGCCGGCCGCCGGACTTCGGCCGAGCGCCTCCCCATTGCTTGAAGAAGAACGCCACGCCGTCGCGTTCGCAGATATCCCGGAGCCGCCGCGCCCAGTCGGGCTGCATGGGCCGCGCGCCGGGGCCGCTTTCGCCGCCGACGATCGCCCAGGCGATGCGCCGGAGGTCCACTTCGTCGATCGGCCCAAGGAGTGGCTCGAATGAGATGAAGCGGGCTTCGGAGTTGACGTCCTTGAGATGGCCGATACGACTGACGTGCGCCGCATCTTCGACCGAGACACCCAGCCAGATATGCGGCGGTACAGGGCTGCCGTGGTAACGCGCGCGGACGTACTCGCGCATAAGGGAGCTGCGCTTCGTCAGCACCTGAAACAGGTGCCGGTCCGCCCGCTCCATCACGTCGAATATGCGATCGATGAAGACGCGATCGACGGCCTTGTGGAACAGATCGCTCATCGAGTTCACGAAAATCATGCGCGGCTTTTTCCACAGGAGAGGCTGTTGCAGCCGCGATGGCCAGAGCTTGAGGTCAAAGCCCTGCTCGTAGGGGTGGCCGGGAATGCCGCGCCATCGCTCCGCGAAGCGCTCGGCATAGCAGTGATCGCAGCCGGGGCCGACCTTGGTGCACCCGGTCACCGGGTTCCAGGTCGCGTCCGTCCACTCGATCTCGGATTTCTGTGCCATCCCCTCACCTCACCCCATTTTGTTGTCACCCTACCACAACCCGGAATCGGCACAAACCCAGAACAGCAAGCGCACCCTGGATGCAGCGAAGCGGAATGCGGGATCCCCATGCGGGGCGCGCTGTTGGCGGACGCCGTCGCCACGCCGGGCAAGCCCGATGGCCAGCGAGAGCGACGGGTCGCCAAAGCGTCGACGAGTCCCGGATCGCGCTTCGCTCCATCCGGGCCGGCTGAGGCTGAGCGAGCGGGCCCCCTCCGGCCAAGTGGCAAGAATATTATCCTTGCTTTCGCGTGCCAACTGTGCAATTGTGCCGGGTTATTTTGGCCTGTTCTGAAAAGGGCCTCGCCTCCAAAATGGCAAGTCCTTGATTCTAAATGATAAAATTCCCAAAATGCATACATTTGTATACTTTTGCATACACAATCGCGCGCCGGCTCGTCATCTTTTCAGTTATTTCAAGGGCTTGGCCGAAAAAACCCGGTTCAAAACCGATCCCGATCGCACTTTTTCGATCCAAAACGCGATCGTTTCGACGTGCGCCGGCGTGCCCCGGGGCCGGGGCAGGCCCGGCCACACCGTTGCCGAAATGCCGCATGCCCACGCATAAAGTCCCCCCGCCGAGGCACCTGAGTCACCCCGTCGAGTCCGCCCCGCCGAGGCACCTGCCCGACCTCGCAACCGGCAGGGGTGGCCTGGACGCAGCGAAGCGAAATCCGGGCGACGCGCCCGGCAGCCTCAGCCTCACGCAGCCTGCGGATACCCTCCCCGGGAGCGTCGTCCGGGGCGTGCCGTTTGCCCTGTTACGCCGATCAGGACGATACACGGGCATTTTGGCCTGATGTATCCCGGGTTTGGCCGGATTGCTCATCAATTTCCGGTTTCCCAATTCGGCACCGTGCTTGTGTTGCAAAGGCTCGCATCAAGCTGGTAATTGGAAATCCTGTCTTGTCATCGGAGGGTACGGAGATGCGCAATTCGGGAACCCCGGTTCAGGGCGTCGCGGGCTCGGCCTTGCTCGGTCACTTCGTCAAGGTCGACCGCGATCTCGCTTTCCTGACCGCCTGTTTCCGCGACGTTCTGCATGAGATCGGTGAGCACGACATCGCCCGCGCCCTGCCGGGCCAGGGTGGCGCCCAGGACTTCAGCGACCTCGGGGATCTGGCATTCTCCACGCGCCTGACGCAGGCGTACTGCATCTGGTTCCAGATCCTGGCCATGGTCGAAGAGAATGCGATCGCCCAGCATCGGCGAACCCTGCAGGCGGAAGGGCGGCTGGCGGAGGACGGGGGCTCCTGGGAGGATCAGTTCGCCCAGTTGCAGGCTCTTGGCCTGACCGGGGGCGAGATAGCGGGCGCCCTGCCGGAGATCAGGGTGGAGGCGGTGCTGACCGCGCATCCGACCGAGGCCAAGCGGCAGACGGTGCTGGAGCACCATCGCGAGCTCTACCTGCAACTTCTCCAACGCGAAAACACGATGTACACGCAGGCGGAACAGGAGGACATCCGCGCCGGGATCAAGGCGCTCCTCGAGCGGCTGTGGCGCACGGGCGAGATCTTTCTCGAAAAGCCCGATGTGGCCGCGGAACTCAGAAACATCGTTCACTACCTGCGCAACGTCTTCCCGGAGACGCTGCCGGTCGTCAACCGCAGGCTCCGGCAGGCCTGGAGTGCTGCGGGCTTCGAGCCGGCGCTCCTGCAGGATCCCCACTGTCGACCCCGCCTGTCTTTCGGTGACTGGGTGGGCGGCGACCGGGATGGCCATCCTTTTGTCACCGCCGACGTCACCGCCGCCACCTTGCGCGAACTGCGTTCCCATGCCCTCTCCCTGGCGCACGAGAAACTGTTGAACCTGGCCCGCCATCTCAGTCTGTCCGACCGGCTGCAGCGGCCTCCCGCGGCGCTCACCGGCTGGGTCACCGATCTGGTGCAACGCCTCGGTGAGTCCGGTCAGCGCGCCATCGCCCGAAATCCCGACGAGCCCTGGCGGCACATCGTCAACCTCATGATCGCACGCCTTCCCATGGAGGGCGACGTGACCGAGGACGGCAGGCTTCAGCCGGATGCGACCCGGTACGGCAAGGCTGCCGAGTTGATCGAAGAACTCTCGACGCTCTACAGGATGCTGGCGGAAAGCGGGGCACCACGCCTGGCGGATGCCGAGGTGGCACCTGTCCTGGACGCGGTGCGCACCTTCGGTTTCCATCTGGCCAAGCTCGACATTCGCCAGAACAGTCAGTTCCATGACCGTGCGATGGATCAGCTTCTGGCGGCGGCCGGATCGAAGGACGCACAGTTCCCGCAGTGGCCGGAAGAGAAGCGGATCGAGCTGCTGAGCGGCGAATTGAACTCCCTTCGGCCTTTCGCACGCATGGACGTGAGCGTGGGGCCGGAAGCGGATGCCGTCCTCAGTTGCTATGGCGTGATCGGTGCGCACATCCGGGCGCATGGCCGCGACGGTCTCGGCTCCCTGATCATCAGCATGACCCGGAGCCTGTCCGATCTGCTCGTCGTCTATGTGCTGGCGCGAGAAGCGGGCCTTGTGGTCGAGCGTGCCGACGGTCTCGTCTGCGAGATGCCGATCGTCCCGCTGTTCGAGACCATTGATGACCTCGAGCGCGCGCCCGCGATCCTGCAAAGTTTCCTCGACCATCCCCTGACCCGGCGATCGCTTGCGTACCAGGCGCGCATGGATGGCCTCGACCGGCCGGTGCAGCAGGTCATGGTCGGGTACAGCGACAGCAACAAGGACGGCGGCACTTTCGCGAGCCTGTGGGCGGTTTATCGCGCTCAGGCCGAAATGGCGGCCGTCGGCCGCGCCGCGGGCGTACGGATCCGCTTCTTTCACGGACGCGGGGGGACCACGAGCCGCGGTGCCGGTCCGACCCATCGTTTCCTCAATGCCCTGCCGGTCGGTACGCTGAACGGCGATCTTCGCCTGACCGAGCAGGGCGAAGTCATCGGTCAGAAGTATGCCAACCGCATCACCGCGGCCCACAATCTGGAGCTGCTGCTCGCCGGGACCACAGCCGTTACCCTCAAACATGCCCGGATGGGTGAGCAGGATGAGGTCACGCCACAGCTCGCCCCGCTGATGACCCGGCTGGCGGAATGGAGCCGGGCGACCTATCAGGCGCTCCTCGGGACGGAGGGCTTTCTCGCCTTCTGGACCCAGGCCACGCCGATCGACGCCATCGAGTCCAGCCGGATCGGTTCGCGGCCGGTCCGCAGGACGGCCCAACGTACCCTGGCCGATCTGCGGGCGATCCCCTGGGTGTTCAGTTGGAGTCAGTCGCGCTTTCTCCTGTCCGGCTGGTATGGCGTCGGGAGTGCCCTTGAGCGGCTGCGAACCGAGGATCCGGCGGCGTTCGAGACATTGCGTCGGTACGCCTTCGACTGGCCGCCCCTGCGTTACGTGATCAGCAGCGCCGCCAGCAGCCTTGCCGCGGCCGATCCCGAGATGATGACGCTCTACGCCGACCTCGTGGAGGACAGCACGATCCGCGAGCGTTTCATGACGTTGATCCGGGCCGAGTACCAGAAGACCGAACAGGCGCTGGGGACGATTTTCGGCGGCCCCCTGTCCGAGCGGCGTCCGCGCATCCATGCGACCTTGAACCTGCGCCGGGAAGGTCTGCGGCCGCTACACCGGCAGCAGATCCAGATCCTGCGTCAGTGGCGCAAGCAAAGGGGCATCGCCGACGATCGTCTGGTCGAGGAACTGGAATCGCAACTCCTGCTGACCTTGAGCGCGATCGCGAGTGGACTGGGGGCCACGGGGTAGAGCCGGGGCCCGGGCCGGCAATGACGAAAACGGTGGATCGGGCGCCGTCCCGATCCGCCGACCTGCCGGTGCAAGTCGAGCGTCGTGCGCAGTATGCCGACAAGATGTTGCCGAGGACGGGCGAGGTGTGTCTGTGGTATTGGTCAATCGGCTTCGAAAAAGCCAGCCAGCATCGGCGTCCAAACTCCGGCCACGGTTGATGTTGCGGAGCCCCTTGTCTCAACACCGACCAGGGCAGCCTGTTCACCGGCTTGGCCTTGACCGGCATGCTCGAAGCGCACGGCGCAGCGATCTTTATGGACGGCCGCGACCGCTGACTCGACTGCCGGCACGGGACGCGAAGCGTCAACATCTTCATCGAGCCGCGGTGGCGGATCGTGAAATACGAGGAAGTCTACCTGCATGCCTACGAGACCGTGACGGCAGCGCGCGCCGGGATTGGCGCCGGGCTCCGCGGCTAAAACGAGGAACGCTTGCACCAGGCGCACGGATATCAGACACCGATCGCTGTGCACGCGGCGACGGGCCGGCCTGTGGATATAATGGACACCGCTGACGCGTTGCCCACGTGTCCACAGCCGCAGTATCAACGACAGGTTGAGTACATATTTGATTCGAAGGGGAGCCACACCTTAATGCCGCGTCCCAACTGTCCAGCCGATCGGGTCCACCTCAGGCGCAAGGACCTTCCTCATGTCCGACGTGCAGCGGCGCACCGTCCTGGGACAGCTTCCGGCACAGCCTACGCATCGCCTCCGGTGGCTTCGCAGTCGCACCGTAGAACCGAACGTCTGTCTGCGCGGCCGCATCAAGCGACGCGACCTCAATCGTTTTCTTGTTGACGTGCTTGCCTGCGCAGAGTCATGGTCCGCCTCGTTCAGTGCTTGGAGATCGTCTCCGACGATCGAAGCAACTATCGTCAGCATTGCGGCCTGCCTTACTCGAAATTTCGAGACGGATCATCTCAACCCGTCCCCGCCTCTCGGACATGATGGCTTAGCCTCTCCGAACAAACGTCATGGCGAAAAAAACCGTTAAATTCATCATCGGGCCGCTATCGAGTGGTCACGTTCAAAAATGGTTTGAAAACTTCACGCCCAAGCCTGACGAGATGATCTATTTATTTACAATTCATAAGGGTGTATGGGATAACTCTAAGGGCCAATTTAAAATAATAAATTGTGGAAAGACGAGAACGAGGCTGGACTTTGTGATATTGTATTGGGCTGTCTTTTTCTTCTCTAGAAGTCTGAGGCCGGCCGTAACAAGTGTTCATTATCTTTCGTCTTATGGTCTTTCTGTTCGATTGCTAAAATCGGATAAAGTGTTATTGAGCTGTTGGGGATCTGACGTTAACGCTATCAGAATTAATTTATTAAGTCGTGCCATTTATGCGCCAATATTAGAACGAGCGGCCTGGATAAATGCTCCTTCAGCTTCCATAAAAGAGAAATTGTTGAAGATGAGCGGTCGGATAAGTTCAAATATTATTGATGTATTTCAATATGGAGTGAAGCTGCAGCCTGCTCTTTGCAAAGAAGCTGGGAAAAAATCTCCAGATTGCACAAAATTCGTTTCAAATAGACATTGGTCTCCTCACTACAATATAGATCTTATTATTCAGTCATTTGCTTTTTTTGTTAGGGATAGAAACGTTAGTTCTCAGCTTTATATTTATGGAAAGGGCTCCGAATCGGACGTGGCGAGAATAAATTCTTTAATAAGCAGCCTTGACCCCCAAATTAGATCAAAAATAGTCTTGCGCGGGTTCGTGGATCACTACACACTGCTAAATGAAATGAAAGATTTCGATGTTTTCATTTCAATACCCAAGACCGATGGCTTGCCACTTTCATTGCTGGAGGCTATGTATATTGGTTTGCTGCCGGTCGTGAATGCACTCCCAGTCTATGAAGAATGGCTCAGTGATTCCTGCGGGATAATTGTTAAAGAACTTACGATCGAGAATCTTGCGCTTGCGCTGGCTAGAGCCCACAATTCTTATCTGGAAATGAATTTATCAACGAACAGGGAAAAAGTAATTTCTCGTGCTAATTTTGATCAAAATACCGCAAGGTTTCTGGAGAATTTTGCATGATACTGCGATATAATTTAGAATGCTTCGCCGTCAGACCGGCGAGAGATGGGGGGAGAGAGTTCCCTGCGGAGAAGGAGTAGCGACCCACACCGGCCCGAGTCATGCGCCGTGGTCCGCGAGGGCCAGGGCGAAGCGTTGACAGGGGAACATGCAGGCCAGCCATTGAGCGGCGCGCAGCAATGCGCGTCCCTACCGCGAACATACAGTGTCCCGCGCCGGATCTCCTGGTTTTGTTTGATATCAGAGGGTTAGTCTGAAAAAACCGGTTTTGGGCGCGTTCAAACTGCATTTCTTGCCCTCAAAAAGAAACCAGATGTGCGCCTTGTTGTCGCCCGCGGACGGCCTCTCCGGGGCTGTTTCCCCGACACGGTCGCGAGCGCGCATGGGTTAACCGAACGGTGAGCCTTTTCGGGGACGATGCGCGATTGTCACGGATCTCCGCGGCGGGCACGGGCCGGGTATGCCCGAGCGCGAGCTGAGAGACGAGGCTTGATGCCGGCACGACAAATTGTGTTAGTAATGCAGCAAGGTGATGGTCTTCATGGCGACGTCGGGGGCAGCCTGCGCATCAACGGACGGATCGGGGCGACAGGGCAAGGGCGGGGCGCTTTGGCCGAAAGTGTAAGGTTCCCCATCGAGGACAGGCGCCGCCACGAGCGGGTGAGGGTGCCCGCCATCACCCTGCAGGTGGAGGGCCGTTCCTACCTGTCCCACAACTGGAGCCTGGGCGGCTTCATGATCGAGGGATACGAGGGCCGGCTGACTCCGGGCGCCCTGTTCATCCTGGATCGTATCGCCCTGCTGGACGGCTCGATGGCCGAGGTCCGGGTGCGCGCGCGGGTGGTGCGGGCCGACGACGCCAGCCGCCGCCTGGTCGTCAGTTTTCTCGACCTGGACGAACGCGCCTACGCCATCCTGAACGCACACATGATCGAGCGCATGCGGGTGCTGAAGGGCCATCGACCGGTCTGAGGCGCCGCAGCGGGCGGGATGCCGTTCCGCCGTCTCACCCCAGCCGTTCCAGGCCTTGTGCCAGATCCGCGATCAGATCGTCGGGATCCTCCAGGCCCACGTGCAGCCGGAGGCAGGGGCCGCCCCCGGTCCACCGCGTGGCGGTGCGCACCGCGGCAGCGTCGAACGGCACCACCAGGCTTTCGTATCCGCCCCAGCTGTAGCCGAGCGCGAACAGGTTGAGACTGTCCAGCATGCGGGCGAGGGCCTCGCGCTCGACGGTCTGCAGGACGACGGAGAGGAGGCCATTGGCGCCGGCGAAATCCCGCCGCCACAGGTCGTGGCCTGGAAACGATGGGAGTGCGGGGTAGAGCACGGCTCGCACCTCGGGCCGCGCCTCCAGCCATCGGGCGATGCGGAGCGCGCTGTCCTGATGGCGCGCCAGTCGCGGCGCCAGGGTGCGGAGGCCCCGGAGCGCCAGATAGCAGTCGTCGGGCCCCACCGCCACGCCCAACAAGGCGGATGCCCGCTTGACCCGGAGGAACGTCGCCTCGGTTGTGGTGATGGTCCCGAGCATGGCGTCGGAATGGCCGACGATGTACTTGGTGGCGGCCTGGATGGTGATGTCGACGCCGTGCTCCAAGGGACGGAACAGCAGGCCGGCGGCCCAGGTGTTGTCGATGATGGAGACGGCCCCGGCGGCGCGGGCTGCTGCTGCCGCGGCCGCCACGTCCTGGATTTCGTATGTCAGCGAGCCCGGGGATTCCATGAACACCACACGGGTCTCCGGGCGCAGCAGCGGAGCAATGTCGGCCAGCGGATCGACGTAGGTGACCGTCACGCCGAGCCCCTTCAGCACCACGTCGCAGAAGCGGCGGGTCGGGGCATAGACGGTGTCGCCGATCAGCAGGTGATCGCCCTGTTTGAGGAACGCCAACAGACAGGTGGTGATGGCGTTGAGGCCCGACGGCACGGCGATGGTTCGGTAGCCGCCCTCCAGCGCGGTGACCGCGTCCTCCAGCGCGAACGTGGTCGGGGTGCCGCGCCGGCCATACCGGGTGCCCTCGAACGGCGTGCGATCGGCTTCCTCGAGGGCCGCCAGCGTCGGGTAAACGATGGTGGATGCATGATAGACAGGCGGGTTGACCACGCCGTGGTTGGCGAACGGATCGCGCCCGGCCGTGACCAGCCGGGTTGCCATCCGTTCCTCGTGCCTATCGTTCGACCGGCGCGTCATCGCGGTTCCCCCATTCGGCCCACGAGCCATCGTAGACGGCAACATCGTCGCGGCCGAGCAGGTAGGCGGCGAAGGCGGTGGTGCAGGCGGTGACACCGGAGCCGCACGTGCCGACGATCGGCCGGTCCAGATCAATGCCGGCGGCCGTGAACGCCTGGGCCAGTTCGGCCGGCGGCCGCCAGGTGCCCTCCGTCGGATCGAACAGGGACGCGGACGGCAGGTTGACGCTGCCGGGGATGTGGCCGGTGCGGGCCGCCGGCCGTGGCTCCGGATCCACCCCGGCGAAGCGGCCGGGCGGGCGGTTGTCCACGACCTGCTCGCGGCGGTGGTCCAGGTTGGCCAATAAATCCTCGGCGCGCCGGACCAGATGAGAGCGGTACCGGGCCCGGAACGGGGGCGCCGGCGGTACGGCCGACTCCGTCGGCGGGACTTCCGCCACCGGCCTGCCTTCGCGGCACCACTTGGCGAGGCCGCCGTCCAGCACCACCACCTGGTCATGGCCGAACAGCCGGAACGACCACCACACGCGCGCGGCCGCGCACGATCCGGGTGCGTCATAGACGACCACGAGATGATCGGCGCCGATGCCGAGGCGGGCTATATGGGCGGTGAAGGACTCGGCCGACGGTTGCATGTGCGGCAGCGGTGAAACGGGGTCGCACACGGCATCGATGTCGAAGAAGGCGGCCCCGGGGATGCGGCAGCGCCGGAACTCGGCCCGCGGGTCGCGACCGCTCCCCGGCAGGTGGAAGCTTCCGTCCAGAACACGGACGCCGGGATCGTGCAGATGCCGGGACAGCCAGGCCGTGTCCTGAAGGGGGGGTGGCAAGTGTTGTCGGGACGGATGGAGCACGGGGGTCAAGCGAGCCACGGCGGCGTCGGCAGGCCCTTGCTGCGCAGGAAGGCCGGATTGAACAGCTTGCTCTGATAGCGGGTGCCGAAGTCGCAGAGAATGGTGACGATGGTGTGGCCGGGCCCGAGGTCGCGGGCGAGGCGGATGGCGCCGGCCACGTTGATGCCGGAGGAGCTGCCCATGCACAGACCCTCGTGCTGCAACAGGTCGAACACGATCGGCAGCGCCTCCGCATCCGGGATCTGATAGGCCCGGTCGACCGGTGCCCCTTCCAGGTTGGCGGTGATCCGACCCTGCCCGATCCCCTCCGTGATCGACTCGCCCTCGGCCTTCAACTCGCCGTGGGTGTAGTAGTGGTAGAGCGCGGCACCCATGGGGTCGGCGAGGCCGATCACCACATCGGGCCTCTGCTCCTTCAGGAACATGCCCACGCCGGCCAGCGTTCCGCCGGTGCCGACGGCGCAGATGAACCCGTCCACCCGACCCTCGGTCTGCCGCCAGATCTCGGGCCCGGTGGTGGCGTAATGGCCCCGCCGGTTGGCGGTGTTGTCGAACTGGTTGGCCCAGATCGCGCCGTTGGGTTCGCTCGCATCCAGCTCCTCGGCGAGACGGCCTGACACCTTGACGTAGTTGTTGGGGTCCCGATACGGCACCGCCGGCACTTCCCGGACCTCGGCCCCGCACAGGCGCAGCATGTCCTTCTTTTCCTGGCTCTGGGTTTCCGGGATGACGATGACGGTGCGGTAGCCCCTGGCATTTCCCACCAGGGCGAGGCCGATGCCGGTGTTGCCGGCGGTGCCTTCCACGATCGTCCCCCCCGGGCGCAGCAGACCGCGTTGCTCCGCATCCCGCACGATGAAGAGCGCCGCCCGGTCCTTCACGGAGCTGCCGGGGTTGAGAAACTCCGCCTTGCCGAGGATGGTGCAGCCGGTTTGCTCCGATGCGCGGCGCAGCCGGAGCAAGGGGGTGTTGCCGATGGTTTCCACAAAGCCGTCGCGCACGTCCATGCTGTCACCCGCCTCCGCTCTGCCGTCCGGACTGCGCGGCCACACTAGCCACGGCCCCGATGGCGATCAAGCCGGCGCGGGATCAGAACCCGGCCAAGCCGGGCGGGAACAGCAAAACTGGTACGCGGTCGCCGGCGCCGGCCGCCGCGGCGCCCGGGGGGCGGACCACCAGGCAGTCGGCGGCGGCGAAGCCTGAGAGCATGGCGCTGTCCTGGCGGTCGAACGGTGTTGCCAGGAAGTCGCCGTCGGGTCCGCGCGACAAGGTTGCGCGCAGGTAATCCTGGCGGTTGTCGTTGGCGTCGAGATCGCGGCCCAGGCGTGCCGTCGTCGCCGGCTCAGCCTCCGTCCGCCCCAGCATGGCATCCACGGCGGGCTTGAGGAACAGCAGCGCGGTGACGCCGGCGGAGACCGGGTTGCCCGGCAGGCCCAGCACCGGCAGGTCGCCCAGCGTCCCGAAGATCAGCGGCTTGCCGGGGCGCATGGCCACCTTGTGGAAGCCGAGGGCGAGGCCTTCGGCGCCGAGCATGCGGGCGATCAGGTCGCGGTCGCCGACGGAGGCGCCGCCGATGGTCACCATAAGGTCGCTGCCGCGGCTGCCGGCCATCCGCTCGGCCAGAGCCTCCGGGGTATCGGCGGCGATGCCGAGGTCGATGGTGTCGCCGCCGAAAACAGCCACGCAGGCGGCGATGGCGACGCTGTTGGCCGCGACGATCTGATCCGGGGCGGGGCTTTCGCCGGGCATGACCAGTTCGTCCCCGGTGGCGAGCACGGCCACTCTGGGCTTGCGCCGGACCCGCAGCCAGGGGACATTCATCGCCGCGAGCAGGCCGATATCGCGGGCCGTCAGGGTGCGACCGGCCGACAGCAGCACCTGGCCGGCGGCGAAATCGAGCCCTGCCGCCCGGATCCATCGTCCCGGCTGGATTGTGGTGAGCGCGGTGATGCGATCTCCGTCACGCTGCGCCTCCTCCTGGATGACGATGGCGTCGGCACCCGCCGGGATCGGGGCGCCCGTGGCGATGCGGACGGCTTCGCCCCGTCCCAAGGTGCCGGCGAAGCCCTTCCCGGCCATGGCTTCGCCCACGACCCGGAACGTCGCGGTCCGGGCCCCATGGCCCCCGGTGGCGCCGCCAGTTGCGCCCCCGGTTGCCAAGGCATAGCCGTCCATGGCGGACACGGCGACCGGCGGCTGGCTCACCCGGGCGGCCACGTCCTCGGCCAGCACCCGCCCGAGCGCGGTGCCGAGGCCGATCTGTTCCGGCGGCAGCGGCCGGAAGGCGCCCGCGACCATGGCGACGGCATCGTCCACCGAAAGCATGTCAGGGTGCCTGGCCGGCATGTCAGGATGCCTGGAAAGTGCCGGACCGGCCGCCCGATTTGTGGGTGAGATGGATGTCGGTGATATGCATGCCACGATCGACCGCCTTGCACATGTCATAGACGGTCAGAGCCGCCACCGTCGCCGCGGTGAGGGCTTCCATCTCCACGCCGGTGCGCCCGGTCAGACGGCAGGTCGCGGTGATGTGTACGGCGCTGGCCGCATCATCGCAGACGAGATCGAGGGACACCGCGGTCAGCGGCAGGGGGTGGCACAACGGGATCAGATCCGGAGTGCGCTTGGCGGCCATGATCCCGGCCAGGCGCGCGACCGCCAGGACATCGCCCTTGGCGAGCCCACCCGAACGGATGCGTGCCAGGGTCGCCGGCGCCATGGTGACGGTGGCGCGGGCCTGGGCGGTGCGGTCGGTTTCCGCCTTGTCCGAAACGTCGACCATCACGGCATTGCCGTCGGCGTCGAAATGGCTGAGCAGGTCGCGCATCAATCGGCGATCCAGGCACTGTCGAGCAGGATCCCGACGGTAGCAGCGGGCATGGCCGCCCGCAAGCGACCCCCGAATGCACAGTGCGGCGATATTCTTGCGACTGTCGCCGGCCTGCCAAGACATGTTAAGACATTCGTGCTAGGCTTCTCGTTGTAAATCAGCCTGAGGTTGCACAAACGCGCCAGCTGTGGCAGAAGGGGCGCGCTTCCCTGTTGTATTCGCATCGAAAACCTCGATCACGCGCGGAGTTACCATGCCCAAACCCTTGCGCAAGGCCGTCTTTCCCGTTGCCGGGCTCGGCACCCGCTTTCTTCCGGCCACCAAGGCGATGCCGAAAGAAATGCTACCCGTGGTGGACAAGCCGCTCATCCAGTACGCCGTCGAGGAAGCGCGCGAGGCCGGAATCGAGGAATTCATCTTCGTCACCGGCCGGGCCAAGAGCGCCATCGAAAACCACTTCGATCACAGCGTGGAACTGGAACTGGCGCTGAGAGCGCGCAACGAGACGGACGTGCTGGACTCGGTGCTGGAATGGATGCCGCCTCCGGGGCATATCGCCTACACGCGCCAGCAGGAGCCTCTCGGGCTCGGCCACGCCGTGTGGTGCGCGCGCAACTTCATTGCCGACGAGCCGTTCGCCGTCCTCCTGGCCGACGATCTGATCCTCAATCGGCCGGGCTGTCTCAAGCAGATGGTCGACGCCCATCGGGAGGTCGGTGGCAACATGGTGGCGATCGAGGAGGTGGCGGCGGAGGAAACCCGGCGCTACGGCATTCTCGATCCCGGCAAGAGATCGGACCGGCTGGTCGCCGCCCGGGCCCTGGTGGAGAAGCCGAACCCGGCCGACGCTCCGTCCCGGCTCGGCATCATCGGGCGCTACATCCTGCAGCCGATCGTGCTCACGGTTCTGGAAAACCAGGAGCGCGGCGCCGGCGGCGAGATCCAGTTGACGGACGCGATGGCGCGGACGATCGGCTTGGTGCCGTTCCACGGCTATCAGTTCGTTGGTCGCAGGTTCGACTGCGGCAGCAAGGTTGGCTACCTCGAAGCGAACGTTGCGTTCGCGCTGGAACGGCCGGACATGGCGGACCGGGTACGCGCCATGCTCGCCAAGTACGATCCGGACCGCGATGCCACGCCGGACGGAGCCGAGGCGACAATGTTGAATCAACGGCTCCCGGCTGTCGCCAGCCGGTAGCGCGAAGGAGGGTACGCTCATGGACATCGCGATGATCGGCTCGGGCTACGTGGGCCTGGTCTCCGGCGCGTGTTTCTCTGAATTCGGCGTGAACGTGGTTTGCGTCGACAAGGATGCCGGAAAGATCGACCGCCTGCGTCGGGGCGAGATACCGATCTTCGAACCGGGTCTCGATGCCTTGGTGGCCGGGAATGTTCAAGCCGGTCGGCTGCGCTTCTCGACCGACCTGGCGCAATCCGTAAAGGGCACGGATGCGGTGTTCATCGCGGTCGGGACGCCGAGCCGTCGCGGCGACGGTCATGCGGACCTGTCGTACGTCTATGCCGCAGCGGAAGAAATCGCGACGGCGATGGACGGCTACACGGTGGTGGTCAACAAGTCCACCGTGCCGGTCGGCACCGGCGACGAGGTGGAACGCCTGATCCGCCGGGTTCGCCCGGACGCGGATTTCGACGTGGTCTCCAACCCGGAGTTTTTGCGCGAAGGCTCGGCCATCAACGACTTCATGCGGCCGGATCGGGTGGTGATCGGCACCGAAAGCGAGCGGGCGCGCGAGGTGATGCGCCAGTTGTACCGGGTGCTGTACCTGATCGAGACGCCGATCGTATTCACCTCGCGGACGTCGTCGGAACTGATCAAGTATGCCGCCAACGCCTTCCTGGCCACCAAGATCACGTTCATCAACGAGATGGCGGATCTGTGCGAACAGGTAAGTGCCGATGTCCACGACGTCGCCCGGGGTATCGGCCTCGACGGCCGGATCGGCCGCAAATTCCTGCATGCCGGTCCCGGCTATGGCGGTTCGTGCTTTCCCAAAGATACCCTGGCGCTGGCGCGCACGGCCCGCGATTCCGGCAGCCCGGTCAGGATCGTCGAGACCGTTGTGGACATCAACGACCAGCGCAAGCAGCGCATGGCCGACAAGATCATCGCCACCTGCGGCGGGTCGGTGGCTGGCAAGACCATCGCTGTGCTGGGGCTGACTTTCAAGCCCAACACCGATGACATGCGGGATGCCCCGAGCCTCGGCATCGTGCCTGTTTTGCAGAAGGGCGGGGCACGCATTCGGGCATTCGATCCCGAAGGCATGCACGAGGCCAAGGCGCTGCTGAGCGACGTCACATGGTGCGACGATGCTTATGATTGCCTTGAGGAGGCCGATGCCGTCGCCATTCTGACGGAATGGAATGAATTCCGCGCGCTCGACCTGGATCGGGTCAAGGGCCTGCTCAAGGCGCCGGTGATGATCGACCTGCGCAACGTGTACGAGCCGGCGGAAATGGCGGCCGCAGGGTTCACGTATGTGAGCGTCGGCCGACCCGCGCTTCCCCCCACCAGCGGCCCCGCCGCCAAAACGGTGGTTTACGGCCCGGCTGCGGTGCATCCGAGCATTCTCCGCGAGTACGACGTGCGCGGCATCGTGGGCGATACCCTCACGGTCGAGGACGTCTATGCCATCGGCCGTGCCTTCGCGACCCTCGCGCGACAACAGAACAGGCAATCCGTGGCGGTTGGCTATGACGGTCGACTGACCTCCCCGCTGCTGGAAAAAACTCTTGTGGACGGCCTGGTCGACGGTGGCATGACCGTCCATCGGATCGGTCTGGCGCCGACGCCGATGCTGTATTTTGCCACCAAGCACCTCGGCACCGATGCCGGCATGTCCGTCACCGGCTCGCACAACCCGCCCGACTACAACGGTATCAAGATGACCCTGGGCGGCCGGTCGTTCTTCGGGCAGGACATCCAGGCGCTTGGCCGACTGGCGCGGTCGGGGGACTTTACCGCCGGCCGTGGCCGGTGGGAGGCGTGCAGCGTCGACGACGCCTACGTGGCCCGGCTGGCCGGCGATATGGTATCGGGACGACCGCTCAACGTCGCCTGGGACCCCGGCAACGGTGCCGCGGCCGCAGTGCTGCAAAAGCTCTGCCGCAGCCTGCCGGGTCGACACGTCCTGATCAACGACCGGGTCGACGGCCGCTTCCCGGCGCATCATCCGGATCCGACGGTGGAAGCCAATCTGGCTCAACTCAAGGAGGTGGTGGCTGCCGAGGGATGCGACCTCGGTATCGCGCTGGATGGAGACGGCGACCGGATCGGCGTGGTGGATCACCTCGGCCGGGTGCTGTGGGGTGACCAGTTGCTCGTCATCCTGGCCGGGCCGGTGCTGGCCGAATGCCCGGGTGCCGCTGTGATCGCCGACGTGAAGTCCAGTCAGGTGTTCTTCGACGAGATCGCACGCCTGGGCGGGAAGCCGGTCATGAGCCGCACCGGGCATTCGCTGATCAAGTCCCTGATGGCGGAGACCGGAGCACCGTTGGCCGGCGAGATGAGTGGCCACATTTTCTTTGCACACCGCTACTACGGCTTCGATGATGCCCTTTACGCGGCCGTGCGGCTGTTGGCTATACTGGCCGGATCCGACAAGTCGCTGGCCGACATGAAGGACGCTCTGCCGGCCATGATCAATACCCCGGAGATCCGCATCGATTGCGCGGACGAGCGCAAGTTCACGGTCGTCGAAGAGGTACGGGCACGGCTTGCAGCCAACGCCAACGGCTTGCGGGTGGACGATGTGGACGGTGTCCGGGTGACCGGACCGGACGGTTGGTGGCTGCTGCGTGCCTCCAATACCCAGCCGGTGCTGGTCGGCCGCTGCGAGGCGGCGGACGCCTTGGGCCTGGATCGGCAGGTGGCGGCCCTGACGGATGCGCTTCGGGCGAGTGGAGTGGCCGCGCCGGTTGATCTGATCAAGCCGGGCGCCTAGTCCGGGATCGGCGTGACGTTCTTCTTTTACGGAACCCTGACCGATCCGGACGTTCTGGCCTCGGTCGTGGGTCGGTCGGTGCCCGCCGCCGACCGCCGCCGAGCCTGTCTGGACGGCTACCGCCGGGTGGCGCGGGACGGCGCGTCCTATCCGATCCTGGTGCCGGATCCCGCGGCCCGGGTGGACGGTGTTCTGGTCTCTGGGCTGGACGCGCGCGATCGGATCCGGTTGCAGCGATTCGAAGGGCCGGACTACTGGGTCGACCGTCTGTCGGTGCAGGGGCCCGGCGGGCGTGCGGTCACGGCCTGTGTGTTCATGCCGCAGCCGTGGGTGCGCGGCAGCGCCGAGCCCTGGGACCTTGCCACGTGGCGGCGACGCCACAAGCGGCGGTACATCGCGCGGTTGCGGGCGTTCGGCATGTGCGATCCGGATTGAGGTGGCGACATGGGGGATGGCGACATGGCGGGGATGGCGACATGGGAAGGAGAGCGTGAGAGAGCGCTTGCGTTCGGGCCGGTTTCGCCGCATATGTGGGGCCGAAGGTCAGTGCGCGCGGACGCCCATTCAGCGTTGTCTTACCGTCCTTCCTGGATCGGCTGCCATTGATCTCAATCGCTGCCATCGAGATCGTGCCTTCGGGCATTTAATCAGGCGGCTGACCTGCGCGGGCCTCCTCCCAATGATGACACGTCGTCTGCGCGCGAGCGGGTTCCGTCTTGCCCGGCGACAACAGTGAAAGACCGATTTTGACCGCTTTTTCGGACCTCGGCCTTGCCGAGCCCATACTTCGCGCCGTAGCGGCCGAAGGCTATACCCGATCAACCCCCATCCAGAGCGAAGCGATACCGGCGATCCTCGCCGGCCGGGACGTGCTGGGCACCGCCCAGACCGGCACCGGCAAGACCGCCGCGTTCGTTCTCCCCATTCTCCATCGTCTGACTGCCCGCAGCGACCGGGCACCCCGGCGCAGCTGCCACGTATTGATCATTACGCCGACCCGTGAACTTGCCAGCCAGATCGGGGCCAACATCCGGGCCTACGGCCGTTACACGAAACCCACGTTCGCCGTGGTCATCGGCGGTGCCCGGCCGGGTCCACAGATCCAGGCCCTGGCCGGCGGTGTCGACATCGTCATCGCCACCCCCGGGCGCCTGCTGGACCATGTGGGCACCGGTGCCATGCGGCTGGACGCCGTTCATACGGTGGTTCTGGACGAAGCCGATCAGATGCTGGACTTGGGGTTCATGCCCGCCATTCGCCGCATCATGGCGAAGGTTCCAACCCCGCGCCAGACCACCTTGTTCTCCGCCACCATGCCGAAGCCGATCCGGATGCTGGCCGACGATTTCCTGAACGACCCAGTGGAGATCGCGCTGGCGCCCACCGCCCGCCCGGTGGACCGTATCCAACAGCAGGTGATGCATGTGGACCATGCGCGAAAGCGCGGCGTTCTCGTGGACGTGTTGAAGGGCGCCGACGTGGGCCGTTCCATCGTCTTCACCCGGACCAAGCGGGGTGCCGACCGGGTCAGTGCCCACTTGCAGGCGGCAGGGCTTTCCGCCGCGGCGATTCACGGCAACAAGAGCCAGAGCCAGCGGGAGCGCACGCTTGCGGCGTTTCGCGGCACCGGTGTTCAGATCTTGGTCGCCACTGATATCGCCGCCCGCGGCATCGATGTGGACGATATTTCCCACGTGGTGAACTTCGAGTTGCCCAACGTGCCGGAAGCCTATGTCCATCGTATCGGCCGGACGGCGCGGGCCGGGGCTAGCGGCGCCGCGATCTCGCTCTGCGATCGCGACGAACGGGGGCTCCTGGCCGACATCGAGCGGCTGATCGGGCGCACCCTGGCCACGACGAGCGGAAGCGACTGCAGCATACCATCAATACGCCCGATAGCGCCGGCCGCTGTCGCCGCCAGGCCGGTCGGAGCCGGCGTCACCTCTGCCAGCGAAGGGCCGGAGCGGAAAAAGGCGCGCCGGCCCGGGGCGTCACGACGACCCAACCCGCGACCAAGCAAGCCTGCCGGCGGTCCTGCCGGCGGTGGCGAATCCGCCGATGCCGGCCTCGGTCGAGTGCTGACCGGCAGCGGACAAGGCCCGCGCGGTCGCCGGAGAGGGCGCGCCTCGGCTTAGCGTTCCTCAGCCCACCGCTCCCAGTTACTGTGAGCACCATCCACCACGCAACGCAAGAATAGATAGAGAGAGACGAAATCATGGCAACTGGTACAGTCAAATGGTTCAATGCCACTAAAGGTTACGGCTTCATCCAGCCGGATGAAGGCGGGGAAGACGTATTCGTGCATATCAGCGCGGTCGAGCGCGCCGGCATCGGCCATCTCAACGAAGGGCAGCGGATCACATATGACCTGCAGCGTGATCCCAAGAAGAACAAGCATGCCGCCGCCAATCTGAAGGCGGAATAAAGCACCGGGAAAGGGGAGGGGCGAAAAAGCCAAGGCGCACCCGCCCGGGCAAGTCTCCTCTCCCTGGGTGTATTTTTCAGACTTGGCCGGACTTGTTCCGGCCATCTCCGAAAAACCCCTGAGGCTACGCTCCCTCCTCAGGGAAAAGCACGGCGTGGACTCCCCGGGCCACGCCCGGGCGCGTCCGAAAAGAGGGGCCGCAGGAATAAAAGTCTCGGGCGGTCAGCTCACCAGATGCAGATAGTGGCGGTGGCGTTCATACTGACTCAGGACGTCGCCGATCACCTGCTCCCGTGTATAGCCCATGATGTCGTAATGCTGGCTGCCCTCCATCAGGTGAACTTCCACCCGGTAATAGTGATGGGCTGGGTCGTCCTCCCTGATTTTTTCATCCATGTACGAGAATGACGGCTTGGCGTACGCACGGGCGAAGGCGCCATACATGAATTCCCGCGCATCCCCGTGGGAGACGGTGAGTTTCACTTCGTCACCGCTGGTCTCGATCCGGGTGTCGAAACCGGCCTTGCGCAGTTCGTCCGCCACCTCGGTCAGGGCCGGCTGCACCGTGGCATTTAGGAACCGCTCCACCTGTTGACGGCGGGGCAGGTTGACGATGGCACGAAGGCGCTGCTGCCACGGCACCTCGGCCCCTCGGATTTGGGTCATGGCCGGCAACTCCTGACTGACCCGCCGCAGCCCCTCCAGGCGGAGACTGCGCAAAAGCCCCCAACACACGAATAGCATGATGAAGGTGAACGGCAGCGCGGCGGCGATGGATGCCGTCTGCAACGCCGCAAGCCCCCCGGCTAGCAGCAGCACCGCGGCGACGACCCCTTCCGACAGCGCCCACATGGTGCGTTGCCACACCGGTGAGCCGTCCCGACCGCCGGAGGTGATGATGTCGATCACCAGCGAGCCGGAGTCCGATGACGTCACGAAGAACGTCACCACCAGGATCGTCGCCACCAGCGATGACACGGCGGCCAGCGGGAAGTACTCCAGGAACCGGAACAAGGCGGTGGCGACGTTCTCTCCCACCGCGGCGGCGATCGCGCCTTGGGCCGGCCCCATGTCCAGGCTGATGGCGGTGTTGCCGAAGATGGTCAGCCAGACGAAGGTGAAGCCGATCGGAACGAACAGCACACCCACCACGAACTGCCGGATGGTGCGCCCACGCGAGACCCGGGCGATGAACATGCCGACGAATGGCGACCAAGCGATCCACCAAGCCCAGTAGAACAGGGTCCAGCCGCCGATCCATCCGGTCGGCTCATAGGCGTGCAGGGTGAACGTCATGGTCACCACCTCGGACAGGTACGCCCCGGTGTTCTGCACGGCCGCCTGGAACAGGAACAGGCTCGGCCCCACCGCCAGGACGAACAGCATCAGCGAGATCGCGAGGATCAGATTGAGGATGCTCAATCGCTTGATGCCGGCGTCCAGGCCGGCCATCACCGATACGGTAGCCATGAGGGTGACGGCGCCGATCAGCATCACCTGCACCTCGACACCTTCCGGCACCCCGAACAGGTCGTTGAGGCCGGCGTTGATCTGCAGCACGCCGAGACCCAGCGACGTCGCCACCCCGAACATGGTGCCGAGCACGGCAAAGATGTCGGCGGCGTGACCGATCGGCCCGTTGATCCGTTTGCCGATCAGCGGAAACAGCGCCGAGCGGATGGTCAACGGCAACCCGTGACGAAACGAATAGTAAGCGAGTGACAGGCCGATGATGGCGTAGATGGCCCAGGCGTGAACGCCCCAGTGGAAGAAGGTGATCTTCATCGACTCGCGGGCAGCGGCGATGGTGCCGCCTTCGCCTACCGGCGGGTCGGTGAAGTGCATCACCGGTTCGGCCACACCGAAGAACATCAAGCCGATCCCCATGCCGGCACTGAACAGCATGGCGAACCACGAAAGGTTACTATAGTCCGGCTCGGAGTCGTCGGGGCCGAGCTTCACCCGGCCGTGCGAACTCAAAGCCAGGCCGACGGCGAAAACGACGAACACGGCCACGGCCAACACATAGAACCAACCGAACGTATCGACGATCCAGGTCTGGATTTCGGAGAACATGGCGCTCGCCGCATCCGGCCACAAAGCCCCATACAGAGCAAATGCGATGATCAATAAAGCCGAACCATAAAAGACTGGCGGATTGATTTGAGATCGAAGCTTTGGCAAGAAGCTGTCTCCTTTCCTGATCGAGAGTGTCGGCAGGCAAAGAGGGGCAGCATAGGGAGCAGAGGGGCCATCAGCACGGGATGATGACGGTAACCCCCAGCAACCAAGACCCTCAAGGGAGCGCCGCATCGGGCGCCGCGGTTTCAGATCGTCCCTGATGGATGCCTTGGTTAGCACACTTTGTGACAGATTGTCACATCCCGAGGCGGGTCCCTTCCGGCGCTACCCGGTTGCGCCCGCGTCCGTTCAGGCCGGTGGCGACGGCATGTCCGGCCCACACGGCGGCCAGCCAGACAACCACCGATCCACCCACATGCAGCGCGGCCTGGGGCAAGGCCCCGCCCTGGAACAACAGCAGAGCCTCCAGGCTGAAGATGGAGAACGTGGTGAACCCGCCGCAAAACCCCGTCATCACCAAGTGCTGTAGCGCAGGGCGTGGCGGCAGGCGACCGCCAGGTGCCGTCAGGGTGGCGTACAGGCCGATCAGAAACGAGCCCAGCACATTGACGACCAGCGTGCCCCAAGGGAAGCCGGGGCCGAAGGCCGCCAGCATCGCTTCCGACGTGACGAAGCGGAGGCTGCCGCCGAGGAGACTGCCCAAGGCCACCATGGCATAGAGCGTCCCCGGGTGCCCCGGAATGCGCCACAGCCGAGGAAAGGCCGCGGGTCGACCGATGGGATCCGGGTCCCGCCCTGCCGGTGACTGGGCGTTCATACCGGTCAGCACCTCATCCGGCGGAGCGTGACGCATCGATAACGGCAAAACCGATCGCCGCCGCCGTCAGGCAGCATGCCAGCGACAGGGCAACGTTGCCGACCGCACGGCCGCGCTCTCCGTTGCGAACCAAGGCCAACGTCTGCAGGCTGAACGAGGAGACGGTGGTATAGCTGCCGAGAAAGCCGATGACGCCCAGCAGCCAAGCGTTCCCATAATCGCCGTCAAGATGATCGACGGCAAGCGATGCAGCGCAAAGCCCGATCCCGAAAGCGCCGCTCACATTGACGGCGAAGGTTCCCCAGGGAAATCCCTCGCCCAGGCGGCGTCCGACCAGCCCGGAGAGCCAGTGCCGGGCAACGCCGCCAAAGGCGCTGCCGAGCGCCACCCACAGGAGACTGGCGAGGGTCATGCCGGGGCGGCGCTACACACGGCTGGCATGGAACCGATCCTCGAACGCGTCCCACAGCTGTGCTTCCAGGGAAACATCGTCGAACCGGCCGATTTCCTGGATGCCGGTGGGCGAGGTCACATTGATCTCCGTCAGGAATCCGCCGATCACGTCGATGCCAACGAACACGAGCCCCCGGCTTTTCAGTTCCGGTCCAATCGCTGCGCAGATCTCCTCCTCGCGAGAGGTCAGGGTAGTGGCCAGGGCCTTGCCGCCCACATGCAAATTGGCCCGCGCCTCACCCTTGGCCGGCACCCGGGTGATGGCGCCGGCGGCGCGGCCATCGATCAGGATGATCCGTTTGTCGCCGTCGCGCACTTCCGGCAGGTAGCGCTGCACCACTACCGGCTCCCGGTAGAGCACGGTGAACAGCTCCAGCAGCGCGTTCAGGTTGTCGTCCTCCGGCAGGATGTGGAACACGCCGGCACCGCCGTTGCCGAACAGCGGCTTGACGATAATCTCCTTGTGCTCGGCCCGGAAAGCCAGGATCTGCTCCCGGTCGGAGGCGATCAGGGTCGGCGGCATCAGTTCCGGGAAGTGGGCGACGAACAGTTTCTCCGGTGCGTTGCGCACCTCCACGGGGTCGTTGATCACCAGGGTGCGGGGATGCACGTGCTGCAACAGGTGGGTTGCGGTGATGTAGGCCATGTCGAACGGCGGGTCCTGGCGCATCAGCACGATGTCTACCTGGGCCAGATCGATCCACTGGAAGTCGCCGAGGGTGAAGTGATCGCCCTTCACCCGCCGCACCGCGAGCGGCCGCGCCTTGGCCAGGATTCGCCCCTTAGCGAGGCACAGATCGGAGGCAAGGTAGTGGCAGAGATCGTGGCCGCGGCGCTGCGCCTCGAGGGCCAGCGCGAAGGTGCTGTCGGCATCGATGTCGATGCGGTCGATGGGATCCATCTGGATGGCCACATTGAGGCCCATGGCGGTTTGCTCCGGCCGGCGTCACAGGGACATTCATCACAGGGACGTTCATTTGCAGGGTCGGGGTCGCGGGAATCAAGTGCCGGCCTGCACCAGGTCGACCGGTGCCTGCTTCAGACGAACGTGGTTGACGACCCGACGCACCCGGGCGATATCGCGGGCATGGGCGATGACCCGGTCGAGTTCGCCCTGATCCTGGGCGATGCCGATCAGAAAAATGGTCCCGTCGGTCGTCGTCACCGCATAGTTCACCGCGTTGACCTCCCGATCCAGGGTGATCCGGGTTTCCAGCTTGGCGCTGATCCAGGCGTCGCGAGACGTGTCGAGCAGGTCTGTTTCGGCCACGACGATCTCGTTGATGACCGCGCGCACGCCGGGCACGGCGGCGGCCAACCGGGCGGCTTCGGCCCGCCGGTCGTCGTCGGCGACCGCTCCGGTGAGCAACAGCCGGCCCTCGTAACTGATCACGCCTACATCGGCCAGGAGGGTATGATCGTGTTGCAGCAGGCGTTCACGGACAGCCATGCCGAGGCGCAGATCCTGCACGCGCCCGCCGATGCCCCGTTCCTGATAGGCGGCCACACCCACGGCCGCCCCCGCGCCGATGACGGCCGTGGCGCACCCGGACAGGACGCCGACCGTGAGAATCAGGGCCGTCAGCTCGACCAATCGAATCCCAGGCACGACAACGGCCCCCTGTAGTGCCGACGCAACCCGCGCAGCCATGGTAGGGCCGGACGCTGCAGCCGCAAGGGGTTGTTTCAGCCGGATGGCCGCCAAGCGTCACGGCAGTGCCGGGGCCATCGCCAGCGGCCCACGAGCATGAGATCGAAGCGCTGGTCGAGCCCGGCCAGATGCGGATGGGCGGCGATGAATGCGGATGCTGCGCGAACGATTCGTTGCTGCTGCCGCAATGACAGCACCTCGCCCGCGGGCGTATGCCGGGATTTGACCTCGACGAAGGCCACCACAACACCGCGTCGGGCGATCAGATCGATCTCGCCGACACGAACCCGGTAGCCCCGAGCGAGGACACGATAGCCTTTCGCGCGGAGCAGTGCCGCACAGAGGGCCTCGCCCCAGCGGCCAAAGCGCCAAGCCCGCCGCCGGCCCGCCGCTGAGTTCGCCCTTGATGGGCCCGTGGTCATGACCCCCGCCGGGAGAGTGCCAGGGCGCGCGCGTACACCTGACGCCGGGGCAGGCCAGTCTCCCCCGTGAGGGCATCCACCGCGTCCTTGACCGAGCCGTGCGCCATGGCCGCGACCAGCCGCCGGTCCAGGTCCGCCGCGGTTTCGGTCGCGTCCGTTTCGGCACGCGCGGCTGGCGCGGACGTGATGACGATGGTGATCTCGCCACGGATCCGGTCCATGTCGGCTGCCGCCCGGGCCAGAACATCAAGGGGGCCGCGCCGCATTTCCTCGAACCGTTTGGTGAGTTCCCGGCCGACCGCGGCTTCGCGCGGACCCAGCACCTGGGCCAGGTCTGCCAGGGTGGCGGCGCAGCGGTGCGGCGCCTCCATCAGCACCAGGGTCGCCGGAATCCCCGCCAGGTCCTCAAGAAACCGTCGGCGGGCCGCCGGTCGAGCTGGTGGAAACCCGGCGAACAGGAACCGGTCGGTGGGCAGACCGGCGATGCTGAGGGCGGCCGTCACCGCTGACGGACCGGGGATCGCATAGACCGGGACCCCGCCATCGGAGGCCGCTCGCACCAGGCGGTAGCCGGGATCGGAGATCAGAGGAGTCCCGGCATCGGATACCAGTGCGACCCGGTCGCCTGCGGCGAGGCGCTCAAGCAGCACACCGCCGGCAGCCGGGGCATTGTGATCGTCATACCGGAACAAAGGTGTCGACAGGCCATGCATGGTGAGCAGGCGGGCGGTCACCCGCGTGTCCTCGCAGGCGATGACGTCGACCCCGGCCAGCACGTCAAGGGCCCGGAGCGTGATGTCCCGCGCATTGCCGATGGGGGTGGCGACCACGTAGAGGCCGGGAGCCAAGCCCGACTGGCCGCCACCGGCGTCGGCATCGCCCGACTCGGGCGCCGTTGGGTGGTGGGGCTGTGATCTCCGTCGTTTACTCCCGCCGTGTCGGACCGTACCTTGCATCCACGTCGTCCGATCCTGATCCCCGCTGGCCCGGGCCTCGGGATGGGCGATCCCTGCTAACGGACGAGGATGTGGCGATGGTCGAGGGCTTCCGTGGGATTCGGGCCGTGGCATGGCTGTGCGCTGCGGTGATGTCGATCGCGGCCTGCGATACTCTCGAAAGAACGCCGCCACCGCAAGCCACTGCGCCGGAAGCAGCCGAGCCGGCGGCCCCGGTCGATGCCGCCGGGCAGTTGGCAGCGGAGCTGTCCCGCGCGGGAGGCCCGATTATGCTGGCCGGTCACGGGGGGGGAATGCCGTATACGCCGCCCAATGACGTAGCGCCGGGAACGGCACGCGTTGCGGTGTTGCTGCCGCTCTCCGGACGGCTCGGCGAACTCGGCACCGGCATGCTCGAAGCGGCGCAAATCGCCGTGTTCGACTTGGCCGGGTCCGAATTCGAACTGATGGTGTTCGACACCGAAGGCAGCCCCGAAAGCGCCTCCGAGGCCGCGCGTCAGGCGGTCGATCAGGGGGCGACCCTGATCCTCGGGCCGTTGCTGGCGGCATCCACAAGGGCCGCCGCGCCGTGGGCAAGGGCCGCCGGGGTGCCCTTGATCTCCTTCTCGTCCGACCGCCGGGTGGCCGGCGATGGCGTGTTCGTGATCGGCTTCACCCCCGACGCCGAGGTGGAGCGGGTGGTCCAACACGCCGCGAGCCGCGGCATCACCCGGTTCGCCGCGATGGCACCGGACACGCCCTATGGCGCGGTGGTGACCGAGGCCTTGCGTCGTTCCGTCGACAGCGTCGGCGGCACCGTTACGCATGTGGAACTGGTGGACCCGCGGATCCCGGACTTCCCCGGAGCCTTGGAGCGGTTGACCGGCGAGAGCGAGGCCGGCCAGACTGCCGATCCGGGTGCCGGGGCGAGTGGGACAGCCACCGTGATGGTACCGGACAGATCGATTGCCGAGAGCCCGTTCGGCTTCCAGGCAATGCTGGTGGCGGAAGGCGGCGACCGGCTGCGGTCATTGGCGGCCACCCTGCCGGCCTACGGCATCGCCGGCGGAGTGGTCCGGGTTCTGGGCACCGGGACTTGGGACGAGCCCTGGATCCGCGACGAACAGGCCTTACACGGCGGCTGGTTTGCCGCACCCGACCCCCACGCGCGCTCCGGCTTCGTCCAGTCCTACACCCTCACTTATGGCAAGCCGCCGGCCCGCCTCGCCAGCCTCGCTTTCGATGCGGCGGCGTTGGCGGCAGTGCTGGGCCGTGGCCTTGGCGGTACCACCTTCACCATGGAGGTCCTGACGGTACCGAGTGGCTTCGTGGGCAGCGAGGGAGTTTTTCGGTTCCGTTCCGGCGGTGTGGCCGAACGGGGACTCGTGGTGATGGAAGTGACCCCGTTCGGCACCGAGATCGTCAGCGACGCCCCAGAAAGCTTTATCGGAATCTAGCTGGTCCAGCAGCGGGCGTCAGTTGTCAGCCGCGGTGGGGGCGTCGTCGGCAAGCAAGGCCGCGAGTACCGAATCCAGGCACAGCCGGCCACGGGGGGTTGCGGCCAGACGGGCGCCGCGAACGGCGATCAGGCCCTCGTCGGTCAGGGGCTGAACCGCCTCGGGCCGGATCGCCCGATCCAGGGGAAGGCCGGTCAGGGCCCGGAAACGGCCGGCATCCACTCCTTCGGTCAAGCGAAGGCCCATCAGAAGCAGCTCCTCCGCGCGCTCGAACGGCACCAGCCGGGTTTCCCGCTGGGTCCCGTGGCCGGAGCCTTCCACCGCGTCAAGCCAGCGCTCAGGCCCACGGTGGCGCTGCTGTGCGACGGTGGTCGTCCCGCGACGCAACCGGCCGTGCGCGCCCGGACCGATGCCGAGGTAGTCGCCGCCGCGCCAGACCGCCCGGTTGTGGCGGCATTCGTGGCCGGGACGGGCATGGTTGGACACCTCGTAGGCGGGCAATCCCGCCGCGTCCAGGACGTCTTGGGTCACCTCGTAAAGATCGGCCAAGGTGTCGTCGTCGCCGGCGGCCATGCGCCGGCGGTGGAAAGCGGTGCCCGGTTCGATGGTCAACTGATAGACGGAAACATGGCTGCCGGCGTGGGCAAGGGCCTGGGTTAGGTCCTGGTGCCATCGGGCCGGCGCATGCTCCGCCCAGCCGTAGATCAGGTCGAACGAATAGCGCGGAAAGTACCGGGCAGCGGCGGCGATCGCGCCGCGGGCCTCGGCCGCGTCGTGGGCGCGGCCGAGAAACCTCAGGACCGCGTCGTCGAGGGATTGTACGCCCAGCGACAGACGGTTGACCCCGGCCGCGGCCAGGGCCGCGAAGCGCGCCGCTTCCGCCGAGGATGGGTTTGCCTCCAGCGTGATTTCAACATCTTGGGCCACCGACCAGTGGCGGTGCACCGCATCGATCACCGCCCCCACCGATGCGGGCGGTATCAGCGACGGGGTGCCGCCGCCGAAAAATATGCTGGTCACCGCGCGACCCGGCGTTTCCTTTGCGGCGTGGGCCAGTTCCAGCAGCAGCGCAGACCGCCAGCGGGCGTCGTCGACGGCATCGGCCACGTGACTGTTGAAATCGCAGTAGGGACACTTGGAGATGCAGAACGGCCAGTGCACGTAGATGCCGAGGCCATCGTCGTCCGGCGCCACGGATTGCCGCCTCAGGCCGTCACCGGACCGGGAAAGCAGGCCTGCACCAGCCGATGGAACGCCTTGGCGCGGTGACTGATGCGGTGTTTTTCTTCCGGCGGCATCTCTCCAAAGGTGATGTCGTAACCGTCAGGCACGAACATCGGATCGTAGCCGAAGCCCCGATCGCCCCGTGGCGGCCACACCAGGGTGCCATAGACATTACCGGAGAATGTCTCCACGTGGCCGTCGGGCCAAGCCAGGGCGAGGGCGCAGGCGAAATGGCCGCGCCGGTCGATGATACCGCTGAGCCGCGCCTCCACCTCGGCCATTGCCTTGGCGAAATCCTTTTCCGGTCCGGCCCAGCGCGCGGAATAGATGCCCGGCTGGTTGCGCAAGGCGGCCACCACCAAGCCGGAATCGTCGGCCAGCGCCGGGTGGCCGGATGCCGTCGCCGCGGCGAGCGCCTTGATCTCGGCATTGGCGAGGAAAGACCGTCCGGTTTCCGCGGGTTCCGGCAGGCCCAGGTCGGCGGCGGCGATCACGTCCGCTCCCAGTGGCTGCAGCAGATCCCGGATTTCCCGCACCTTTCCGGAGTTGTGGCTGGCGATGACCAGGGGGCCACCCGAAAACAGCCGTGCCATGATTTTACCGATCCTTCTTGCCCTGATCGTGACCGGCCCGCCGGGCGATGCGTGGTGGACTGAAGCGTGGCGATCACGCGATATAGACGGCCTTGCGTTGCAGGGCGACCAGTTCGCCGATCCCTTTTCGGGCCAGTGCCATCATCTGGGCGAACTGCGTCTCCGTGAACGGCCGTTCCTCGGCAGTACCCTGGACCTCGACGATGCCGCCGCGCCCGGTCAGAACGAAGTTGGCATCGGCGGCGGCGGCGCTGTCTTCCTGGTAATCCAGGTCGAGGATCGGGGTCTCTTTGTAGAGGCCGCAGGACACCGCAGCGACCTGATCGGTCAGCGGCAGGGCCCCGACGATGCCGAGGTCCACCAGGCGCCGGAAGGCCAGGTGAAGGGCGACGTAAGCGCCGGTGATGGCAGCGGTGCGGGTGCCACCGTCGGCGACGATCACATCGCAATCGACCCGGACCTGCAGTTCACCCATGGCCTTGAGGTCGGTGGCGGCTCGCAGGCTGCGGCCGATCAGGCGCTGGATCTCCTGGGTCCGGCCGGTCTGCCGGCCGCGCGCGGCCTCCCGATCGGTGCGCTGGGCGGTGGCGCGCGGCAGCATGCCGTATTCCGCCGTGACCCAGCCCCGCCCGGCATCCCGAAGCCACGACGGCACTCGTTGTTCGGCGGAAGCGGTACACAGCACCTCGGTATCGCCGAACCGTATCCGGCACGAGCCCTCGGCATATTTGTTCACCGCCGTCTCGATCAGGACGGGGCGCATGGCGTCGGCGGCGCGGCCGGATGGCCTCATGGGGGTTCCGATTTGGTCAGGGTGCGAGAGACTCTTGCACGCTACTCCTTTATGCCCTGCATGGTAAAGCATGGCCGCGCCGTGGCGCAGATCCATCCCCGTAACCGGAGGAGGCCATGAGTTATCTCGATCGCATCCGGGCCTGTCAGCTGTTCGACCCAAGCGCCTTCCGGCCCTTTCGGGCCGACGGTGCGACCGTCGGCTGGGTCCGCCCCGAACTGGCAGCAGCGCTGGCCGCGTTTCCGGAGGTATTCGTCGTGGACGAGCATGCGGTGGCACTGAACCCGAACCTCAAGGGGTTCGATGCGCGGACCAAGGCGGTGGCCGCGGTGGTGCGCACTCTGGGCGCCCGGGGAATCCTGGATGATTGGCGCGGCGAAATGTTTGCCGTCGGTGCCCGCTTCGACCGACCGCTGTTCGCCATCGATCGCGGCGCGGTGCCGGCGTTCGGCGTGCGCGGCTACGGCATTCATGTCAATGGCGTGGTCCGGGACGGGCCGGATCTGGCGGATCCGGGAGATCCGGCGACGGGCGTGCGCATGTGGGTGGGGCGGCGCAGTCTCGACAAGCGCCTGGCCCCAGGCAAACTCGACCAGATGGTGGCGGGCGGCCAGCCGGCGGGCCTGTCGCTGCGCGAGAACCTTCTGAAGGAAGCGGCGGAAGAGGCGGCGGTATCACCAGAAATGGCAGCACGGGCGCGTCCGGTCGGCGCCATCAGCTACTGCACGCAGCGTCCGGAGGGCCTGCGCAACGACGTCCTGTTCCTCTATGACCTGGACTTGCCGGCCAGTTTCGTGCCGCGCAACACTGACGGCGAGCTTTCAGGATTCGAGCTGTGGCCGATCGAGCGGGTCGCGGAAGCCGTGCGCGATACTGAGGATTTCAAGTTCAACTGCGCTCTGGTCATGATCGATTTCCTGATTCGCCACGGCCTCATCGGGCCGGAGGAGCCGGACTATCTCGACCTTGTCGCCGGCCTGCATCTGGCAGTGTGACTGCGGGGCACGCTCCGCGGCTGCCGCCGTCCCGGTTTCGGTGGCGTGTTTCGGGGTTTTCCGCTAGCCTCCCGCGCGTTTGCCCCCGCGCCATCACACTGGTGTGCCGGAGGCTTGCGATCAATGGCCGCCTTTACCGGGCCGCCGATACGGGATTGCCATGGTGGATGTACCCGTCCTGGATGGACCCAGCGTACCGCCCAAGAACGGCGGGCAGCCGCAGCAGTTGGTGATCCTGCTGCACGGCATCGGCGCCGATGGCAACGATCTCATCGGCTTGGCGCCGCTCTATCAGATGCTGCTGCCCGATGCCCATTTCGTGGCACCCAATGCCCCCGAGCGGTTCGAGATGGCGCCGTTCGGCTATCAATGGTTCAGCATCCAGAACATGCAGGCGAGCACCCGGCTGCAGGGCGCGCAATCGGCGGCGCCGGCGCTGGACGCCTTCATTGACCAGCAGTTGTCGGAGCACGCCCTGTTCGCCGACCGGATGGTGCTGATCGGCTTTTCCCAGGGGGCGATGATGGCGTTGCACGTGGGCCTGCGCCGGGCACCGGGGCCGGCGGGGATCGTGTCGCATTCCGGCATGCTGGTCGGCGAGAGCCGCGTGGCACGAGAACTCCGGTCCCGCCCGCCGGTGCTGTTGACCCACGGCGCGCTGGACGAGGTTCTGCCGGTGCAGGCGCTGCCGGTGGCGGAGGGGACGCTGCGGGCCGCCGGCGTTCCGGTGGAAGCGCACGTGATGCCCAATCTGGGCCACGGGATCGACGAGGCCACGATCCGGCTGGATCTCAAATTCCTGGGCCAAGTGTTTCGGATGGCGGTGCCATGAGCCAGGGGGTCCGGGCGCGGTCGGGAGGGGGCCCGGCTCTGGTGATGCGGGTCACCAAAACTTCACGGAGTGCAGGTTTGGCAGGCGCGCTCTATATGTTGTAGGGTCTCGCCGTGGGTTGACATCGGGAACCGTTTGGATGGGATTAGAGAGCTATCCAGCTTTGGTCCTGAACGCCGATTTTCGGCCCCTCAGCTATTTTCCGCTGTCTCTCTGGCCGTGGCAGGAAACCATCAAGGCGGTCTGCCTGGACCGGGTCAATGTGATTTCCGAGTATGATCGCGCCGTGCACTCCCCGTCCCGGGAGTTCCGGCTGCCGAGCGTGATCTCCCTGAAGCAGTATGTGCCGATGGTGCGCCGGCCTGCGTTCACCCGCTTCAACGTGTTTCTGCGCGACCGGTTCGCCTGCCAGTACTGCGGCGATCACTTGCCGACCGAGGACCTTACGTTCGATCATGTCACCCCGCGCGCTCGCGGCGGCCGGACGCTTTGGACCAACGTCGTCACGGCTTGCGAGCCTTGCAATCTGAGCAAGGGGCACCGGTTGCCGCACGAGTGCGGCATTCATCCGCTGCGCCACCCGTACGAGCCCACGGCGTACGAGTTGCAGGAGAACGGCCGGGCATTCCCGCCCAACTACCTGCATGAAAGCTGGCGCGACTTCCTGTACTGGGACAGCGAACTCGAACCTGCTTGAGGGCGGCCCCCTTCAGTCGTACCTCTTGGCTGCCCAGACTGCTTGTCCGAACCATGTGCCCGCCGATTTCCTGGCCGGTTGTCCACGGTCGTTTCGTGACCCTGTCCGGGCGTCCTCGGTTAACGTTGCTTGGCCGGCGTTCACTGTTTCGTGATGCGGCGTGACTCGTCTCAGCGGCTGGGGCGGAGCATGATGCCAACAGTTAATTCTTCGCATTTTCAGATTGAGGAGGCCAGGACCATGAAGACCAACCGGCAGACCCTGCTCAATACCACCGTCATGCCCGCCCTTGCCGCCGCCGGCATTGCCCTCGGCACCTCGATGGCTGCGGCCAGCCCGGTGACCGCGACAATGGACGTTCGTTCGATGACCGCTGAACTGCCCACCGCCAAGTCGCGCAGCGGCAGTATTCATGTCGTGGCCTGCAAGCCCTGCGGCGCGTGCGCAGCCGATCCCTGCGCGGCCGATCCCTGCGCGGCCGATCCGTGCGCAGCCAATCCTTGCGCCGCCGCCAACCCATGTGCAGCCAAGAACCCGTGTGCAGCCAAGAACCCCTGCGCGCCCAAGCGCTAAGGGGAGTTCGAGCGCGCAGGCAACGCAATCACTCGCGCTGCAGGCCCCTCGACATGAGGGACCTCCAAAGATCAAATGCAGCGCGATAATAGGAGCGTATCAAGATGTAGTCGTGCGCATGCCGCCCGGAACCTGCCCCCAGGTGGCATGACGCATCGGAAAGGCGGCTTCCCCAAGTCGCCTTTCCACCCTTTTCCCCGGCTGAAAGACTATGACAAAGCGAGTTCGGAGGGACGCGCACGCCCCTTCCGAACCTGTCTATCCCGTTCGTCTGACGCGTCCGATTGTTTGCACGCGCACAACCGCTATGGGATTCGCGTTCAGCGCTTGGCGCGACCACGGCGTGAGTCATCACCAGCCTTGCGGCCGAGGCCAATCTGCTTGGCGAACTCTGAGCGCTGCTTGGCGTAGTTGGGAGCTACCATGGGGTAGTCGGATGGAAGACCCCACTTGGCCCGGTATTCCTCGGGCGTCATGCGGTAAGTGGTATGGAGATGCCGCTTGAGCATCTTCAGCTTCTTTCCGTCCTCGAGGCAGACGATATAATCCGGGGTAACTGATTTCCGGATGGGTACCGCCGGCTTCTGAGGTTCCTGCCGCATCTCGGACGAGGCACCTTCCAGCTCGCACAGGGACCCAAACACGCTATGGATGACCTCCGGTATCTGGGCAGACGGAACCTGATTGTTACTGACGTAAGCGGCAACCACGTCCACCGCCATACGCAGGACGTCCTCGCGTGCGATTCTCTCGTTCAGCTCTTCATCCATCGGTATTCGCCCTGACAGGTTTAGCTTTGAGTGTGTGGTTATGTAACATCCCGAAGGAAGGTCGTGTCAAATAAAAAACGAAAATAAACAAGGCTAGGCTTCAGAGGCGGTTTTTGCGGCGCTTGCGGACGGCGTTTCGCGATACCGGGCAGAGGCGGCGTCGCCTGCCGCAGCCGCCGTTCAAGGACGGCTCCGGGCTTCGACCAGCCCGGTCGGTGTCTCCGATAACGGCGACCGCTTGTGCCGGTGTAGCCACCCAATCCGAGATATGGTATCAACGTTGGCCGTTGGTGTTCCGGGCGGATGATGACCGTTGACGATTGTCCTGTGGAATGACGCTTGATCCATGGTGTCGAACATGACGAAAGAAACGATTGCCGTGGCGAGCGATCATGCCGGCTATAATCTCAAGATTGGGCTGCTTCAGTCCCTGCGTGACATGGGGTTTGAGACGCTTGATCTTGGCACCGACAGCGCCGAATCGGTGGACTATCCGGATTTTGCCTATGCGATGGCGCACGTGCTTCGGGACGGCAAGGCCCGCCGCGGTGTGCTCGTCTGTGGCAGCGGCATCGGCATCAGCATCGCGGCCAATCGTTTTCCCAACGTGCGCGCCGCTCTGGTCCACGACGCGCTGGGCGCACGCCTTGCGCGGGAGCACAACGACGCCAACGTCATCTGTTTCGGAGGCCGGATGATCGGGGAGGATGTCGCCCGAGACTGTCTCAAGGTCTTCCTGGAGACGACGTTCTCGGCCGGGCGTCATAGCGCCCGTGTCCGTAAACTCGCCAATCCCGGGTAGGATCACGACGCCACACCGATGTCGGCCCAGCACGAACAACGCCGGTCGGATCATATCCGACAGACTTGGAACCTGCACAATCAGGGAAGGACAGCCTTATGCCGGTAACCCGGTCATCTTACCCGAGCGCCGCCCACGACCGCTTTTTCAGTGCCCCGCTGGCCGAGGCCGACACGGCGGTGGACGCGGCGATCCACGCCGAGTTGGGGCGTCAGCGCCAGCATATTGAACTGATCGCCTCCGAGAACATCGTGTCGCGCGCGGTGCTGGAGGCCCAGGGCTCGGTGCTGACCAACAAGTACGCCGAAGGCTATCCCGGCAGGCGCTACTATGGTGGTTGCGAGCATGTGGACGTGGGTGAGGCCCTGGCCATTGAGCGGGCCAAACAATTGTTCGGGTGCGACTTCGTCAACGTTCAGCCGCATTCCGGCGCCCAGGCCAACGGGGCAGTCTATCTCGCCCTTTTGCAACCGGGCGACGTTCTCATGGGCATGTCGCTGGATGCCGGCGGTCACCTGACCCACGGCGCGGCGCCGGCACAGTCCGGCAAGTGGTTTCGCGCCGTGCAGTACGGCGTTCGGAAAGAGGACGCGCTGATTGATTTCGAGCAGGTACAGCGGTTGGCCAAGGAACACCGGCCGAAGCTGATCATCGCCGGTGGTTCGGCTTATCCCCGCATCATCGACTTCGCCCGATTCCGTGCGATTGCCGATGCCGTCGGCGCGATGCTGATGGTGGACATGGCGCATTTTGCGGGATTGATCGCCGGTGGTGTTCATCCGAGCCCGTTCCCCCATGCCCACGTGGTGACCACGACCACCCACAAGACCCTGCGGGGTCCGCGCGGTGGCATGATCCTGAGTCAGGACCCGGATCTGGGCAAGCGGATCAATTCGGCCGTGTTTCCGGGCCTCCAGGGCGGCCCGCTGATGCATGTGATCGCGGCCAAGGCGGTGGCCTTCGGCGAAGCGCTCCGACCGGAGTTCCGCAGTTACGCCAAGGCAGTGACGGACAACGCCAAGATGCTGGGCGCGACCCTGGCGGAGCGCGGGCTCGACCTCGTCTCCGGCGGCACCGATACCCACTTGGTGTTGGTGGACCTCAGGCCCAAGCGGGTTACGGGCAAGGCGGCGGAGGCGAGCCTCGGGCGGGCCAACCTGACCTGCAACAAGAACGGCATTCCGTTCGACCCGGAAAAGCCCGGCATCACCTCCGGCATTCGCCTCGGCTCGCCGGCCGGCACCACCCGCGGTTTCGGCCCGGCCGAGTTCCGCCGGGTGGGCGAGTTGATCGCCGACGTGCTGGACGGCCTCGCTCACAATCCCGATGACAACAGCGTGGCCGAGGGCCGGGCCCGGGAACAGGTTCTGCAGTTGTGCGAACGCTTCCCGGTCTACTCGGATTTCTGAACAGGAGGTGCGATGACCGCCGGCCGGCGCACACTCCATTGGGGGGAAAGGATCAAGGCGCATGCGTTGCCCATTCTGCGGCCACGAAGATACCCAGGTGAAGGATTCGCGGCCGACGGAAGATCACGCCGCGATCCGCCGGCGGCGCTATTGCCCGGCCTGCGGCGCGCGCTGGACCACGTTTGAGCGGGTTCACCTTAGGGAACTGGTGGTGGTCAAGAAGAACGGCCAGAAAACGCCGTTTGACCGGGAGAAGCTGCTGCGCTCCCTCAAGATCGCGTTGCGTAAGCGGCCGGTGGACGAAGACCGCATCGAACGGATCGTCAACAGCATTCAACGCCGGCTGGAGACGCTTGGGGAGCCGGAGATCCCGTCCAAGGTGATCGGCGAGATGGCCATGGAGCAGCTGGCCCAGTTGGACCAGGTCGCCTATGTCCGTTTCGCGTCTGTCTACAAGAACTTCCGGGAAGCCAAGGACTTTGAAGATTTCGTTGAGCACCTTGGCGATCGCTGACACGCCGCCTTCGGATGACGACGACCGCCGTCACATGCAGGCGGCGCTGGGCTTGGCGCGCCGCGGGCTCGGCCGGGTATGGCCCAACCCGGCCGTGGGGGCGGTGGTGGTTCGTGACGGCATGGTGGTGGGGCGCGGCTGGACTCAGCCGGGCGGACGGCCCCATGCGGAGACGGAAGCCCTGGGCCGGGCCGGCGGTGCGGCCGCCGGGGCGAGCCTCTACGTCACCCTGGAGCCTTGCAACCACGTCGGCAGGACGCCGCCCTGTACCGAAGCGGTGATTGCCGCCGGTATCCGGCGGACCGTGGTAGCGGTGCGCGACCCGGACCCGCGGGTCGGGGGGGGCGGGTTGGCACGCCTGCAGGAGGCGGGGATCATCGTCGATCTTGGCGTGTGTGAACCTGAAGCGGCAGCAGTGAACGCCGGGTTCTTCCTCTGCTGCACCGCCGGGCGACCGCTGATCACGCTGAAGACTGCGACCAGCCTGGATGGGCGCATCGCCATGGCGGGCGGCGAGAGCCGCTGGATCACCGGGGAGGCGGCACGGGCACACGCGCACCGGATGCGGGCCGACCACGATGCGGTGCTGATCGGCTCAGGCACCGCGCTGGCCGACGATCCCGACCTCGGCTGCCGTCTGCCGGGGATGGGGGACCGATCGCCGGTCAGGATCGTCGCCGACGGACGTCTGCGCCTGCCTGTGACGGCCCGGCTGGTGGCCACGGCCAGAGATATACCGACCCACGTGCTGACCCGAGCCGATGCCGACCCGGGCAAGCGGGACGCCTTGAAACAGCGAGGGGTTCGTGTGATCCCGGTGGAGACGGATGCCGATGGACATCTGCGCCCCGGCGCCATCGCAGGAGCCCTGGGCTGGCTCGGCCTGACCCGGGTGCTGATCGAGGGTGGCGGGCGACTGGCGGCAGCGTTTCTCGCGGCGGGGCTGGTGGACCGGCTGGCCTGGTTCCGCAGCTCCGGCGTGCTGGGCGGCGACGGCGTGGCGGCGGTGGCAGCCCTCGGCTTGCCGACCCTGGCGGCAACGCCGCGGTTCGTGCGCACCGGTATACGTGGGCTCGGCGACGACATGCTTGAAACTTTCGAGCGCAGCCGTTAGGCCACCGCCATGTTCACGGGGATCGTCACGGACCTCGGCACGGTCCGCTCGGTGCGCCGAACCGGCGACACACGCCTGGAAATCGCAACCGGCTTCGATACGGCGACCGTGCCGGTTGGCGCGTCTATTGCCTGTTCCGGCGTTTGCCTCACGGTAACCGAGCGGGGGACGGGGTGGTTCGCCGTGTCGGCATCCGCCGAAACCCTGGCTTGCACCACCATCGGGGACTGGCGGGAAGACACGGCAGTGAATCTGGAGCGGTCGCTCCGCATTGGCGATGAACTTGGCGGCCATCTGGTGTTCGGCCATGTGGACGGTGTCGGCTGCATCGAGGCGATCCGCCCGGACGGCGACTCGCAACGGTTCACCTTCTCGGCGGCGCCCGACCTTATGCGCTATGTGGCGGTGAAAGGCTCGATTGCGGTGGATGGCGTGTCCCTGACCGTTAACGAGGTTGCGGATGAGGGCTTCGGGGTCAATCTGATTCCTCATACCCTCGCCGTCACCGCGTTTGGTCGATCGCGGGTAGGCGACCGGGTAAACCTGGAAATCGACATGATCGCGCGCTATGTGGCCCGCCTCCTCTCCCGGGACTGACACCGCCGCGGCCGGCCCGGCCCTCGACGCCATCGATGGCATCATCGAGGACGCGCGCAACGGCCGCATGTTCATCCTCGTCGACGACGAGAGCCGGGAAAACGAGGGTGACCTCGTGGTTCCCGCCCAGATGGCGACGCCCGAGGCCATCAACTTTATGGCCAAGCACGGACGGGGGCTGGTCTGTTTGGCGCTGACCCGTGACCGGGTCAAGGCGCTCGAGCTTCCGCACATGGTCCGGCAGAATGAATCGCGCCACAACACCGCCTTCACCGTCTCCATCGAGGCCCGGGAGGGTGTGAGCACGGGTATCTCCGCCTCCGACCGGGCCCGTACCGTGGCCGTCGCCATCGATCCTACCAAGGGGAGCGGCGACCTGGTCTCGCCGGGACACGTCTTTCCGTTGGAAGCCCGCGACGGTGGCGTGCTGGTGCGTGCCGGCCATACCGAAGCGGCGGTGGATATCGCCCGGCTGGCCGGTCTCAATCCATCCGGCGTGATCTGCGAGATCATGAATGATGACGGCACCATGGCGCGGCTGCCGGACCTGCTCCGCTTTGCCAAGAGACATGGCCTCAAGATCGGCAGCATCGCGGACCTGATCGCCTACCGGCTGCGGCACGACCGGATTGTGGACCGGATCCTCGAAGGCGACCTGCAAAGCGTCTACGGCGGCACGTTCCGCATGGCGGTCTACGTCAACCGCGTCGCCTATGCCGAGCATGTCGCCCTGGTGATGGGGGACGTGGCGACCGACGGGCCGGTGCTGGTGCGGATGCATGCGCTCAACGTGCTCGACGATGTGCTTGGCGACACCCGCACCGGAAAGGCTCGCCACCTCCACAACGCCATGCGGGCGATCGGCCGGGCCGGCCGCGGTGTGTTGGTGCTGATCCGCGAACCCTATAAATCCAGCCTGTCGGACCGGGTGCGGGCCGCCCTGGCCGGCTGCGGTGACGAGGCCTCGCAGCTTCGTGACTATGGCATCGGCGCGCAAATCCTGTTGGATCTGGGCGTCAAGGAGATGGTTCTGCTCACCAACACTGAACGCACGATCATTGGCCTGGAAGGGTACGGTCTCCGCATCGCGGGCCGTCAGCCAATTGCCGAACAGGACATCTGCCCATGACCGCCCGCCGCCATGTGCTGATCGTGGAAGCCCGATTCTATCCCGACATCGCCAATGAACTGGCCGCAGGCGCCACGGCGGAACTGGTGCGTGGCCAAGCCACCTGGGCGCGCCAAGCCGTCCCGGGTGCATTCGAATTGCCGGCGGCGATCGCCTTCGCGCTCCGGGCCTCGGCAGGGGGATCGCAGGCGCCAACCTATGATGGCTTCATCGCGCTCGGCTGCGTGATCCGGGGCGAGACCGATCACTACGATCACATCTGCCGGGAGGTCAGCCGCGCCTTAATGGATCTCACCATCGATGCCGGCGTCCCACTCGGTTTCGGTCTCCTGACCTGCCGGGACCGGAACCAAGCCTGGCAACGGGCAGCCGTGACCGGCAAGAACAAGGGTGCCGACGCCGCGGCGGCCTGCCTGGTCATGATGGATCTCAAAGGCCAGCACGGCCCGGTGCTTCGATGAGCGGCCCTGGTTTGGCTTCCGCCGACCGCCGACGACGCAGCGCGGCACGGCTTGTCGCCGTTCAGGCGCTTTACGAAATCGATGTCGCAGGCGGCCCCGCCGATCCAGTCCTGTTGGAATTCCTGACGGAACGCTGGCGCAATACCTCGGAAGGCGCCGAGTTGACGGAGCCCGACACGGCGTTCTTCGCCACGGTGGTGGAGGGTGTGTGTGCGAACCTGCCACGGCTCGACGCGTGGGTACAAGACGCCTTGACCGACCTCACGCTCGATCGGCTTGAAGTCTTGTTGCGTGTGATCCTGAGGGCCGGGGCGTTCGAACTCGCATTCCGGCCGGACGTCCCGGCCAAGGTGGTGGTCAACGAGTACGTGGACGTGGCCCACGCCTTCTTCAGCGGCAAGGAAACCGCGCTGGTCAACGCTGTTCTGGACAAGATCGCCCGGACGATCCGCCCGGATGGAGCGGGTGGGGCGATCCGGGGCGACAGAGTCTGCGATGACCCCGCCGGCACTCGGTGAGTTCGAGATCATCGCACGGTTCTTCGCACCCCTGGCCGCTGGCGAGGCAGGGGCGCTGGGCCTTCTGGATGACGCCGCCGTTTTTGCCGTACCCCCCGGCCGATCGGTGGTGGTGAGCACGGACGCCATCGTCGAGAGCGTCCATTTCCTGAACGACGATTCGGGCGACGATGTTGCTGCGAAGGTGCTCGCGGTGGGGTTCTCCGATCTCGCTGCCATGGGTTCGGACGCGCTTGGCTATACGTTGGCGTTGGCCCTGCCCAAAGACTGGGGATGCGAGAAGTTGGAGCAGTGGCTCAACGGCTTCGCGACCGGACTCGGCACGGAGCAGCAGCGGATCGGCGTGACACTGCTTGGCGGTGACACGGTAGCTACGCCGGGTCCGCTCACCCTGTCGGTCACCGTGCTCGGCACCGTCGAGACCGGCCGAGCGCTCACCCGGGCCGGCGCGAAGCCGGGTGATCGAGTGTTCGTCTCCGGCAGCATCGGCGATGCCGCTCTCGGCCTTGCACTGCTCACCGGCAAGCTCACCGCGCCCGGCCGCGCGGCACACGCGGCTCTGGTCAACCGCTACCGCCGGCCGACGGCGCGGCTCGCCCTCGGGCGTCGCCTGACCGGCCTTGCCACGGCCGCGTGCGACGTGTCCGACGGGCTTGTCGCCGACCTTGGCCACATCTGCCGGGCATCGGGCGTGGCCGCCCGAATCGATGCGGCCCGGATTCCGGTCTCCGCCGCCGCGGCCGAGGTGCTGGCCGCGGGTGCGGCCAAGCCATCTGATCTGGTCGAGGGCGGTGACGACTATGAACTCGTTTTTACCGTTCCGCCGGCGCAGGCAGCCACGGCCCAGGGAATCGGCGCCGCGCTGGGCATCGCTGTCACCGACATCGGTCGGATCGAACAGCCGGCTTCCCAAGAGGATTCGGTGGTGCGTCTCCTCGATGCCGTGGGCGGGGATGTGACACCGTCGCGCATTGGCTATCGGCATTTCTGACGGGAACAGGCCAAATCTGCCCGCCCGCCGGCTCGCGACCGTCTGCAGCTCGTATTGCCTGCGTCACCGGCGAGCCGCCCGCCCACGGCAATATTGCAATGCAATCGACGCCAGTTGCGTTATGGTGAGGCATCTGGCATTTTCCGCCCGATTTTCGTGGTCACCGAACGAAAACGCGCTCCGTGGGACTTGAGGGGGTTACCGAGCGCTTCCTGCGGCGCGCTCCGATAAACAAGGGGCAACTCATCATGCACATCTTTGTCATCCTGTGCGGCCTGCTCGCCGTCGGGTACGGCGTCTGGGCGAGTCGCGCCGTGCTGTCGGCAAGCGCCGGCTCACAGCGCATGCAGGAGATCTCGGGCGCGGTTCAGGAAGGCGCTGCCGCCTACCTCAACCGACAGTACACCACCATCGCCATCGTGGGCGTGGTCGTGGCCATCGTCCTGTTGATCATCCTCGACTGGTCCGTGGCCTTCGGGTTCGTCGTCGGCGCCGTTCTGTCGGGTGCCGCCGGCTACATTGGCATGCACATCTCGGTGCGAGCCAATGTCCGTGTCACTGAAGCGGCCAAGTCCGGGCTCGACGCCGGCCTCGCCCTGGCGTTTCGAAGCGGCGCCGTTACCGGCATGCTGGTGGCCGGGCTCGCGCTGCTGTCGATTGCCCTGCTCTACGGCCTGTTGCTGCTGATGGGGGCGGAAGGGCGCGGCCTGATCGATCCCCTGGTGGCGCTCGGCTTCGGTGCCTCGCTGATCTCCATCTTCGCTCGTCTCGGCGGTGGCATCTTCACCAAGGGAGCCGACGTCGGAGCAGACCTGGTGGGCAAGGTGGAGGCCGGCATTCCGGAGGACGATCCCCGGAACCCGGCGGTGATCGCCGACAACGTCGGTGACAACGTGGGCGACTGTGCCGGCATGGCCGCCGACCTGTTCGAGACCTATGTGGTCACCGTGGTGGCGACCATGGTGCTGGGCTCAATCTTCTTCGCCACCGCCCCGATCCTGGCGGACATCATGATGTATCCGCTCGTCATCGGCGCGGCCTGCATTATCGCCTCCATTATCGGCACCTTCTTCGTTAAGCTGGGCCCCAGCCAGAACATCATGGGCGCTTTATACAAAGGGTTCGTGGTGACGGCGCTGATTTCGGCGGTCTTGTTTCTCCCGGTCACATGGATCGTGGTCGGATTCGGTACGGAAATGGTTGCGGCCGGACGAACTTTTAATGGCTGGGATCTGTTTTTCTGTGCAATCACCGGCTTGGTCGTTACCGGGCTGATCATCTGGGTGACAGAGTATTACACCAGTACCGAATACCGCCCGGTCCGCAGCATCGCCGAAGCCTCCAAGACCGGCCATGCCACCAACGTCATCCAGGGCTTGGCCATTTCCATGGAAGCCACGGCCGTGCCGGCGCTGATCATCTGTGCGGCCATCATCGTCACCTACCTGATCGCCGGCTTGTTTGGCATCGCCATCGCGGTCACCGCGATGTTGGCTCTGGCCGGCATGGTGGTTGCCCTCGACTCCTACGGGCCGGTGACCGACAACGCCGGCGGCATCGCCGAGATGGCGGAACTGGAGGCCGACGTCCGCAAGACCACCGATGCCCTGGACGCCGTCGGCAACACCACCAAGGCCGTCACCAAGGGCTACGCCATCGGGTCGGCTGGGCTTGGTGCCCTGGTTCTGTTCGCCGCCTATACCCAGGACATCCTGTTCTTCGCCGAACGTCCGTTGGAGTTTCCGTACTTTGCGGATGTCACCGTGGACTTCTCCCTGTCCAATCCGTACGTGGTGGTAGGGCTGTTCCTCGGCGGGTTGCTGCCGTTCATGTTCGGGGCGTTCAGCATGACCGCGGTAGGGCGTGCCGCCGGCGCGGTGGTGATCGAGGTTCGCCGCCAGTTCAAGGAAATCCCCGGGATCATGGAGGGCACCACCAAGCCGGAATACGGGCGCTGCGTGGACATGCTCACCAAGGCCGCGATCAAGGAGATGGTGATCCCGTCGCTCCTGCCGGTTACGGCGCCGATCGTCCTGTACCTCGTCATGCTGATGATCGGCGGCAAGGAAGCGGCCTTGGCATCCGTTGGTGCCATGCTGCTCGGCGTCATCGTCACCGGCCTGTTCGTCGCGATCTCGATGACCGCGGGCGGCGGTGCCTGGGACAACGCCAAGAAGTACATCGAGGACGGCCACCACGGCGGCAAGGGCTCCGAGGCCCACAAGGCCGCGGTGACCGGCGATACCGTCGGTGACCCGTACAAGGACACCGCGGGTCCCGCCGTCAACCCGATGATCAAGATCACCAACGTGGTCGCCCTGCTGATCCTGGCGGTGCTCGCCCACTGACACCGCAACGGATCTCTCACGTAACAAACCCCGGAAGCTTCGGCTTCCGGGGTTTTTTGTTCGTTACGGTCGTGAGTGAAGGCGATGCACGGGCATGGGGAGCGTTGCGGAGGTCGAGTCTAGCCGCCGGACGTCACCGTCGCCGCCCCGGGCCGTGCAGGGTCAGTTCCCTTCGAACCGGCCGATGTTCCCGACAATCTGCTCGACGAACGTGAACTCGTTCCCCCGCGTCGGGGTTTCGCGGTCAACCAGCTTCACGTCCCGGCCTCGTTCCAACCCGAACGAGTCGACGCCGGTGCAGATGCCGTATTCATCAAAGTTGACCGCCACCACCTGACGTTCGCGCACGTTAGGCGCGAGGAATGCCAGGGTTTCCGTCCGGTTGCCGATGTAGTACCAAGTCTCCCCATCGAACAGAGAGACGGTGGACGGGGACCCCAGAATCGCCTCGACATCGGCACGGGAATGCACCCCCGGAACGACCTCTTGGATCAACTGGGGATCGACCGTGTTGCCATGGGTGCCCACGCGAGGGGAACACCCTCCCAAAAAAGCGCCAACCGCCACGACCGCGACGACTGCGGTGACGGCCCGGCGCCCGAACCATTGACTTGAGCCCAGCGCGCTGACCATGTTTGTCACACACTCTCGTACATGGATTTGGCGATCGCCGGCGTGGCCACGCGATCCCAGCATTTCTCGATCCTCTAGTGCCATCGAGAGGACGGGGTTGTCAACCACAGGCGCCGTCGCGCCGATCAGGCACGAGACACAACCGCGATGGATCTGCTGCGTCATTTTCGGCCGTCGCCGTTCGAGATCGCGGCCCGGCAGCTTTATATCGCTGCGGTCGAACAGGCGCGAAATCCGCTATTTTACCAGTCTTGTGGGGTTCCGGACACCCCCGATGGGCGGTTCGACATGATCGTCATTCATGTGGTTTTGCTGCTGCGTCGGATGAAACAGGATCGCGAAGCCACCAGCGCACTATCGCAGGCCCTCTTCGACCTGATGTTTGCCGACATGGACCAGAACCTCCGGGAAATGGGTGTGGGCGACGTCAGTGTCGGCCCACGCATTAAGGCCATGGCTAAGAATTTCTATGGTCGGCTTGCGGCCTACGACCAGGCTCTGGCGGCGGATGCGCCCGAAGGTGCCCTCGAAGCGGCGCTGCGGCGCAATCTCTATCGAAAATCGGCGCCCAGCATTGACTTGGTCGCTGCGGTTGCCGACTACATGCGGCGTGAGGCCGAAGCGCTCGCCGCCGTTGCCACCGATGATCTCTGTCGGGCAGCGGTGCGGTTCGGAACCCCACCCGCCGTGTCCTGAGGGAGAACTCGATGACCACGCACGTTGAGATGGCGGACTTCTCGCGTCCGCTCGCCATCGACACGGTGCCGGCGTCCGGGCGGTCTTTCCGGATCGCCGCGAACACCGACGAGCGCCGGGGGCTGGCACGGCGATTCGGCCTGTTGGCAGTCGATGCGTTGGCGGCCGAGGGTATGGTCCAGCCGCGGCAGCGTGCCAGGCGCTTTCGGGTCAGCGGTCAGTTGCGCGCCGACGTTGTACAGCAGTGCGTGGTTACGCTGGAGCCGGTGGCTGCCCGGCTTGACGTGCCGTTCGAGCGGGTTTACGGCATTGACGTCGCGGACGAATGGGGCGACGCGCCGGCGCTCGGGGAGGAGGTCGTGATGACCCTGGCCGATGATCCGGAACTTCCGGAACCGGTAGTAGGAGGCATGATCGATCTTGGTGAAGTCGCCGCCCAAGAACTGGCTCTTGTGCTCGACCCGTATCCGCGACGGCCTGACGCGGCATTCTCTGAGTTTACTGTCACAGCGGATGATGGCGATGACGACGATGCGCGCCGCCCTTTTGCGGCGCTTGCCACCATCCGCAACGAAACCAAACAAAAAGGCTGAGCCGCTTGCCCGGCGCCAGGAATGAGGCTATCAGTGCGGCGCCGCCGGCCATGACCTTGACCCGGTCATCGGTCGCGCCGGCGAATCACTCCGAGCCTGCTACCGGCTTCCTTTGTCATGGCCACACTCTGACCTTGCACCGGATCATCTCCGTCCGCCGACAATGTCCGTAACGCTTTCCATTGATGCGATGGGCGGGGATCATGCCCCGCGGATGGTCGTTGCCGGGATCAATCGTGTTGTAGCGCGCCACCCGGACGTACGCTTTCTTCTGTTCGGGCGGGAGCTCGTGCTACGACCCATGCTGGACCGTTTTTCCCGAGTACGGCGGGTGTCGGAAGTGCGCCACACCGATGACGTGGTGGAGCCCGGCGCCAAGCCGTCTGCGGCGCTGCGGTCAGGACGATCGACCAGCATGCGCCTCGCCATCGAGGCCGTGGCCAGTGGCGAAGCCGAGGGCGTAGTGTCCGCGGGCAACACCGGCGCCCTGATGGCGATGGCCAAGTACGTGTTGCGTACCCTGCCGGGCATCGATCGTCCGGCCATCGCCGGGCTCGGTCCCACCATACGCGGCCAGTCGGTGGTCCTCGATCTGGGTGCGAATGTCGAATGCGACGCCGAAAACTTGGTTCAGTTCGCGGTCATGGGGGAAGTTTTCGCCCGGAAGGTTCTGGGCCTCGAACAGCCGTCGGTCGGCCTTCTGAACGTGGGCGAAGAGCACCTGAAGGGCAACGAGGCAGTCCGCCAGGCGGCAACCATCCTGCAGGACAGCAACCTCGCCATCCGGTTCCACGGCTTCGTCGAGGGCAACGACATTGCCGAGGGAACCGTGGACGTGGTGGTCACCGACGGCTTCACCGGCAATATCGCTCTCAAGTCGATGGAGGGCACGGCGCGACTGTTCACCCACATCCTGCGCCAAGCGCTGCGCAGTTCGCCGTTCGGGCGGATTGGCGGTCTTGTCGCCACGCCGGCGCTCAGGGCCATGCGCAAGCGCGTCGATCCCAGACGGTACGACGGCGCGATGTTCCTCGGCCTCAACGGGGTCTGCGTGAAGAGCCACGGGGGAACCGATGCGATCGGTTTCTCCAACGCGATCGACGTCGCCATCAAGCTGATCGCCGACGGCGTCAACGAGGGCATCAAGCATGACTACGCCCAGCTTCGCACGTCCGACCCCAACCCTTCGACCACGCAGCAGGTGATGAACAGCCGATGAACGATTACCGCTCGCGCCTTATCGGGTGCGGTTCCTATCTGCCTGAAACCGTCGTGACCAATGCGGAGCTGGCCCAAAGGGTGGGTTCGTCCGACGACTGGATCGTCGAACGTACCGGCATTCGGCAAAGGCACATCGCGGCCGATGGTCAGGTCACGTCCGACCTGGCGGAGCAGGCCTGCCGCCGGGCCATCGACCATGCCGGCATCGATGTCGGCGATGTGGACCTGGTGGTGGTCGCCACCACCACGCCCGACGACACGTTTCCTGCCACGGCGACCCGGGTGCAGGCCAAGCTCGGGATACGTCGGGGGGCCGCGATGGACGTGCAGGCGGTGTGTGCCGGCTTCGTGTTCGGGCTCGCGGTCGGGGACAATTTCATTCGGACAGGCCAAGCCAGGACAGCGCTGGTGGTCGGGGCGGAAACCTATTCCCGCATCGTCGACTGGGAAGACCGCGGCACGTGCGTGCTGTTCGGGGATGGCGCCGGCGCGGTGGTGCTGCAGTCTGCCAATGGGGACGGCGTGGCGCGGGGTGAGGCCGGCTGGGGAGAGGCTCCGGGGATTCTTTCCACCCATCTCCATTCCGATGGCCGGTTTCGCGACATTCTCTACGTGGACGGCGGGCCGTCGGCGACGCAGACGGTGGGGCACCTGCGCATGTCGGGCCGGGAGGTATTTCGGCACGCCGTGACCAATCTGGCGGCGGTGGCGGAGGAGGCATGCCGGGCCAACGGTATCAGTCTGAACGACGTGGACTGGATCGTACCGCACCAAGCCAACCTGCGCATTCTTGACGGCATCGCCCGCAAACTCGGGGTGCCAGAGGGGCGCTTCGTCATTACCGTCGACCGGCATGCCAACACCTCGGCAGCTTCCATCCCGCTGGCCCTGGATGACGCGGTGCGTGACGGCCGCATCAAGGCGGGAGACTTGGTGTTGATGGAGGCTATCGGCGGCGGTCTGTCCTGGGGGGCTGCCCTGGTGCGGTGGTAGCGCATGCGGCCGTGGCCGGCCTTGCGCCCGAGCGAGCGATATGACCGGCCCGATCCTTCATCCCTTTGATATTGACGGATTTCTGCGATCCGCGTAGCCTTGCCGGCAAATTTGGGCCGAAGGGGCGCTGTATGGCCGGGAAGACGATTACGCGGGCCCGTTTGAGCGAAGCTGTCTATCAGGAGGTCGGGCTGTCTCGGAATGAGTCCGCCGAACTGGTGGAGGCGCTTCTGGACGAAATCGTTCGTGCTCTGGCGCACGACGAGGTGGTGAAGATCTCTTCATTCGGAACATTTTCGGTGCGTCAGAAGGGCGAGCGCGTGGGGCGCAATCCCAAGACCGGCGAAGAGGTGCCGATCCTCCCGAGGCGGGTGCTGGTGTTCCGGCCGTCCCAGGTACTCAAGACCCGCATCAACGAAGGCAGCGAGGGCGGCCGGACCGACTAGCCATGCCGGAAGCAGCCGAGCCCTTGTCGCCATGCCGACACGCAAGCAAGTCGCCCACGGCGTTTCGCACGATCGCGGAAGCGTCGGCCGAACTCGACCTGCCGCAACACGTGCTCCGCTTCTGGGAAAGCAAGTTCGCGCAGATCCGCCCTCTGAAACGCGGCGGCGGGCGCCGATATTACCGCCCCGAGGACCTGGAGTTGCTCCGACGCATTCGTCACCTCCTCCATAACGAAGGCTATACCATCCGCGGGGCCCAAAAACTGTTGCGCCAGGACAAGGCGAAAACAGCCCGCGCCAACGGTGGTGAGGACGCCGCACCGGCATCCCAAGCCTCCCGCGGTCAAGGCCTTGATGCTGCGACACGGGACGAACTGCGCCGTATCATCCGTGAACTCGAGACGCTAAAAGTCTTGGTATCCGCCGGGGGCCGGTGAAGGCGGTCGCACGTGCGCGCCTCGTGAGGAATTCGTGCCGATGACTGGTGGTCAGTCGGAAGTGGTCCTTTATCACAATCCGCGATGCAGCAAGTCCCGCGCCGCGCTGGCCCTGCTGCAAAGCCACGGTATCCGGCCCCAAGTGATCGAGTACCTGAAGGAGCCGCCATCGGCCGAAACCCTGGCCGACATTCTGGCCATGCTGGCGCTCTCGCCACGGCAACTGCTCCGGGCCAAGGAAGCGGCTGCGGCGGGACTGGATGATCCAGCCCTGGATGATGCGGCGCTGATCGCCGGCATGGTGGCCAATCCAATCGTCATCGAACGTCCGATCGTGGTTTGCGCCGGTCGCGCCCGGATCGGCCGGCCGCCGGAAGCGGTGCTGGATGTCCTTCGGTGATGCCCCCACGCGGTGATGCCCCCATGGAACGAGAGTGCACAGTCTATCGGATGCGCGCCCTTACCCGACTCATGAGGACGGGCCTGCTACTGGTCTTGGTAGCGGGAGTTGCGATGATCGGCGGATCGTTGCTGCCGGAGATGGACGTTCGCACCGCGGCTGCGCTCGATCCCTGGGACATGATGCTGATGCCGATCGGCCAGCCGCTGCCGCCGTTCGCATTGCCGCCGCTTGAAGACGGTGGGCTTGGCCTGTACTCGGATGACTTGGCGGGGCAAGTCGTCGTCATCAACGTGTTCGCCTCGTGGTGCCCCCCATGTCTGGAGGAACATCCGCACCTGATGGCGCTCGCCGTCGACGGCATCCCTGTTTACGGCATCAATTATCAGGATACACAACCGGCGGCGTTGAGGTGGCTGGACCGTCACGGCGACCCGTATCTTCAGGTTGGATTCGATGCCGATGGCAGCGTTGCCGAGGCAATCGGCCTGTTCGGTTTGCCGCAGACGATGGTGGTGGACCGGGCAGGAATCATCCGCCACATCCATGCCGGTGCCCTGGACGCCAGCGATGTCGGGGAGACGATCGTGCCGCTGGTGCAGCGGCTTGCCGGCACGGAGCCCTGAGCCGCGCGCCGGACCAAGTATCGCGTCCGCGCCGGCGGCCCGGCCGGCCGGGGCGATTTTCCGCGGTGCAAGGGGTGGCCAACCGCCGACCACGGTATATAATGCTCGCTGAAACCGGAACCTGAAACAGCCTCCTGGGGGCTTCCGACGTTTCCCCACAGGCGTTGACGGCGCTTTTCCTTTTGGTGTCGTCCGGCCCCCTCGAAACCACCTTTAGGGAGGGGCTATCCATGACTACCACCTTGGATACCATCGAGATCGACGCCGATGCCTACGACGCGTGGCTGTTCGACCTGGACGGCATCATCACCGATACCGCCAGCGTCCACGCCACCGCCTGGAAGAAGATGTTCGATGCGTTCCTGAAGACGTATGCGGAGCGCGAGGACGCGCCGTTCGAACCGTTCGAGGTCGATCCGGATTACTTCCGCTACGTCGATGGCAGGCCGCGTTACGAGGGTGTGGACAGCTTCCTTCGCTCCCGCGGGATCGTGCTGGAACGGGGCGATCCGTCGGATGCGCCGGACAAGGAGACTGTGTGCGGTCTCGGCAACCGCAAGAACGCCATGTTCAACGATGTGCTCAAGGAGCAGGGCGCAGAAGTTTTTCAGACGTCGGTAGAGCTGATCCGCAAGCTCAAGGCCAAGAAAAAGCGGATCGCCGTGGTCACCTCGAGCAAGAACTGCGATACCGTTCTCGAGGTGGCGGGCCTTACCGGTCTGTTCGAGGCCAAGGTGGACGGCAACGTCGCGGCGGAGAAAAATCTTGCCGGCAAGCCCGACCCGCACACCTACGAGGTGGCGGCCAAGATGCTCGGGGCCACGCCGGACCGGTCCGTGGTGTTCGAGGACGCGATTTCCGGGGTGCAGGCCGGTCGGGCCGGTGGTTTCGGCTTGGTTATCGGCGTGGCCCGTCACGATGACCCGGAGGCGCTTCGCAAGAACGGTGCCGACATCGTCGTCGCCGATCTCGGTGAACTCCGGCTGAGATGAGCGTCGCAAATCGCTCCTGAACCGATCATTGAAGGGGGAAAACGAGAATGGCCCGACAAATCGGCGACCTGCCGCATGCCTTGACCCATGGCGAAGAAGTGGAAAAGCGCTTGGCCGGCAAGCGTCCGGCCGTGTTCCTGGATTATGACGGCACACTCACGCCCATCGTTGAGCGTCCGGAAGACGCCGTCATTTCCGAAGACATGCGGGAGTCCGTTCGCAGCCTGGCCAGCCGTTGCCCGGTCTGCGTCGTCAGCGGGCGCGATCGTCCGGTGGTCCAGGAACTGATGGGGCTCGACAACCTGATCGTTGCCGGCAGCCATGGCTTTGACATCTGGAGCCCCGATGCCGGCACCATCGAACACGAGGCTGGTGACGGTGCGTTCCAGGAGCTTCTGGAACAGGTCAAGGCTCGCCTGCACGACGTGATGGATCCGATTGAGGGGGCCCTGGTGGAGCCCAAGAAGGCATCGGTGGCGGCCCATTACCGCCTCGTCTCCGAAGGAGAGCGACAAAAAATCAAGGCAGTGGTGGATGAAATATTGGCGGCGCATCCCGACAAGCTCAAGATGACGCCGGGCAAGATGGTCTATGAAATTCAGCCTAAGATCGACTGGCACAAGGGCAAGGCCGTGCTTTATCTCCTTGAGGCGCTGGATCTCAACGGAGATGATGTCATCCCGATTTACGTCGGGGATGATGTCACGGACGAGGACGCGTTTCGTGCCCTGGAGGGGCGGGGGCTCGGCATCTTCGTCGGCCGGGCCGACGACCCGGAAGTGGGCGAGCGGGCCACCGCCGCCGACTTTATCCTCGGCACGGTCGAAGAGGTGGCGACGTTCCTCGACTCTCTCGCCCGTTAGTGCCTCGCCATAGCCTCTGAAGGAGACCATCGCCTGCGGCGGATCGCAGCAACGAAAATGTCAAGAGAGGAGACGCCATGTCCACCTGGAAGCTGACCTACGATGAGTTCGATCCGGCCGAGGAGGGCCTGCGCGAGGCGCTGCTGTCCACCGGCAACGGGTTCTTCTGCACCCGGGCGACAGCGGAATGGGCGGATACGAGCGACGTCCACTATCCCGGCACTTACGTCCACGGGGGCTTCAACCGGGCGACCACGATCATGGCCGGACGTCCGGTGGTGAACGAGGATTTTGTCAACCTGCCCAACTGGCTGGTGCTCAAGTTCCGGATCGACGACGACGAGCCGTTCAAGCTGGACAACGTCGAGCTTCTCACTTACCGGCAGGAACTGGACATTCGCCACGGCGTCATGACGCGTATTATGCGGTTTCGCGACCGCGCCGGCCGCGAAACCACGCTGGCAAGCCGCCGCTTTGTCAGCATGGCCGATCAGCACTTGGCCGCACTGGAATGGTCGATTACGGCCGACAACTGGACCGGACGGCTGGAAATCCTGTCGGCCCTGGACGGGCGTGTCCGGAACTGGGGCGTGCCGCGCTACCGCGAACTGGAAAGCCAGCATCTCAATCCCGTGACGGCCCGGGCGGTTGGGCCGGACACCATTGCTTTACTGGTGCAGACGCGACAATCCCGGATTTATGTCGCCGAGGCAGCTCGCACCCGAGTTTACGGCGAGAACGAAGTGATCGGGGTCGATCGCGGCGTGCATCAGCTCGACGGCTACATTCACCAGACCCTCGGATTCCAAATCGCGGAAGGAGCGCCGGTACGGGTAGAGAAGATGGTGTCTTTGTTCACGTCTCGGGACAACGCCATCAGCGAGCCGCTGATCAACGCCGAACGGTCAGTGGCCCGCTGCAGCGAGTTCGCGCCGGCAATGGAACGCCATCAACGGGCGTGGGATCAGTTGTGGACGGCCTCGGACGTGCGCATCCCCGGGGATGAGCGGGTGCAGCAGCTGGTGCGCTTCCATATCAACCACATCCTTCAGGTCTGTTCCCCGCGCACCGCCGATATCGACGCTGGCGTCCCGGCGCGCGGACTCAACGGCGAGGCCTATCGCGGCCATGTATTCTGGGACGAACTCTACATCTACCCGTTCTTGAATTACCGCCTGCCGGAGGTGACGCGGGAACTCCTGATGTATCGCTATCGCCGGCTCGACGAGGCCCGCCATGCGGCGCGCGAGCACGGCTATCGCGGCGCCATGTATCCGTGGCAAAGCGGTAGCGACGGCACTGAGGAGACCCAGGTGGTCCACCTCAACCCCAAATCGGGGCGATGGGACCCGGATCTGAGCCACAATCAGCGCCACGTCAACGCGGCTATCTTTTACAACATCTGGGAATATTACCGTACCACCAACGACGTGGACTTTCTCTGGGACCACGGTGCCGAGATGATGCTGGAGATCGCCTTATTCTGGTCCAGCATCGCCCACTTCAATCCGGAGCGTGATCGGTTCGAGATCCACGGCGTCATGGGCCCCGATGAGTTTCACGAAAAGTACCCCGGCCGGGACGAAGAAGGCGTGCGCAACAATGCCTACACCAATGTCATGGTGGCCTGGATTTGCGAGACCGTGGGCCGGATTCTGGAAATACTGCCGGAGCAGCGGCGTCGGGCACTGACCGGCAAGCTTGGCCTCACCGACGACGACATCGCTCGCTTTGAAGACATGAGCCACAAGATGTTCGTGCCATTTCACGGCGACGGCATCATCAGCCAATTCGAAGGATACGAGGATCTGGAGGAACTGGATTGGGACGCTTACCGGGCGCGTTATGACAGCATCCAAAGGCTGGACCGCATCCTCAAGGCGGAAGGCGACGACCCAGACCGCTACAAACTGGCCAAGCAGGCGGATACACTGATGCTGTTCTTCTTGTTTCCCGAAGAACGGCTGCAGCGACTGTTTCACAAGTTGGGTTACCCGTATGAGGCGGATACGGCGGAGCGCAACATCAAGTATTACGACAAGCGCACCTCCCACGGGTCGACCTTAAGCTTCATCGTTCACGCCGCCATTGAAGCCGAGATCGATCCTGAAGGCTCATGGGACATGTTCCTCACAGCCCTGGAAAGCGACATCGGCGACATCCAAGGCGGGACCACCCGCGAGGGCATCCACATGGGGGTCATGGCCGGCACACTCGATCTGGTGCAGCGTGCCTATCTGGGCAGCGAGGTGCGCGACGACATGATCGCGTTCAAGCCGAAGCTGACCGACCGCCTGAACGGCCTTGCCATGCCGATGGAATTCCGCGAAACGCCGCTTGAGGTGCTGTTGCAGGACGGCAAATTGACCGTCAAGGTACTCACCCACGGCCATGGCAACGCGGTCAAGGTAAGAGTGAACGGGACGGTCAAGGAAATCCCGGTGGGCGAGAGCCATACCTTCGAACTGGCCACTTCGGGACCACGCACCGGCAGCCGGAGTGCTGCCGCAGCTCGCGCCTGAGGCAAAACCGGTGGCGCCCGGCCGATGCCACCTTGCGGCCTCCCGGCGTGACGTCAACGCGCGCCGCGGGGCGGGCCAGCCACATAGACGGCACAGCGGGAGGTGTAATCGTTACGAAAGTGGTAGGTCAGTTCGGGTTCCGAGAGGCCGAGCGGATCGCGCAGGTTCCAGCCCCGTTGGGCGATGCCGGTCGTGGCCCGCCCTTCCTCCCCGATGAAGCCGAGGTAGAGGTTGAGGGGCGTACGCTGATTGAAGTCCAGACGCCGGCAGGCTTGGCTGAGGGCGGGGTCGAGCCGTCCCACCTTCCAGGCCGGGCTGGCGGAACGGGCGTAGCGATCGGCGGCCATGACCTCGGGGACGACATTGCATGCCAAGCTCAGGGCAACGGCCAGCGTGACGGCGGCGATGATCCGGGTGGTGATGGGCATAACCGGCCTTCGATGCGTGTGCGCTATAGTCTCGGCCCGCGACCGTTAACCTTTCGCCAACGTCGGTGCGCGCGGCGGCGCGGCCTGCGGCCTTCGGTGGCCGCTTTGCTGTCGCTGTCGGCTTGGCTTGCCGGGCCGCTGGCGGTGCCTGCGGCCGACTACTTGGCCACCGTCGGTCGCTTCGGTGACTGGACCGTGACCTGCGTGAAGGGCTCCGCCGCGGGAGCATCGTCCTGCGCCATGGAGGCCCCGCCCCGGGACCTCGGCAACCCGGCGGCTCTGCTGGAAATTCGCGTCGGCACCGACGGAGCACCGGAAATCTCGGTGGACCGCTTCGGGAATGTTGCGCCGGACGCTCCGGTCTACCTCCGCATCGATGCCGGTCGGCCGTTCCGTGCCGAAGCCAATGCCGCCGGGGACGTGTTATGGCAAGGCGCGGACGCGGACGCGGTCATCGCCGCCCTGAGCGCCGGTGACATACTGGTGATCCGCGCTTTCACCGGCGACGCCAACCGGCCCACGGACGCGGAAATCGCCCTTGTCGGCTTCCGCGAAGCCTACCGGCTGTTCCGGGACGGCGGCACGGCGCCCTGAGAGCGCGCCCCGTGCAACTGGGCCAAGCACAACCTCAGCCACGAGCACGCGAACGCGTGCCGCAGCCGATCACCGGACGCCGCAAAGACATGCCGCGACGATCCGAAAAAAAGAGCCGCCCGGGGAGGGCGGCTCGAGTTGGATAGGGAGGAGGTCAAGATGAGCCGGACGGCTCATGTGGACGCTCGCGGGACACGATGGTTATAGCCTGACCCAAATGGGGCATCAAGCGGTTTGTGACCGGGAAGACAACTTTTTTGAGGCCGACGAGCCGAGGTTGTCAGCCTCGGTTGTCACCACCTCGTCCGGGTTCGCTCAGGTACGGAACAGGCCGGCGGCGCTGTCGCGGGCGGTCTCCTTGGCGGCGATCTCGGCACGAGCGCGGGCGATCTCCGCCTCCAATTCGCCGATGTAGACACGAAGCGCTTCGATCGACATGATCTCGAGGTTTCTCAACGCCGGCTTCTTCGCGCGGGGTTCAAGGTCTTCGGGCTCCATCCAGGTGGCCTCCTTCCGATTCGCGCCATGTGCCGACAGCCGCCAACCGCATGAACACGGCCGGCGTGATCATGCCGGCGAACGATCACACTGTACCCCAATCGCCCGGGAGGCGGGCAACGCCAGCCTGCACGGTCGACGCCCGCCACCCCGCGACGCTACAGTGCGACGCTTGAGGGAAGCGCCGAAGGCACGTCGTTCCGTGCCGCACCGGGGCCCACCCGAGACGAGGGAGGCAATCCCATGCAACAAGCCGTATCGCAAGCCGTGCCCGAGACCATGACCGCCGTTGAGATCGCCAGCCCCGGCGGTCCCGAGGTGTTGCGGGCGACCACGCGCCCGGTTCCGGAACCGGGGCCGGGCGAGGTGCTGATCCGGGTGGCGGCCGCCGGCATCAATGGTCCCGATCTGTTCCAGCGCCGAGGACTGTATCCGGCCCCACCCGGCGCATCGGACATTCCGGGCCTGGAAGTCGCCGGCACCATCGTCCGGGTGGCGCCGGACGTGACCACTTGGCGGGAGGGGGATGCCGTCTGTGCTCTCGTTAGCGGCGGCGGCTACGCGGAATACTGTACCGCACCGCATGTACAGTGCCTCGCCATCCCCACCGGGCTCGACATGGTGCAGGCGGCGGCACTGCCGGAGACATTCTTCACCGTGTGGACCAACGTTTTCGAGCGGGCGCACCTAAGCGACGGCGAGAGCTTCCTGGTGCACGGGGGCAGCGGCGGCATCGGCACCACGGCGATCCAGATGGCCAGCCGCTTCGGTGCCCGCGTCTTCGCCACCGCCGGCGGACCGGAGAAGTGCCAAGCCTGCGAGCAGCTGGGCGCGGCGCGCGCGATCGATTACCGGCGGGAGGATTTCGTCGCCGTCATCAAGGAAGCCACCGGCGGCAAAGGCGTCGACGTCATTCTTGACATCGTCGGCGGCGACTATGTCACGCGCAACATCGCCTGCCTGGCCCGGGACGGTCGGCTGGTGAATATCGCCTTCCGCAAGGGCAGCAAGGTGGAACTGGATTTGATGCCGGTGATGTTGAAACGGCTCACGCTCACCGGGTCCACTCTCCGCATCCAGCCTGTGGCCCGCAAGGGGGAGATCGCGGCCGCTCTGGCGGCGCGGGTCTGGCCGCTGGTCGCCGCCGGGGCCATCATTCCGCCGATCCATGCGCAGGTTCCTCTGGCCGACGCGGCAGCCGCCCACCGAATGATGGAGGCCGGTCAGCACATCGGCAAGATTGTGTTAACGGTCGCGCCTCCTTGAACGAGGTGCGGTGCGGTTTGACCGCGCGGCGCCTCCGGCTATATTACCTTCCGATGACGTCGTTACCGTGACGATCCTCTGCGTTCCGGCCGGGGGCTGCGGTAACCTTCGAAACAAATGGAACCCAATGAATGGCGCAACCGCTCATGCCGAAGGCCACGGCTGTGTGGCTGATCGAAAACACGTCGCTGACCTTCGAACAGATCGCCGATTTTTGCGGTATGCACGCGCTGGAGGTGCAGGCGATCGCCGACGATGAGGTCGGCCACGGCATGCAGGGACGGGATCCGATTTTGACCGGGGAGTTGACCCGACAGGAAATCGAGCGCTGTTCAGCCGATCCCGACGCGCGTTTGCGGCCGGCCGATTCTCGAGTGCCGCAACCACTGGTGCGGCCCAAGGGTGCCCGCTATACGCCGGTGGCCAAGCGGCAGGACCGCCCCGATGCCATCGCTTGGTTGATCAAGAATTATCCCGAACTTTCGGACGGCCAGATCTGCAGGCTGATCGGGACGACCAAGGCGACCATCGACAAGATCCGTGACCGCTCCCATTGGAACGCGCCCAACATCAAGCCGCAGAACCCGGTGGGGCTCGGCCTGTGTTCGGAGGCTGAGCTGGAAAAGCAGATCAATCTGGCACGGGCCCGGGCCGGTACGGTGCACGGCGCCTGATCGAGGGTCGGCGTTCGTTTCCCGGTCGCTAGCCCGACCCCGGCTCGCGGCCGCCGGCTGATCGGGCGAGGGGATGTGCCTGTTCCACCAGGGCGCGCAGCCGAGCTTCCAGCACGTGGGTGTAAATCTGTGTGGTGCCGATGTCGGCATGGCCCAGCATCTGCTGCAGGCTGCGAAGATCGGCGCCGTGCGCCAGAAGATGGCTGGCGAAGGAATGTCGCAGCACGTGCGGCGACACGCGCACCGGATCGACCCCGGCTTCGACCGCGAGGTCCTTGAGGATTTGTCCGAAGCGGACCCGGGTCAAATGCCCCGCGCGAGAGCGTGAGGGAAAAAGCCACGGCGATTGCGCCGTGCGCACCGCCCGGCCGCGCTCGCGACCACCGGCCAGAAATTCTGGCCGCGCGGCGCGATAGGACTCGAGCGCCCGCATCGCCGGCTCGGTCAGCGGCACCATGCGCTCCTTGTCGCCTTTGCCCCGCACCACCAGGATTCGGCCGTCCCGCGCCACCGCCGACAGGGGCAGCCCCACCAGTTCGGAAACGCGCAGGCCGGTAGCGTACAAGGTTTCCAACAGGGCGGCCCGGCGCAACCCTTCGGCGTCCTGGCCGCGGCCGGCCACATCCAGAAGGCGCGACACCTCCTCTTCGCTCAGGTATTTAGGCAGTGGCCGATGCCGGCCGGGGCTGTCGATGATGGTGGTTGGATCGTCGTGGCGCCGGCCGTCGGCGACCAGAAACTGGAAGAACTGGCGCAGTGCCGACAGCCGCCGGGCGGTCGTGGCCGCCGATCGGCCGGCTTCGGCCAAGGCGCCGAGATAGGCCCGCACCAAGTCCGCGTCCGCCTCCTCCACCGTACGCTTGCACGCCCGGGCGAAGGCGGCGAAGTCCGCCAGGTCCCTCCGGTAGGAGTCGACGGTGTTCAGCGCGGCACCACGCTCCGCCACCAGCATCTCGAGGAAGGCGCCGACGGCGCGCGGCGGTGGGTCGAGCGTGGCCAAGGCCGGATCAGCGGGGGAATCGGTCGGTTGGAATCTCCCGCTCGACCGGCGCGGTGGGCGCCGGAATATCCCAAGTGGCAAGAAAGGCGACGCCACCGATGACCGCGAGCAGGATAACGAAGATCAGCAGACGGACGAGCGTTTTCATGGACCGCTATGTAAACCCCCGGAATGCAGGACCGGCGCCTGGCCGCCGCTGGTGGCGGGCCCCCGCGACCCCGGCGGCCGCGTATGCGAACGGAGAGCCGCCGGTTGTTTACGGCGCACGATAAGTGTGCCTAATATCCGCGACTGTACCGATGCGGCGGGACGGTTGCAACGCAACCGCCCGGGCCGCGTCCCTTTGGAACCGCCATTCGTTCGCCGCCGTCACGCCGCCACAATGAGCCTGTCCGCACCGGGAGCCGCGACCAGCCCTGCCAGACAAATCGTCTTGATCGGTCTGATGGGGGCGGGCAAGTCCAGTGTCGGGCGGCGCTTGGCGAAGCATCTTGGTATATCCTTCGTCGATGCCGATGACGAGATTGCCAGGGCCGCAGGCTGCACCATCCCCGAAATTTTCGCCCGCTTCGGAGAACCGGCTTTCCGCGACGGGGAACGGCGGGTCATCGCCCGCCTGCTTGCCGGCGGCGAACGGGTTTTGGCCACCGGTGGGGGGGCGTTCATGAACGCCGAAACGCGGGCACGGATCCGCGCGAACGGCGTTTCGGTCTGGTTGCGTGCCGATCTCGAAACTTTGGTCCAGCGCACCGCCCCACGTAGTGAAAGGCGTCCGCTTTTGCAGGGCCGCGACGTGAGACCAATTCTGGAGGCCCTTATGGCCGAGCGCTACCCGGTATACGCTGAAGCGGATGTGGTCGTGGACACCGGACCCGAGCCGCCGGACGATACGGCTCGGCGCGTGTTGGCAGCCCTGGTCGACAGCGGCAAACTCGCCGGCACCCTGGCGGCGCGTGCCGCGGCGGAGGCGTTGCCATGACCGGAACGTCGCGGACAGCGGAAGCGGCCGGTGCGACGGTGCTGAGAGTGGAACTCGGCGACCGGTCTTATGATGTGGTGGTGGGCAGCGACCTGCTGACAACGGTCGGCGCGCGGCTCAAGCCGCTGCTGCCGACTTCGCGGGTGGTGGTCGTGACGGATGAGACCGTTGCCCCCCTCTACCTGGCGGTGGTGCAGGGCTCTTTGGATGAGGCCGGCGTCGCCCACCAATCGGTGGTGTTGCCGACAGGGGAACGGACCAAGGATTTCGCCCACCTGGAGCACCTGTGCGAGCGGATTCTGGTTGGCGGGATCGAGCGGTCGTCCACCGTCCTGGCGCTGGGCGGCGGTGTGGTCGGGGATATCGCCGGATTCGCCGCGGGCATCCTGTTGCGCGGCCTGGGCTACGTGCAGGTGCCGACGACGCTGCTGGCCCAGGTGGACAGCGCCGTCGGCGGCAAGACCGGGATCAACAGCCGCCACGGCAAGAATCTGGTCGGTCTGTTTCATCAGCCGCGTCTGGTGCTGGCCGACGTCGGGACGCTCGCGACCCTGGACCGGCGCCAACGCTTGGCCGGGTATGCCGAGGTGGTGAAGTACGGCCTGATCGGCGATCCCGGCTTCTTTGCCTGGCTGGAGCAGGCGGGCGGTTCAGTGGTCGCCGGTGACATCCAGGCACAACAGCGAGCCGTCGTGACCAGTTGCGCCGCCAAGGCTGCCGTCGTGGCGGCCGACGAACGGGAGGCCGGACAGCGGGCGTTGTTGAACCTCGGGCACACGTTCGGCCACGCTTTGGAGGCGGAAACCGGGTTCGGTGACCGGCTGCTGCACGGTGAGGCGGTCGCCATCGGCATGGTGCTGGCGTTCGATCTGTCGGTTCGCCTGGGGCTCTGCGAGGAGGACCATGCCGGGCGTGTGCGCCGGCACCTCGCGGCCGTGGGCCTGCCCACCCAGGTGCCGCGCCTGGATGGTCGGCCGCTGTCGGCGGCAGCTCTGTTGCAGCACATGACGCGTGACAAGAAGGTGCGTGACGGCCGTCTGACCTTTGTGCTGGCGCGCGGCATCGGTCGTGCCTTCGTTGCCCGGGACGTGCGAATGGATGTGGTGCACGCCCTTTTGCGCGACGCGGTCGCCGCGTGATCGCGCACCGCGGTTGCCCCCTGGCCTGAGTTCGGAACACCTGCCATGCTGGAAACCCTTGTCGGCATCCTGGTTCTGCTGCTGCTGTCGGCGTTCTTTTCCGGGTCGGAAACGGCGCTCACCGCAGCCTCGCGCCCGCTGATGCACCACCTGGAGCAGACCGGCGACAAGCGGGCGATGACCGTCAACCACCTCCGTGAGCGTACCGATCGGCTGATCGGCGCGATTCTTCTCGGCAACAACCTCGTCAACATCCTGGCTTCCGCCCTCGCCACCAGCCTGCTGATCGGCCTGTTCGGGGAAGCCGGGGTGCTTTACGCCACCATCGCGATGACCACGCTGGTGCTGATCTTCTCGGAAATCCTTCCCAAGACCTACGCCTTTCGCAACGCCAACAGGGCGGCGTTGTTCCTGTCCGCCCCGATCAGTGTGGTGGTGCGGGTGTTCTCGCCGTTCACCGCGGCGATCCAGGCCGCCATCGACGGGGTGTTCCGGTTGGCCGGCGCGGCGCCCGGGGGGGAAGCGGGGATGGGGCCGAGCGCCGAGGAACTGCGTGGGGCGATCGATTTGCACACAGATACCGAGCGGCCGGCCGAACAGGAACGGGCGATGCTGCGGAGCATTCTCGACCTCACCGAGGTGGAGGTCGGCGAGATCATGATTCACCGCAAGAACGTCGCGATGATCGATGCCGATCAGCCTGCCGAGGCGGTGGTGTCCCAGGTCCTGGCCAGCCCGTTCACCCGCATCCCGCTGTGGCGCGATCAGCCGGACAACATCGTGGGCGTGCTCCACGCCAAGGCGCTTCTGCGAGCCATCGGCAGCCGGTCCGGCGGGCTTGCGGGACTGGACTTGGTGGCGCTTTCGTCCAAGCCGTGGTTCGTCCCGGAAGCCACCACCCTGATCGATCAGCTTCAGGAGTTTCGCCGCCGACGCGAGCATTTCGCCCTCGTGGTGGACGAGTACGGAACCTTCATGGGCATTGTCACCCTGGAAGACATCCTTGAGGAGATCGTCGGGGACATCGTCGACGAACACGACATTCCGGCCCCCGGTGTGGTCCGTCAGGCGGACGGCAGTCTGATCGTGCAGGGCAGTGTGACGATCCGCGACCTCAACCGCCGGTTCGGCTGGCACCTGCCGGACGAGGACGCCGCCACCATTGCCGGTCTCGTTCTCCATGAATCGCGGCGTATCCCCGAAGTCGGTCAGGCGTTCCTGTTCCACGGCATGCGGTTCGAGGTGCTGCGTCGCCACCGTCAGCAGATCACGTCGATCCGGCTGACACCACCGCCGGATCAGGCCGCATCACCGCCCCCGGAGACGTGAGGGCGTAACGGACCTCTCGTCGATGCTTTGACGCGGTTGCCCCCGCATCCCACATAGGCTGCATCCCGGAGGGCCGCCCTTCGGGCCGCAGGGGACTTACTAACCGATACTAGCGGACGATGGGTTTATGCCTCTCAGCAAGCCGCAACCGCGCGATCATATCCATGCCCGGGAAATCCGTTGTCGCGGTTTTCGCCGTCACGACGGCCTGTGGGACATCGAGGCCTCGCTGGAGGATACCAAGTCGTATTCGTTCGCCAACCATGATCGAGGCGGCATCGTCAGCGGCGAACCCATTCATGCCATGCAGCTTCGGGTCACCGTGGATGAGGACCTGGTGGTCCAATCGGCGGAAGCCGCCACGGACGCGGGGCCGTTCACCATCTGCGGCGATATCGCCCCGGCATTCGCCGCCCTGAGCGGGCTCCGGATCGGTCCCGGGTGGCGCAAGGCCGTCCTGGTCCGAATGGCCGGGGTGCGCGGTTGCACGCACCTGACGGAATTGCTGCTGGGACCGCTCACCACCACCGCGATCCAGACGGTGAGTGCCGCCCGCATGCGCCGCGAAGGGCGGGACGGCCAGCGTCCGGCTCTGATTGACAGTTGCCATGCGTTTGCCGCCGACGGGCCGATCGTGGCCCGGCAGTGGCCGGAGCATGCCCGAAACAAACCTTGAAACGCTGAGGGCGCCGGCGCGTTCAGCTCGCGGCTGTATCTTCGCCCGGTGTGCGGGCACTGACGTTGAGAGCGTGGACGCGGTCGGCTAGTTCGGCGGCCAGAATGTCGTGCACCATCCGATGCCGATCCAGTCGCGAGACGCCTTCGAAGGCGGTGGCAACGATGCGAACCCGGAAGTGCGTTTCCCCACCCGGGCGGGCGCCGGCGTGACCGGTGTGGCGGTGCGACTCGTCGATCACCTCCAGCGACATCGGCGCTAGTCCACGGGTCAACTTCTCGCGGATCGTGTCGGCCATGACCATCGGTGTTGTCCTTCCGCTGGCAAGACGTCGGTGCGGAACAGAGGCTTCCCACTTTCCGCCGGGGCATTTTCGGGGCGGATCCGGGGTCGGTCAAGCTGCCTTGCGTGGCATCCGGCGGGCGGCCATAGTATCTTTAGGCGGAGCGAGAGGAGCGGGAGTGTTCGGGGCGGCATCATGTCAGCCGACACCTTCAAGTCATGCGATTGGCCGGGTTGTCCCTGCGAAGGGTCTTTCCGGGCGCCGCACTCGCGCCAGTCCTTGCGTCAGTTCCGGTGGTTCTGTCTCGAGCACGTGCGTCAATACAATGCCTCGTGGAACTACTACGCCGGCATGACCGAGTCCGAGGTGGAGGCCGACGTCCGCTTCGATACGGTGTGGCAGCGGCCGTCCTGGCGGCTTGGCGGTCACTCCGCCGATGCGTTCGGCTCGACCCGAATCCATGACGGTTTCGCCTTCTTTTCGGAGAGCGAGCGATGTGAAACGCGCCGGCCCGAGCCTGACAGCGCCGAGGAGCGTGCCTTGCTGGTGCTGGACTTGGCGCGGCCGGTGACCGTGAGGGCGCTCAAGGCCCGCTACAAGGAACTGGTGAAGCGCTATCATCCGGATGCCAATGGCGGCGACAAAATGGCCGAGGAACGGTTCAAGGAAATTGATGCGGCCTACCGCACGGTGCTGAACTGCCTGACGCTCTGACCCTGGCGTTCGACCGGCGGCTGACTTACCTGTTGTTCAACAGCCAACGGAACGGACCCCGATGACAGCCATGGGCTCAACCGACAACGCACCCCACGGTGCGCGCCTGGACGCGCCCGACATTACCGTATCCGTGCGTCAGACGTTCGGGATCGACAGCGCCTTGGAGGTGCCGGCCTTCAGCACGGCCGAAGATCACGTGCCGGACGTCGACGACGCGTATCGGTTCGATCACGATACCACCCTAGCCATCCTGGCGGGCTTCGCCCATAACCGGCGCGTCCTGATCCAGGGTTATCACGGCACCGGCAAGTCCACCCATATCGAGCAGGTGGCAGCGCGGCTCAATTGGCCGTGCATCCGCGTCAACCTGGACAGCCATATCAGCCGCATCGACCTGGTGGGCCGGGACGCCATCGTCATCCGTGACGGCATGCAGGTTACCGAATTTCGCGAAGGGATCCTGCCCTGGGCATTGCAGCATCCGGCGGCGCTGGTGTTCGATGAGTACGACGCCGGCCGCCCCGACGTGATGTTCGTCATCCAGCGCGTACTGGAGGTGGACGGCAAGCTGACTTTGCTCGATCAGAACAAGGTGATGCGCCCGCATCCCTATTTTCGGTTGTTCGCAACCACTAATACCATCGGCCTCGGCGATACCACCGGCCTCTATCATGGGACCCAGCAGATCAACCAGGGCCAGATGGATCGCTGGAACATCGTCGCCACCCTCAACTACCTGCCGAGCGAGGATGAACAGGCGATCATCCTGGCCAAGGTTCCAAGCTACAACACTCACGAGCGGCGGCAGACCGTCGCGGCCATGGTCGATCTCGCCGAGCTGACCCGGGCAGGCTTCGTCAACGGGGATATTTCCACGGTGATGTCGCCGCGAACAGTGATCACGTGGGCCGAGAACGCGGAGATCTTCGACGATGTCGGGGTCGGCTTCCGTCTGACGTTCCTCAACAAGTGCGATGAAGTCGAGCGCCCCATCGTCGCCGAGTACTACCAGCGCTGCTTCGGCGAGGAGTTGCCGGAGTCCTCGGTGCGGGCGATCGTCCGCTGAGGCAAGTGGGGTCTGACGATGCGTGACGACGAAGCGGCATCCCTGGTCAAGCGGGTGACGGCAGCGGCGCTGCGTGCCGTCGGCGGGCGGGCCGACGTGGGCGTCACGTTCGCGCCCGGCGTGGCCGACGTGCGCGGCGACCGCGTGCGCCTGCCGGCGCCGCCCTCGCAGATCGCGGCATCCGAACTAGCCTATCTGCGCGGTGCGGCCGATGCCTTGGCGATGCTGCTAAGATACCACGACACCACATTGCATCATCGGCGCGCGCCGACGGCGCGTCCCGCCAGGGAAGTGTTCGACGCGGTCGAGCGGGCCCGGGTGCAGGCGATCGGCAGCCGCCGCATGACCGGCGTGGCTGCCAACATCAGCGCCCTGATCGATCAGACCTGCTCCCTTCGAGGGTACCAGAACGCGGGGGAGCAGGACCCCGCTTTCCTGCCGGACGCGCTGGGGCTGCTCATCCGGGAAACGTTGACCGGCGAACCGCCCCCTGACTCCGCTTCGCCGATGGTTGATGCTTGGCGCGCGGTGGTCACCGAAAGGTGCCAGTCCCAGTTCCAGCGCATGACCGAATCGTTCGGCGATCAGCGTGCTTATGCGTCGGCGGCGGCTGCTTTGATCCATGCCCTCGATCTGATCGATGCGGACGATCCGTCCCTGCAGCAAGATGCCGAGGACGACGGCGACGAGACACCGGAGGATGACCAGGAAGACAAGCAGAAGGCCGAAGGCCAGGAGGGTAGGACCGAGGGCACCTTGGCTGTCGAGGGGTCTGCCGGTCTGGATACACTGGAACCCGTGCCCGATGCCGCGGTGGAGGAATCGCCGATGCCGGGGGAGGGCGGTACCACGCCGGCCGGGCCGTCGGCCAGAAGAAGCCGCCGCCCCGACCCGGGCGACGATCAGGGCATCACCTACCACCCGTTTACCCAGAGCTTCGATGAGGTGGTGCCGGCTTCCGGCCTGTGCGATCCGGAAGAACTGACGCGCCTGCGCTTTCAGCTGGACCAGCAGTTGGCGAACCTGGAAGGGGTGGTGGCCCGGCTTGCCAACCGGCTGCAGCGCCGACTCCTGGCCAAGCAGACACGGGCCTGGGAATTCGACCTGGAGGAGGGGCTTCTGGATGCCTCCCGTCTGGCCCGGGTGGTGGTCGACCCGCTGCGGCCGCTGAGCTTCAAGCGCGAGCGGGAGACGGAGTTTCGCGACACGGTGGTCACCCTGCTGATCGACAATTCGGGGTCCATGCGCGGGCGTCCCATCGCGGTGGCCGCGATGAGTGCCGATATTCTGGCGCGGACCCTCGAGCGGTGCGGCGTCAAGGTTGAGATCCTGGGCTTCACCACACGGGCATGGAAGGGTGGCCTGTCCCGGGAACGCTGGGTCAGCGAAGGCAAGCCCAAGAACCCCGGCCGCCTCAACGACCTGCGCCACATCGTCTACAAGGAAGCGGACCAACCGTGGCGACGGGCCCGGCGCAGCCTGGGCCTGATGCTGCGCGAAGGTCTGTTGAAGGAGAACATTGACGGTGAGGCCCTGATCTGGGCCCACAACCGCCTGATCGGCCGGCCCGAGCACCGCCGGGTAATGATGGTCATCTCCGACGGCGCGCCGGTGGACGATGCGACACTGTCCGCCAATCCCGGAAATTACCTGGAGCGGCACCTGCGCGACGTGATCGAGTGGATCGAGACGCAATCGCCGGTGGAGCTGACCGCTATCGGGATCGGCCATGACGTCACCCGCTATTATCGGCGGGCCGTGACGCTGGTGGATGCTGAAGAACTGGGCGGCACCATGCTGCAGAACCTGACCGATCTGTTCGACGAAGACTCCCGCGGCGCGCCCGCGACCCCGCCGCCCCCGATCACCGGCCGGCGTGCCGGTCGCGCCCGCTGAGCCGAGCTGTCACGATCACCGCCGCAGATTGACCAGTTCCGCCCGCAAGTAGGCCCGCACGGCGTCCCTCAGAGAGTCTGCGGGCGCCCCCTCGCCAGGCTGGAGCAGGCTGAGCGCCTCCTCCGTTATGTTGATGGCCTCTTCGTCCCGACCGGCAAGGCGCAGGCGCATGCCGAGGAGACCCAGCGTCCAGGCCAGCCCTTCTTTCAGCGGCACCGGCGGGGTTTCCGGCTGGTTTCCCGGCGGGCCCGCCAAGTGGCGATGCACCCGGGCCGCTTCGCTCAAGGTTGTCAGAGCACCGCGCAAATCGGCGATGACGGCGCGGGCCCGGGATTCCTGCTTCAGTGCAGCCACGAGCTTGAATGGCGCACCATCAACCCCGTCGGCGGTGAGCGATCGGCCGGTGGCCGCGGCCTCACCGGCGGCCGCCGCCGCGCCGACGATGTCGCCACGGTCGAACCGGGCGACGGACAACGCGATCAGGGCCGAGGCCAGCGCCGAGGCGTGGCAAGACCGAGGACCCGCGGCCAAGCGTCGCAAGTGCGCGACCCCATCCTCCAGAACTGCCAGGGCCAGACCGTCACCGTCGCCATGATCGTCGGCCATGGCTTCGACGGCCCGGAGCAGGCGCGGTTGCCAGCGTGCCGGATCGGCCGCCATCAGTGTTCGGTAGCGGGCGACGGCGAAACGGAGCGCAGCGCTTTTGTCCGACACGGCAACCCGGTCCGATGCTGGCAGGTGTGACGACGGGACGTGCCGTTGCTCATAACAGAAACGGGGGCGTCCGCCCAGGACGTGCGGCCCGGGTGCGGGTCGATCGGCTAGCGGGCGTTGGCGTGCTGGCGGGAAGCAGGCCAGCCGGCATTGATGAAGTGGTCGACCTTGCGGCCGAAGTGCTGGACGTGATGCAGAAGCCAGTAGCGCACATAGCGTGCAATGGTCGAAAAATCCTGCGACGTCAGCGACCCGCGCCGAAGGCCGTCCTGAAAATCCCGGGCGTCAGCGAGGAAATGTTCGTGGGCGGCCTTGTGCGCAGCGTAGTCCGGGAAGCCGATATTGCGGAGGACATGCTCTTCATGGGCGAAATGCTCGTCCACAGCATCCACGAACCGCTCAAACGCTTCCACGAAGCGGTCGGCCGGTTCCTGGCTTTCGCTCAATCGCGCGAGCGTGTTGAACAGGCTGAACAACCGCTGCTGTTCCTGATCCAGCGCCGTGATGCCGATGCTGAATTCGGTGGAACCCATCAACTCCGAGACACGCATGCCGATGACCTTGTCCGCGCACCCTGGCGGAGACGCCGGAAGGCGGCCGGCCCGCTCGCATGATTAACATCCATGAATATGCCAATTTGATGGCCGTACCGCCTAAAGGTTGCAGGTCACCTTGTGGTGAGGTCTGCCTTGGCGGTTTGCCTGCGACCTGCCTCTGCGTATAGTCGCATGTCATCAAGGGGGGCGTCACGTCGCGGACCGTCGGGGGCGCATCATCACGAAAGGATCGCGCGATGCAGGTACGGCCGGCGGAGCCGGAGCTCAGCCCGGCAGACAGAATCTCTGCTGGGGGCAGTCACTCATGGTCTGGCGCCGCGCTTTCGGCAGGCATGGCGGCCGGGAGGGCGCTGTGGCGACGAAAAGTTACGGTGCTGGTCCTGATGGCCGTGATGCTGTTGTCGGCGACCGCCGCCGCTCAGGAACCGGCATCGGGTTTCGGCCGCTTCCAAGCCCTCTCCAGCGCCCGGGAACTGCCGCCCGGCAGCGCGATCGACGTGGACTTGGCCACGGATGCCACCCTGTTCCCGGGGCATCGGCTGGACGCGGTTGCCGAAGCCGCCGCGACGGCGGCGCTCTTGGCCAGGGGTTTCCAGGTGGTGGAGCGCGGCCCGCTGGTGTTGCGGGTGCGGGTGACACACGCCCCAGCCGGTGCAGCCATCGGTCGCCGCGATAGGTTCGGGCCGCGCAGCGAAGCGCTTCCACGGGAGCGCTCGCCGATCCCCCGGGGCGAGCGCGTACCCGAGATTGTGGACCCGCTGCGTGTCCCCTTGGGCCCGCCGACGTTCCGCAGCGGCTCATTCTACAGCATCAGCTTCACACTGTTTCGCCGTGGCCGGGAGCCGATATGGAGCGCGACCATTGAGGCTTCGGGGCGGATTCCCGATCCGGACCGGTTGATCGACACGTTGACGCGCACCGCCCTTGCCGATCTCGGCAACACGGTCGAACGAGAATTCACCCTGTCGTGCGTGGATGACGAGCCCGGAACCATCTGCCTGGACTGACCCCACCGTCGGCTGAAGGCAGCGCGAGACGCCGACGGCCCGCACCGGTATAGTGCGCGTCATGGCCAGCGTTCACCGCGTGCGCTGCTCGGCAGCGCCCCCGCTTTGTGTTCCGGACGCGCCGGCGCTGACGGTGGGAGTTCGCACCAGCATCTGGCTGACGCCGGCGGGGGAGGTTCTGACGCTCTCCCGTAATGACGTGGTCGGACGCCTGGAAGGTGGGGAGGTTCCCATCCTGTGCCATGCGCCGGCCGCCGCGCGCCGCTTGGCCATGCCGCCGTTCCCGGCCTACGACCTTCTGGAGTTGTTCGCATTCGTGCGGCCGGCCCGCTTCTGCCTGCCCACCGCCCGAGGCCTCGCCCAGGCGCTGCTGCTGACGCCCCCGGAAACGCCTGAGCAGGAGGCGGCCGGGCTGCTTGCCGCGGCCGGTTCTCTGCTTGCCGAACTCCGTGCCTCGCCCCGTGACGACGCCCTGGCCGTGGCCTGGACCATGGCCAAGGCCAACTGGTCATGGGGGCCGGCCGTGATCGGTGCACTCGCCGGCGGGGATGCGCCGGCCGATCGGGACCTGGCCGCCGGACTCCGGGTCTGGCACCGCCTTCGGGAGTGGACGGAACCGCCGCCGCCCGGCAAGCCGGACAGCTGGCCGGTGGAATCGGTGGAGGCGCGGGCGCGGCTGGTCAAGCTTGTCGGGCAGGATGCCGAGGCGCGTCCGCAACAGATGGTCTTTGCCTCCCACGTCTCGGCGGCATTCAAGCCCCGGGATACGGCGGGCGCGCCTGCGGTCGTGGTGGCCGAGGCCGGGACCGGTGTCGGCAAGACCCTTGGGTACATCGCACCCGCGAGCGTGTGGTCGGAGAAAAACAAGGGCAGCGTATGGATCAGCACCTACACCCGCAACCTGCAGCGCCAACTCGACCGGGAACTGGATCGGCTGTATCCGGACCTGCGGGAGAAGCGGCGCCACGTCGTCGTGCGCAAAGGCCGGGAGAACATGTTCTGCCTGCTGAACTTCGACGAAGCGGTTGCGCGCCTGCCGGCGCGCGGCGGCGACGGCGCCGGGGTGGCACTGGGACTGGTGGCGCGCTGGGTGTCGGCGACCCGGGACGGCGACATGGTGGGCGGCGATTTCCCCGGCTGGCTGGCCGACTTGCTGGGCGCCGGGCTCACCGTGGACCTGACCGACACCCGCGGCGAGTGCATCTACGGGGCCTGCCGGCACTACCGCAAGTGCTTCGTGGAGCGCACCATCCGGCGGGCGCGCCAGGCGCGGATCGTGGTCGCCAACCATGCCCTGGTGATGGTGCAGGCGGCGCTGGGGGGCGGCGACGACCAGGTCCTGCCCACCCGATTCGTGTTCGACGAGGGGCACCACCTGTTCGAGGCCGCGGATTCGGCGTTCTCCGCCCACCTCACGGGCCGTGAAACCGCGGATTTGCGGCGCTGGCTGCTGGGGGCCGAGGAGCGCCGACGGTCCCGCAGCCGCGGCCTGAAGGCGCGGCTGGGCGATTTGGTGACGGAGGACCAGGCGGCGCGGTCAGCGATGGAGACGGCGATCGCGGCCGCGCGCGTGCTGCCCGGGCCTGGCTGGCGTCGCCGTCTGACCGCCGACATGCCGATGGGCCTCGCCGAAATGTTTTTCGACCTGGTGCGCCGCCAAGTTCACGCCCGCGACAACGGCAACTTCTCCAACTACAGTCTGGAATGCGCGCTGCATCCGGCCGGTGCAGGCCTCGCCGAGGCCGGCGCCGCCCTCGGTGCTGGCCTGGAGCGGCTGATCAAGCCGTTGACGGCGCTGCGCCGCCAGCTCGCCCAGCGCCTCGACACCGACGCGGCGGACCTGGACACGGCCACCCGGCAGCGGATCGAGGCGATGATGCGCAGCCTGGAGCGGCGTGCCATTCTGCCCGTTGCGGCGTGGCGGTCCATGCTGAGAGGCCTCGAGGCGGAAACCCCGGCGGCCTTCGTGGACTGGCTCGGCATCGAGCGCGTCGACGGGAACGAGATCGACGTGGGGCTGCATCGGCATTGGCGCGATCCGATGGAGCCGTTCATCCACGCCGTGTCGGAGCTTGCGCACGGTCTGGTGATCACCTCGGCAACGCTGCTGGACCGAACCGGGGACGGGGAGGCCGACTGGTCCGAAGCCGAAGCGCGGCTCGGTCTTCGTCACCTGGCGATGCCGCCGGTGCTATCGGCGGTGGAGTCGCCGTTCGACTATGCGGCCTGTACCAGGCTCTTGGTGGTCACGGACGTCAATCGCGAGAGCCCTGATCAGGTGGCGGCAGCCCTGCGGGAGTTGTTCCTGGCCGCCGGCGGTGGCGGCCTCGGTCTGTTCACGGCGGTGCAGCGGTTGCGGGCCGCCTACGCCCGGATCGCGCCGGCGCTGGAGGCGGCGGGCATCCGGGTGCTGGCCCAGCACGTGGATGCACTGGACACCGGGACCCTGGTCGACATCTTCCGGGCCGAGGAGAATGCCTGCCTGCTCGGCACCGACGCGGTGCGCGACGGGGTTGATGTGCCCGGGCGGTCACTGCGCCTGATCGTGTTCGATCGGGTGCCATGGCCGCGGCCGGATCTGCTGCACCGGGCGCGGCGGGCGGCATTCGGCGGCCGTCGCTATGACGAACTGCTGACCCGGCTCCGGCTGAAGCAGGCTTATGGCCGCCTGATCCGGCGCGCGGACGATCGCGGGGTGTTCGTGATGCTGGACCGGGCGCTGCCGTCACGGCTGCTCGCGGCCCTGCCGGCCGGTGTGGCGGTGGAGCGCGTGGGTCTGGCGGATGCCGTCCGAGCCACCCGGGCGTTCCTGGCGCCATCCCCTTGAACGCCTGCGGTGCCGCCGCGTCAGCGCCCGGACGGGGCGGCCGCCAGCACCAGAATGCCGGCCGCCAGAAGGCCGACCGCGGACCAGAACGCCACCGGCGAATACACGGGAACGCGGCTGACAAGAGCTGCGGCGTCGGCCAGGACGCAGTAGTCGCGGCTGAAATAGAAGCAGTCGCTGGCCATTTTCACCTTATCGCCCAGAAACTGCTGGTAGAAGGCGTACCACCACGCCACCGCGCCGAGGAAGGTGACGCTACCGGCGATCAGAAGATATTTCGCAAGCTTGGCCATGGCGCCTCTGCCGATCCCCTTCCGTGGACGTTTCCGTCCATCTGCGCCGGCAAGGAGAACACCGAAGCCGGCACGGACGCAAGCGCCCTCGGTTGGGCCGGTGCCGGCGCCCGAACCCGCGCCGGCAGAGGTCCCGTTTCCCGGCTCCCCACCGCCGGGCGCCGGCCGGCGTGTTACGCAACCGGCACACTTTTTCACAGGTTCTGCGGCGGGCGGACAAACCCTCGCGATAGTTTCCCGGTCTTCTGACGGGGCTACAGATGGCCGCGAAAGGAGACCTGCTCATGTCCATCCTTCTCAGGGCACCGTATCCTGGGGATTTCACCGGGCTGATGGCCGAGGTGACCGAGACCGCCATGCGCGCGGTGGTGCAGCCGAGTCCGGCCGACTACATCGACAGCCGGTTGTCCGCCCAGCGTCAGACGTTGCTGCGGATGCGCCGGTCTCTCACGCCCCGTGAACGTTTCGACCCGGTTCGTTCGGACGCGTTCCGGCATGACATCCGGCGCGCCAAGACGGTGCGGGACCTGGCGCTTGCCTGCGTCGAGGGGTACCGGCGGCTGGGCGACCTTGAAGGTGCCGTGCCGCTCGATGTGGCGATGGCTGCATCGCTGTCGGCGGCGCCGAGCGGGACTCGCGGCAACCCTGTCACATGACTGGCCAACCCGCCGGTTGCCTGACTGGTGCCGACGAAAAAGGCGGTTCAGCCGGGATGGGCTGAACCGCCTGGTTGGTGCGGGAAGACACGACCCACCCGGATGGGAGGCTTATTCCGGCATCAGGACGGTATCGATGACGTGGATGACCCCATTGCTGGCCATGACGTCGGCACTGACAACGGTGGCCGTATCGTTGATCATCACGGCCCCGTCGGACACGGTGATATTGAGGGATTGTCCCTGAACGGTTTCCACACTGACGGTCTCGCCGGCGACGGCAGCATCCGAGGTGATGGCGCCGGGGACGACGTGATAGGTCAGGATACTGACCAGCTGGTCCCGGTTGTCCGGCTCGAGCAGGGAATCGACCGTGCCTTCGGGCAGCTTTCCGAACGCCTCGTCGGTGGGTGCGAACACGGTGAACGGCCCTTCGCCCTTGAGAGTCTCCACCAGACCGGCGGCCTGGACGGCTGCGACCAGGGTCTCGAACTGGCCGGCGGCAACCGCCGTGTCGACGATGTCGGCCTTGTCGCCGTGGCTGGCGGCGTGCGGCGTTGCGATGGCCAGGGTGCCGGCCAGAACGGTGACGGAAGCCGCGGCGGCCAAACGTGTAAGCGTGATCTTCACGATTGCTCTCCAATCATCATGTTGACGGTATCGTGATGGTTTGTGCGTCGAGCTACGGTGGCGCGCGCCGGCCGGATCACGGCGCGGCATCGCTCCCATCACACTATGATGACAATAACGTGACAAAACAATGACGTCCGATGGCGCTCCCATCGCGCCCCGGTCGGCACAGCCCGCCGCAGCCGGTGCCTGCAGGTGTAGGGGCGCTTGAGGTGTCGTGCGCAGTCGGCTACCTATCGAGGGGCGATTGTGTCTGAGGTGCGCCGGATTAGCTCAGCTGGTAGAGCGGCTGATTTGTAATCAGCAGGTCGGGGGTTCGAGCCCCTCATCCGGCACCAAAATCAAGCACTTAGAAATCGCTGTCCAACTTTTCGGCACTTATTCCTACGTTTTGTCCAACTCCGTTCTGTCTTTGTGCAACTCGAGCTTGCGAATGGCCGCCTCGGCCATCGGTGAGGTTCGCGGCAGGTAGGTCTCCAGGATCTGCGTCGTCCGCTCCAGGCGATGGCCGGTGATGGCAGCGATCTCGGCTGTCGTGCACCCCGCTTCAGCCAAGCGGACCACAGCCGATCGGCGAAGGTCAAGAAATTGAAGCGACGGCAATCCGGCCGCGTTGGCAATGCGTCGGAACTCATGCTGGAAGTGGTCACTGAGGTACGGCCGCCCCGTGGTCTCAGCCACCACGATGGATGAAGACGCGCGTGGTGTCGCATGCAGAACCGTCGCCAGTTCGCGCATCACCGGGATTCGGACGAGTGCCCCGGTCTTGCCCTGACGGACGGTAATCGCAGTGCCATCGAACTGCGACCAAGTCAGGCGGAGGATGTCACCCTGACGCTGGCCGAGGCAGATACCGAGCAACACCGCCAGAGCCAAGGACCGCCGGCCAGCCTTTTCAGCTGCACCAATAAAAGTCGCAATTTGGTCGTCACTCCAGATCATCTGTCGAGGAGGCGTCGCAACCATTCTTAGCTTAGCCGCTGGATTGTGTAGTATATATCCTTCGTCGACGGCATATCGTAGCAGTAGCCTTAGGACCCGGATGACCGAGTTTGCGGTTGGCAGCTTACTCGTGAGGGAGCGATAGAACTCGCGTACAGCCTTCCTCTCAATATATTGCAGTTGCGGATGCCCGATCTGCTCCGACCAAGCTTCGATCTTGCGAAACGCATATTCGTATCCACGCTTAGTTTTGGGCTTGAGCAAGGTAAAACGCTCATCCACTCGAAACAATCTTATAAGCCAAGGCAGCGTACACAGGTTGCGGGGTGCGGCGTCTTGGCATGACCGCCACTCGTCAACCTGGCGATTGAGGCTCTCGGCCTGGCGGACGGCGGTCT
>REEP01000071.1 GCA_007695045.1 Rhodospirillales bacterium | reverse complement strand
GATCGATGCGGGTCCAGTCGTAGCCGTGGTAGCCGTGGTAATCCAGGCCGCTGCGATTCTCGATCGGCGGTGTGATCCAGATGGCGGTGAAGCCGAGGTCGCGGATGTAGTCCAGGCGCTGGATCAGCCCCTTGAAGTCGCCCCGCCAGTGGGGGTCGATCGCCTCCCCGGTGGCGGGATCGAAGCGGATGCGGTCGCGGCAGAAGAAGTTGTTGGAAGGGTCGCCATCGTAGAACCGGGTGGTGAGCAGGAAGTAGATCGTCTCCTCCCGGAAGTCCTTGCCGGTAAGCTTGGGCTGTGGCTTGCGAGGCTGTGGTTTTGATGCCTTGACTCGGCCTTGTGCGGGCCGAGCGGGCGGTGCCGCCCCCGGCTCGGGCCGGCTGTCATGCCAGCGCTCGCCGTCGAACCATCCGCTGCCCCGGCGGTGCAGATCGCCGGTCTGACGGCCGGCGCCATCGTTGAACACGAGGCGCACCGAACGGGCGCCGGGCAAGGTGTGGCTGTACCAGCCACTCCCTTCCGCGGTCATCGTCACGCCCGGCCACTGGGAACCGCCGCCGCCCGGCTCTGCATCCCAGTAATGCAGCCGCACCGGCTCGGACCAGTCCTCGGGTTTCTGGAATCGGATAACAAGATCGGGCATGGGGGACCTCTGGCTGGGGGGACCTCTGGCTGGCTCGGGAGCGCATTCGTTGGGGAATGAGAACGGCCTGACGACGCAAGGTATCATAACGCAATCCACCGGTGATGCGAGGCGGACCGGCGGCCACCCTGTTCAACCATTCACAGCGGTGGCTGGTGCGGCGGCGGCAAGGCGACCGGCGTGGCGCGGCGGCCGAGGCGCGCCTCGCGCCGGGCGATGTAGACGGTGGCACCGATGATCACCGCGGCGCCGAGGTAGGTCCAGACATCCGGCATCTCGGCGAACAACACCATCCCGAGGACCGAGACGAACACCAGACGGGAGAAATCGAACGGCAACACAGCGGAAGCATCGGCGCTGGCGAACGCTCGGGTGATCATGATCTGGCCGGCGGTGGCGGCGAGCCCCATCAGGACGCACCAGCCGAGTATCGCGGGACTCGGCGTCGTCCACACCAGCAGCGCCGGCACCAGCGACAGCGGCGTCACCAGCACACCGAAGAACAGCACGATGCTGGCCGGCGACTCGGTCCGCGACAACGCCTTGATGCACAGTACCGCGAGCGCCATGAACACCGCGGCACCCAGGGCGGCAAGCGCGCCGGTGGACACCACCTCGGCGCCCGGCCGGAGGATCACCAGGACACCGGCGAAGCCCGCCAGGGTCGCCGACCAGCGGCGCACCCCTACCCGCTCCTTCAGCACCAGGGCCGCACCGGCGGTGGCGAACAACGGTGTCGCGAACGTGAGAGCGGTCGCCTCCGCCAACGGAACCAGGCTGAGCGCCAGGAAGAACAGCAGCATGGCCGTGAGGCCGAACCCGGCTCGCACGGCGTGCAGGCCGAACCGCCGGGTCCGGAAGGCGAGGCTCCGGACGCGCATCAGCCACGGCAGAAACGGCAGCAGGCCGAACAGGTTGCGGAAGAATGCCGCCTCGAACGGGTGGATGCTGGCGGAAACATGGCGGACCAGCACCATCATCACGGTGAAGGCGAACGCGCCGCCGGTCATGTAGGCCGCCCCCCGCACCGTGGCCGGCAGACCCTGGAACCAAGTGGAGATGCGGCCGGCGGCGAGGCGTGCAGTGCGCATCCGGCGTATGTGCACCGGCGTGCCGGCCAACGCCAGTGTCCGACTGCCTCAGCCGCCCGCAGGTTCAGTTGCGAACCACGGCCTGGATCAGGTGGCGGGTGTTCGCCGCGATCCGGTCGGCATCGGGCGCTGCCGTGGTCGTGATGAAGCCATAGGTGGGGAACACGGTGCGGCCCATCTGGTTGGACGGCGGCCACCACACCCGGACCTCGGACCAGTCGTTGGCGGCGGAGACATCGATCACCGGTGCATCCTGGCTGACCTGATGGCGCACCCAGTTGGCGTGGGTCACCAGGATGTGGCGGTCGGACAGGATCTGGGAGACCACGGACACATGACCGTGGGGAAGCCGCGCGGTGCGACGGAAAACCAGAACGCCGCCGACTTGGGGCTGGGCCGAACGCTGGTAGCGCCCTTCGGCCAGACGCCACCAGTCGGCGGCATTGCCCCTGATTTCAACCTCGGACACGGCGCGAGCGAACGGCACGCATTCCATCGGCACGCGAACCACCGCGCCCTGCGGGCCCACGGCCGGCGCTTTCGAGGCACAGCCGCCGAGACCCAGCACAATGCCAAAGAGAACAACAGCGACGCCGCACAGATCCCTATACGCGCTGCGTGTGCGCACTTGATGAACGAGCCATCCTGTCCTCAAGATCCACATGGCCGGTTCCCTGTGGTCACCTGCTCCAGTAACTCCCACATGCGATTGATATCGTCCAACCGCAAAATCAAGATAAAAACACAATGATCATCAGGGCTGGCTTCTTGACCGTCGATATCCGCCCCATCGTCATCAACGGCTTGATCTCCTCGGCTTTTAGCCAGAGGGACCGCACGCTTTCCGCGACGTTCGTACCGGCGTGTCGGTAATCTCGTTCCCCAACTCGCCGCTGCTTGGCCTTGCAAGGCCCACTTGATTCGCTCCCGGCATGGTGGACGGGTTGCGGGTGTCCTGAATGACGCCAGGTTTGACCGCACCGCCCGCCGACGAAACCGGAATAAGGAACGGCTGCGGCCTTGCCGGTGTTCACGTCACGGAAGCTCAGCGAAGCGGATCGAGGAGGTTCTCATGCAAGTCAAGGACGTGATGACACGAGGCGTGGATCTGGCGGATCCCAATATGAAAACCCGCGATGCCGCCATTAAGATGCGGGACGACAACGTGGGCGCCTTGCCCGTCGGAGAGGCCGGCAAGCTGATCGGCATGGTCACCGATCGCGACATTGTCGTGCGGGCGGTCGCTGGCGACGGGCCGGCCGAGAACATGGCAGTGCGCCAAGCGATGTCGGAAGGGATCTATTACTGTTTCGACGATGAATCCCTGGAGCGGGCCGGCGAACTGATGGCAGAGCATCAAGTCCACCGGCTGCCGGTGCTGGACCACGACAAGAAGCTCGTCGGCATCGTCGCGTTGGCGGACCTCGCTGCTAATGGCGACGAGGGACTGCGTGCGGCCGCGGCCGCCCTGTACGGCATCTCGCAGCCGACCGGTGCTCCGCGGCAGTAGCACCACCAAGGCTTTCCTGCGCGACTCATGGTGGCAAGGGCGATCGTTGCCCTGCCACCGCCCCCCCGGCGCCCGCCCGGCACCCCATTGACCCGCGCCATCGGTGAGGGAGACGAGAGGCGCCTGGCGCTTGACCGCCACCGGTCGACCGGCGCCGCGCGGCCCCTTCTGCCGCGCGCTGACGGGACCCTGCCTGCGGGTGTGACCAGGAGTCGCTTGGTCACCGCAAGGTTCGAGTCACCCCTGGGCGCGTAGGTTCTCGCTCCCTGGCCGGTCCGATTCCCGTTTCTGTTCGGCACGGGCCACGTGCTGCTTCACCTCGAGGAACGTGTCCGGCGTAACGGAAATCGAATCGATCCCGTGGGCCACGAGAAACTCCGCGAAGTCCGGATGGTCGCTGGGGGCCTGGCCGCAGATTCCGGTTTTGGTCTTGCTCTGCTTGGCCTTGGCCAGCAGATCGGCGATGGCGGTGGTAACCGCTTCGTTGCGCTCGTCAAACAGGTGGCGCAGGACCTCGTTGTCGCGGTCGACGCCCAGAACGAGCTGGGTCAAATCATTGGACCCGATGGAAAAGCCGTCGAACCGTTCGGCAAACTGCCGGGCCAGGATGACGTTGGCCGGAATCTCGATCATCACGAACACGGCAAGGCCCCGGTTGCCCCGTATCAGCCCGTTTTCCGCCATCGCTTCCAGCACACGGTCGGCTTCGTCCGGCGACCGGCAGAACGGGATCATGACGACGATGTTGCTCAGCCCCAGTTCCTCGCGCGCCTTGCGTACGGCGCGACATTCCAGAGCGAACCCGTCCCGATACCCTTCGCCGTAGTACCGGCTGGCGCCGCGCCAGCCCAGCATCGGGTTCTCCTCGGCCGGTTCGAATGCCTGACCACCGATCAGGCGGGCATATTCGTTCGTCTTGAAATCGCTCATCCGCACGATGACGGGGTGCGGGTGATAGGCGGCAGCGATCCGCGCCATGCCGCGCCCCATCAGGTCGACGAAATATTCGGCCTTGTCCTCGTAGCCGCGGGTCAGCACGTCGATCCGTTGCCGGGCTTCCGAGTCCTGGACCTTGTCCAGATGAAGCAAAGCCAGCGGATGCACCTTGATCAGGTTGCCGATGATGAATTCCATGCGGGCGAGACCGACGCCATCCGCCGGCAGCTTCCACCAGCGATAGGCCGCAGACGGGTTCGCCAAGTTTACCATCACCTCGGTGCGGGTGCGGGGAATATCGTCCAGACTGATCTCGCGTTCCTCGAACGACCCGATACCCTCATAGACAAAGCCCTCGTCGCCCTCGGCACAGGACACCGTGACGTCCATGCCGTCGCTCAGCTTCTCCCGGGCGTTGCCCGCCCCGACGATGGCGGTGATGCCGAGCTCGCGGCTGACAATCGCGGCGTGACTGGTACGCCCGCCGTGGTCGGTCACGATGGCCGAGGCTTTCTTCATGATCGGGACCCAGTCGGGATCGGTCATGCCTGTGACCAGAACCCCGCCCTCCCGGAAGCGCTCGATCTCATCGGCGCTGTCCAGCTGACACACCGTGCCCGCGGCGACCGAACTGCCGATGGCGAGGCCGGACACGACCTTCGGGCCCGTCTCGATCAACCGGTAGGACTTCAAGGTGGAGAGCGCCTTCCGTGACTGGACCGTCTCGGGTCGGGCTTGCACCATGAACAGCTCGCCGGTCTCGCCGTCCTTGGCCCACTCCATGTCCATCGGCTGGCCATAGTGGGCTTCCACCGCCACGGCCCAACGGCCGAGTTCCAGGATCTCCTCGTCACTCAGGACGTACGCGACCTGTTCCTCCCGGCTGGTGTCGACCACACGGGTGCTGTCCGCGTCGCCGTCACCCCCGAAGACCATCTTGCGCTTCTTGCCGCCCAGGGATTTCTCGATGATCGGCTTTATCCCGGCGTCTTTCAGCAGCGGCTTGAAGACGTGGTATTCATCCGGATCGACGGTACCCTGGACAACCGTCTCGCCCAGCCCCCAGGCCGCGTTGATCAGGACGATGTGCGGAAAGCCCGTCTCGGTATCGATCGAGAACATGACGCCCGACCCGGCCTTGTCGGCGCGCACCATCTGCTGCACGCCCACGGAGACGGCAACCTTCATGTGCTCGAAGCCGCGCTCTTCCCGGTAGCTGATGGCGCGATCGGTGAACAAGGATGCGAAGCAGCCCTTGCAGGACTGCAGCAAAGCCTCCTCGCCCCGGACGTTGAGGAAGGTTTCGAGCTGGCCGGCGAAACTCGCCTCCGGCAGGTCTTCGGCCGTAGCGCTGCTGCGGGTGGCGACGCTGATATCCTGGCGCCCGCTTTCCTCGCCCATGCGGCGATAGGCGTCCTTGATGGCGGTGGCCAGTGTCGGCGGCAGTTCCGCCTCCACCATCATCGTGCGGATCGCCTTACCGACGCTCGCCAGGTTGCCGCGATCGGGGGCCAGGCCTGCGAGTTCGTCGGCGATCGCCGTCTTGAGATCGTTCTCCGCAATAAAAAGCCGATAGGCGTCCGAGGTGGTCGCGAAGCCGCCGGGAACACGGATGCCGGCCGCCTGCATGGTACTGATCATTTCGCCGAGCGACGCGTTCTTGCCGCCAACGACGTCGCCATCCGACCGACCGAGGTCGGAAAACCAGCGGATGAGTGCCGAAGTCTCCGTCATTGCTTCATCCCCTCGCTTCAGTGAGCTGCTCCACATCCCGGCCCCGATCCTCGGCACGATCGCGCGTTGCGGCACACGACTTGATGAGCCGGAAGGCGCATGCCTGCCCCGGTGTCAGATCGCGAAAATGGCCGCGGTAGGCGATGGTGATGGGGAACGCGGTGGCCGGACGGCTCTCAATCTCGAGCCGCTCATGGTTGACCGTGAGATGCAGCGTGTGGTTGCGGTAGCGGATGGTGGTCTCGAGCCCGTCCAGTTCGAGCGGCAGGTACGGGTCTATGTGCAGAACGCCGCCTCGGGTCTCGATCCCCGTGAAGCAGCGCTGCAGGATATCGACGGTTCCGGCCATGGCCCCGAGATGGATGCCCTCCGGTGTCGTGCCGCCCTGGATGTCGGCAAAATCGCTGTCCAGGGCGCAACAGAACAGTTGCCAGGCGCGCGAACGGTCGGCGCGAGCGAGCACCCAGGCGTGCACGAGCCAGCTCAACGTTGAGCCATGAGATGTCCGGTGCATGTAGTAGTCGACATTCCGCGGAATCAGATCATGATCGAACGCGTAACCCAGGCGCTCAAAAATCAATTCCAGTTCGTCCGACGAAAAGAGATAAAACAGCATCAAGACATCGGCTTGCTTGGAGATCTTATAGTTCTTCGGGTGATCGTTTTCCCGCTCCAGGATACGGTCCAGCCGGTGCAGATCGCCGTATTTTTCCTTATAACTCTCCCAGTCGAATTCTTTTAGGTTCTCATACCCATCGAACTGGCTGATGATCCCGTCATCATGGAACGGCACCCGCAATCCGCGGCTGATGTCGTCCCAGCGGTCGATCTCTCTTTCGTCGATGCCGAGGTCTTCGCACAGGCTCTCCCGGCGGTCCTGGGGCAGGATGCTCAGCACGTCCAGCGCACGCGCCAGAACCCAGGCAACGATCACGTTGGTATAGGCATTGTTGTTCACGCCGCCTTCCTTGGCCGGATCGGCCCCGGGGTAGGCGGTGTGGAACTCGTCTGGCCCCATCACGCCTTTGATTTCGTAGCGGCCCATGTCGGCATTGTAGGTGGCGATGCTGGCCCAGAACCGGCTGATCTCGAGGATCAATTCAGCGCCGTGATGATAGATGTACTCACGGTCATCGGTGATCTGGTAATACTGCCAAACGTTCCACGCGATCGCCGCCCCGATATGGCGCTGGCGATAGGTATTATCCGGGATCCATCTTCCCGACATGGGATTGAGATGGATTTTCTGGCTTTCCTCGCGACCGTTACTACCGCTCTGCCATGGGAACATCGCCCCATGAAAGCCGGCCTCCGCCGCCAGCCGCCGCGCTGTCGGCAGGCGGCGGTCGCGATAGCGCAGCAGCGCCCGCGCCACCGCAGGGAGATGCAGACCGAGAAACGGGAAGATGAACATCTCATCCCACATGATGTGGCCGCGATAGGCTTCCCCGTGCCAGCAACGGGGCGGTATTCCCGCATCCAGGTTGACGCTGTGCAATGAGGCCGTCTGCAGCAGGTGAAAGATGTGCAGCCGGAGCTTCATCGCCGTGGAGTCCTGGTGCTTCACGGCGATCTCGATATCGCAATCGGCCCAAAGCCGTTCCCAAGCCCGGGTATGCAGCGCCAGCAACCGGTTGAAGCGGGATGCGCGCATCACCTGTTCCACCGCTTCCAGCCCGGCCTCCGACGCGGCCATATCCGACGACGTGTACACCGCAGCAATCTTCTCGACCCGCACCGTCTCGCGGCGGCCGAGTTCGAGATCGATTTCCTGAATCACGCGATCTTCCGGGTGTTCGGTTCGGCGCTCGATCTGGCGCGGGCCGCACGAGCCGTCGCCATCGGTGTAAAGCCGGGTTCGGGCAGCAACGGCGACTTCAAGGCGGGCCTGAACAAAGCGGCTGCGGATCAGAATGACGTCGTCCGCCGGCTGTTCCGTTCCGAGCGTCTCGAGGTGGCGGCTGGCAAGGTCACGGTAGCGGGCGACGCCATTGTTGATCACGCTGCCGTCGAGCCCCGTGTGCACGGTCAGCACACCGGACCAGTTTTCGGCGGTGACCGTCACGTCGAGGCCGGCGACATGCTGGTCCCGCATGCTGACGAAGCGCCGTTCGGTCCAGCGGGTCACCCGGTCCTGTCCGTCCCGGAACCGCAAGGTTCGCAGCAGGACTCCGCGCCTCAGGTCGAGTTCCTGGCGGTAGTCGAGATAGTCCACGGTGCCCGGCCGCAGCCAGTGCCCGCCGTCGATCCTCAGGACCAAAGGCAACCAGTTGGGCAGGTTGACGAGGTCCTCGTTTTCCACGTCGACGTCGTCAACGCGCGTGGAAAGCCGGTTGTAGCCGCCCGCCAGGTACGTGCCCGGATAGTGGATATCGTCATCGACGGCATCGGGCGCAGCGCCGCGGCTGACGAAATAGCCATTGCCCAGGGCGCACAACGTCTCGCGCAAACCCTGTTGCCGGGGTTCGTACCCGTCGTAGATCAGTGACCACGCGCTCATCGCCGCTCCCGCTTCCTTTGGTAGCGAGAATGATCGAGGGGCGCCCTTGGTTCCCTGTGACCGTGCGAGCCGTGCTTCTCCCCCGCCTCAGCACGCCGGCGCGGGCGCCGCCTTCAACCGACGAATGCGCGAACTTGGACGTCCGACATTGCGGATGCCGTAAACGCCTTGGTTGTCCTCGATCATGCGCCGGACCGCGGGCCGCAACGCGTCGGCGCGGCAAGCGCGATGCGACAACCACACACCGCCACGGGCCGACCCGTGCCGGCGCAAGGCCCGGCTTGCGGGCTGGAGATGAAGACGGGCGCGCCGAAACCCGGCACGCCCGCTCCATCCGCCAACTGATGCGACCCGCCGGACACCGACGGGGTCGCAGCGATTACGCCTTCCGACGACGCAGCAGCGCGAGGCCGCCCAGCGCCGTGAGCATCAGCGGCAGCGCCCCCGGCACCGGCACCACGGCCACCCCGTTGGCGCCAAGGAACCCGGCGAACTCGTCGGGGCCGAACATGTCACCATCGAAGGCGAAGCTGGTCGGGTTGAGGAAGCGGAAGCGAATGATATCCTCATCGCCCGCCTTCATGTGCAGCCGGAAGAGGTTGTCCACCAGGAGGTAGGCCAGGAAGTCGCCGATCTCGACATTGTCCTCGAACACCACGTCGAAGCCGGTGCTGGTGGTGCTGGTGGTGCTCAGGACGCCCACCTCACCAAGATCGTCGAGCAGTGCCGCCCGCGCGGCCGCCCGGTCGGGGTCCGCATCCCGGGCGCGCACCACGCCGTCGAACCGGGCGCCGGCATCGAACGTCCCCAGAAACAGGGTGTTCTCGCTGGCGCCGCCGAACAGGATGTCGCCCTCGACGATGCTGCCGCCGGAGAGAGAGATGGTGGTGTCTCCCTGGTTGGGGGCAAGGTCGATGGCGATCGGGCCCATCTCATCACCGCCGCGGCCGATCAGGGTGCCGGTGTTTACGATGTCGATCGGGGAGTCCGCGTCGAGGTCGGTGCCGATGGCACGCGGCCCCTCCATGTATCCCTCGTTGATGATCAGGAGCGGCCCCGGGCGCCGTTCGGGCTCGTTCGGGTCGCTGAACTGGAACAACTCATCCACGTCCACGGCGCTGCTGCCGCGGATGCTGTCCGGCGCGGCGGAGACGATGACGCCGCCGGCGAAATTGTGGATGAAGCCCTCGTCGATGTCGATGCCGTCATCGGTCGAGAGGATCACGCCCGAGTTCAACACGACACCGCTGGAGAACTGAACGCCGTCCTCGTCCGCCACGGCGCCGTCATCGGTCCAGGTGGATGTGGTCCCGTCCCAGCTCAGGCCGCGGATGGCGATGATCCCGTGGTTCTCCAGGAAGAAGTCCTGGCGGCCCTCGATCACCTCCTCGCCGCCCAGCAGCGTGCCAAAGTTGAAGACCACGGTACCGGGCCCGCGCGACTGGATCGCGCGCCCGTCGAAGCTCTCGATCAGGCCAAAGTTGACCACGGAGACACCGGGCAACTGTGCCTCGTTGTCGGCGCGGACGGCCTGGCGACGGGCGAAGATCTCGCCGTCCTCCTGATTGATCAACGTGAACGTGCCGTCACCGTTGCGAAGCCGGATGCCGCGGTCGCCACCGCTGATGACGCCGCTGTTGTCCACGATCAGGTTGGTGCCATCGCTGCGGATGGCGTCGTCATCGCCGCTCTCGATACGGCCCAAGTTGTTCACCGATTGGCCGTCGCCGTCCAGTTGCAGCGGCCGACCGCTCTCCCGGATCAGTTCCGCGCCGTCCTCGATGATCACACTCAGATTGTCGCGAGCATCCGCAATGGCCTCGGCATCCGTACCGGAGCAGGTGATCACCGGGTTGCCGTCGCCGTCCGTGGTCTCCGTGCACGCGGCATGTGCCGGGCTTGCCCCGGCATACGCCAGGGCGATCAGCGCCGTGGTCGACAGCGCCAGTGTCCACGTTGTCGTTCTCATTGTCCCTATCCCTTCCCTGTTTCGCCCGGGTCTGCGCACGAAGCCCCCTGCCCCGATCCCGCCGCGGGCGCGATTCGCTTGTTACGGGTTCGGTAGCGGAAGACCAGCGCCGGGGAAAAGTGACGTTTTCGAGAAGAAATCCCCGGACGAGCCCAAGGGCACGACTGTTCCGGGTCGCAACCGCGGCGACCCGGAACCGCTTCGGTTCAGCGGGTCGTGCGCCCGGTGTCGCTGCCCGGTCGAACGCGTCGGCCGCCGTCGGCCACAGCCGTGCTTGCCAGCCGCCGCCGGGCTGTGGCATGGTCCGGGCCATTCGGAGAAACGGCGGCGCAGGTACCGCCGTCGCCGGATGCTGCCGTAGCTCAGTGGTAGAGCACTCCCTTGGTAGAGTTGCCCCTCCGGCGGGAAACCGCCGGATGCGCACCGCCCAAATTCGGGGAACCCTTCCGTCTTCGCGACGATGGCGATCCCGAGCCAAGCCCGCGGCAAGCCCTGTCCAATCCAGGGAGGGGCGGCGGGACGGTGTAGAGGCCAGACGGGCGGCACCTGAAGGCCGGGTACCGGCTCATGGTGAAGGGATGGTCCAGCCCGCAAACCCCCGGGGCGGCCGGTCGGGGGGCTGTGAAAGCAGTGGCGGGATGAAGGGAGAGGTCGTGAGTTCAATCCTCACCGGCAGCACCAGCCGCTCGTGTGGCGTCGTCCTCAGCCTGCCGAACCGCCCGAATCGTCAAGCCGCCGCTGCGCCAGCAGCCAGTCGTACACCTCCGGCATGGCGTAAACCCGGGTCCAGCTGTCATGGCCGATGCCCGGAAACACCGTGAGCCGCACCCGTCCCCCCGCCGCCTCCAGGGCTTCCGCCATCCGCACGGAGCCGCTGACCGGCACCACCTCGTCGTCCGCGCCGTGGAACAGCCACACCGGCAGGTGTCGGAGCGACGGCGCCGTTGCCGGATCGCCGCAGCCGCAAACCGGCATCAGGGCGGCGAAGCCGTCGGGACGGGCCGCCGCCGTCGCCCAGACGCCATGCCCGCCGAGACTGAGCCCGGTGAGCACGATCCGCTCAGGGTCCACATTAAGCGCGCGGCGCACATGGTCGGTTACGGCCAGCACCCGTCCCGGATCCCACACCGCCCCCGCCGGGCATTGTGGTGCGGCCAGCACGAACGGGAAATCGGCTCGGTCGCCTACCCGCTTCGGCGGCCCGTGACGGGCCACCAGGCTCAGGTCAGACCCGCGTTCGCCGGCGCCGTGCAGGAACACCATCAGCGGCCATGCCGGCGCGGGCGCGGGTCGGTACGCCGCCGGCAGGTAGAGAAGATAAGTCACGGCGGCGCCCCCGTCAGCCGCCGGCACCCGTGCCGCCACCTGTTGGCCGGGAACGCCCGGAACGGTCATCTCTTCCGCCCTTTCGGCCTGCCTTCGCTGGACAGAAGCCACGGCTCAACCCTATGTTTGCTGCGGTCGCGAACCGCGATCGGCGTCAACGACACGAGTGGCATGATGCTGGTTCCCATCCTCTATTCGAAAATCCATCGGGCGACGGTGACGGCCGCCAGCCTCCACTATCACGGCAGCATCACCATCGACCGCCGCCTGATGGACCTGGCCGGCCTGCTGCCCCACCAACAGGTCCAGGTCTACAACATCACCAACGGCCACCGCTTCGAAACCTACGTGATCGAGGGCGAGCGCGGCTCCGGCTGTGTGCAGATCAACGGAGCGGCAGCGCACCTTGCCGGTGAAGGCGATCTCGTCATCGTCGCCGCCTACGTCAGCATGGCGCCGGCGGACGCGGTCGCATGGCAACCGCGCCTCGTGTTCGTGGACGACGCCAACCGGCCGATCGATCCATTGCCGCGCGTGCTGGAAGATGAAGCCGAGGCGGAGTGCTGAACGGCGCGACGACCTCTACCCGGCTTAGCCGCCGTCGCGTCGGGCCTGCCCCTGCTTCACGAACTGCGAGACCCGGCCCACCTCGCGCGGGTCCACCTGCACCGTCCGCTTCTCGTTCGGGACGGACCGCATGCCGGCATCCCCACTGCGGCCGGCGCCGGGGTGATGACGGGCCCGGTTGGCCCGCTTCAGGGCCAGCGCCCGGCGGGCGATGTCCGCTTGGCTTTCCTGGCGTTCGGCCTGCTGGAAGCGCGCCAGTTCCCGGTTCACCCGCTTCAGCGCCTGGGCGAAAATCTGCTTCTTGATCGTGGTGCCGGTGTTGTCCCGCGCCGGCGTGGCCCCGCGCGCCGAGGCCTTGCCGCGCATCTCCCGGCGCTGCTGGCGGGCGGTATCCCGGGCCTTGTCGCGGTAGGCGCGAAGCACGCGCGCCGTTTCCACCAACTCCTCCCGACTCAGTGCGGAAATCTCCGGGTAGTGGGTGCGGGCCACCATGTCGAACTCATTCTCCGCCAGCATCCGGCGTTCGGTCGAAACAGCTAGGCTCATTGGTTTTCAAGGCTCCGTGGCAATATCAGGTGCGGGGAAGGATTGAAGTGTCGCCCCCGGTGGCGATGCGGTTAAGGCCGTACCGCAATCGGCGGGCGGTTGCCAAGCGTCAGGCGCATGTCAGCCCCCAATCGGCCGGCAAGGTTTGCGATCGGTCGGCGATTGGTCTACAACGGCTCGCGTCATCCGGGGCGTGCATATACATCTCAGCGTTGGCGGGGCAAGGGGCCCGGCCGGTGGCCCCGACGTCCGGAGCGGTCAAGCAGCGCCGGCAGCTTGCCGTGGCGATCACGGAGCCTGCAAGACAAATGTGCGGTATCAACGGCGAGATCACATTCGACGGCAGTCCTGCGTCTGCATTCGCGGTGCAGGCAATGACGGAACGCTTGGCGCCGCGCGGTCCCGACGGCCATGGGGTGGTGCTCCAGGGGCGCGCCGGCCTGGGCCACCGCCGGCTCAAGATCATCGACTTGAGCGACCGGGCGCAGCAGCCGATGGTGGACCCCGAACTGGGGCTCAGCCTGGTCTTCAACGGCTGCATCTACAATTACAAGGAACTGCGCGGGGAGCTGGAAACCAAAGGCTACCGGTTCTTTTCCGACGGCGATACCGAGGTCGTTCTCAAGGCGTACCACGCCTGGGGGCTGGAGGCGCCGACGCGTTTCCATGGCATGTTCGCGTTCGCCATCTTGGAACGGGAGTCGGGCCGGCTGGTGCTGGGGCGTGACCGGCTCGGAATCAAGCCGCTGTATCTGGTGGAAGATCATCGCCGCCGCCGCCTCCGCTTCGCCTCCACCCTGCCGGCATTGCTGGCCGCCGGCGACGTGGACACGGCGGTCGACCCGGTGGGGCTGCACCATTACATGACCTTTCACGCGGTGGTGCCGCCCCCGTTCACCATCCTCAAGGGCATTCAGAAACTGCCGCCGGCCACGCTCGCGACGTTCGAGGCCGATGGTCGTCGCACCGATCACGTCTACTGGACGCTCTCCTTCGATCGTCGCGCCGAAGATGCCGAAACCTCGGCCGACGCCTGGCGGGAGCAGGTGCTGGCGGCGCTGCACAAGGCGGTGGAACGCCGGCTCGTGGCCGACGTTCCCGTGGGTGTCCTGCTCTCCGGCGGGCTGGATTCGAGCCTGATCGTGGGTCTGCTGTCGGATGCGGGACAGCACGGCCTGCAGACCTTCTCCATCGGGTTCGAGGCCGCGGGCGGCGAGAAAGGGGACGAGTTTCACTATTCCGATCTCATCGCCCGCCACTACGGCACCGACCACCATCAGATCTTCATCCCGTCGGAGCGGCTGCTGGATACCCTGCCCCGCACCATCAACGCCATGTCGGAACCGATGGTGAGTTACGACAACGTCGGGTTTTTCCTGCTCTCGCAGGAGGTCGCCCGGCACGTCAAGGTGGTGCAGAGCGGTCAGGGGGCGGACGAGATCTTCGCCGGCTATCACTGGTATCCGCCGCTGATGAACAGCAACGATCCGGTGGCCGACTACGCCCGGGTATTTTTTGATCGCGACCAGGACGAATACGCCCGCACCGTCGGGCCGGCATACCTGGACGGCAACCCCAGCCTCGCCTTCGTCGTCGATCACTTCGGGCGCCCCGGCGCGGACCGGCCGGTGGACAAGGCGCTGCGACTGGACAGCACGGTCATGCTGGTTGACGACCCGGTGAAACGGGTCGACAACATGACCATGGCCTTCGGTCTGGAAGCGCGGGTGCCGTTCCTGGATCATGAACTGGTGGAACTGGCCGCCCGCATTCCCCCGGAGCACAAGGTGCGCGACGGCGGCAAGGGGATCCTCAAGGATGTTGCCCGCAGGATCATTCCGTCCGACGTGATCGACCGGCCCAAGGGATACTTTCCGGTGCCCGCCCTCAAATATATTCAGGGGCCGTATCTCGACCTGGTGCGCGATGTCCTGACCGGTGAGCGCGCGACGGCGCGCGGCCTGTTCCAGCGCGACGCCTTGGACAGCCTGTTCGCCGAACCGGAACGCCACATCACCCCGTTGCGCGGCTCCAAATTGTGGCAAGTGGCGCTGCTGGAGATGTGGCTGCAGAGCCACGGACTGTGACCATGAACGAGACCGTTCCCATGAACCGTCCTTCCGATCGCGACTCCCCACCCGAGGATTACACCCGCATGGCATCCCTCAAGCATTGGGGGGAGCCGCCGAAAAGCGCCGCAGCGGCGATGATGGCCAGGAATGTGGTGGTCGACTGCGGCTGGGGACGGCTTCTGTTCGGCCAGACGTTTGCCGATCCGAAGCAACTGGCCGAGGAACTCAAGGCCGAGGCCGAAGGCTGCCGGGACGTCGCCATGTATGTGCGCGATCCGCACGTGGTGCTGTCCTTCGCGCCGCAGACCCTGTTTCTGGACCCGTCCCATACCTTCCGGCTGGACCTTACGGCACCGCCGGTGGCATCGGTCGACTTGGCCGGCATCGTCGTCCGGATGGCCACCGCGGCCGACCAGCGCAGTGTCCACCGCATCTACCGCGCCCGCCAGATGGTGCCGCCGGTGCGCGGCTTCTGTGGCCGGGTCGCCGAACTCGATGCCGTCGATGTTCTGGTCGCGGTGGACAGTGAAGATGGCGAAGTCACCGGCGTGGTGATGGGACTGGACCACGTCGCCGCCTTCAAGGATCCGGACAACGGATCCAGCCTCTGGTCGCTGGCGGTGGATCCGCAAAGCCGCAAGCCCGGCGTCGGCGAGGCGCTGGTGCTCAGCCTCGCCGACCATTTCCGCAAGCGCGGCCGCGCCTTCATGGACCTGTCGGTGATGCACGACAACGAGCAGGCCATTGCGCTCTACCGCAAGCTGGGCTTTCAGCAGGTGCCGGTTTACTGCCTTAAAAAGAAAAACCCGATCAACGAGAAGCTGTTCGTCGGCCCGGCCCTGGACGCCAGCCTCAACATCTACGCCCGGATCATCATCGACGAGGCGCGTCGCCGCGGCATCGATGTGGACATCGAGGACGCTGAAGCCGGGCTGTTCACGTTGACATTGGGCGGGCGCGCCATCGCTTGCCGCGAATCGCTCAGCGAGCTGACCACCGCGGTGGCCATGAGCCGATGCGACGACAAGGCGTTGACCCTGCGGCTGCTGGCCCGGGCGGAACTCCGGGTGCCCGATCAGATCCCGGCCGACGATCCCGACGAGATGCAAGCGTTCCTGGCCCGTCACGGCCGCGTGGTGGTGAAGCCCGCGCGAGGTGAGCAGGGGCGCGGCGTGTTCGTCGACCTGCGCACGGACGCCGAGGTGGAGGCGGCCGTCAAAGAGGCGCGGGCGGTGTGCGAACAGGTCATCGTCGAGGAATTCTGCACCGGCGCCGATCTCCGGATCATCGTGATCGATTCGGCGGTGGTGGCCGCCGCCGTCCGCCGCCCGGCCCGGATCAAGGGCGACGGCCGGCACACCGTGGCCGAACTGATCGAGAAGCAGAGCCGTCGGCGCGCCGCAGCCACCGGCGGCGAAAGCCAAATCCCGACGGATGCGGAGACCGAGCGTTGTATCCGCGATGCCGGCTTCGCCATGGATTCCGTGCTGCCCGACGGGCAGGCTCTGGCGGTCCGCAAGACCGCCAATCTGCATACCGGGGGTACGATCCATGACGTGACGCCCCGGTTGCATCCGGCGTTGGCCGAAGCGGCGGTGAAAGGGGCCAGGGTCCTGAACATTCCCGTCGTCGGCTTCGACTTCCTGGTGGCGGATGTGGGCGGTCCCGATTACGTGATCATTGAGGCCAACGAACGCCCCGGGCTGGCCAACCACGAACCGCAACCCACCGCGGAACGGTTCGTTGATCTCCTGTTTCCGAACACCCGGGCGCCTGCCGAGAGCATCGATACCTCGACGCATGCATGATCCCGCCATCGACCGCGATTATCTGATCGCCACGCTCCAGGAACTGCTGGCCATCCCCAGTCCCTCGGGCATGACCGATGCCGCCGTGGCTTTGGTCTGCCAGAAGCTGGACGAACTTGGCATCCCATTCGAGCTGACGCGCCGCGGCGCCATCCGTGCCGACCTGATCGGCAGCCGCGCCAGCCCCGACCGCGCCGTCGTCTCGCATCTCGACACCCTGGGCGCCATGGTCAAAGGCTTTCGCCCCAACGGTCGGCTGGAGGTCGTGCCCATCGGCACCTGGTCGGCCCGATTCGCCGAAGGCGCTCGGGTCACCGTCTTCTCCGACGGAAGTCGCGTCTTTCGCGGCACCATTCTGCCCCTGAAAGCCTCCGGCCACACCTACAACGAGGAAATCGACACCCAGCCGGTGTGCTGGACCAACCTGGAATTGCGTCTGGACGAACGGGTGCACCGGGCCGAGGACGCCATGGCCCTCGGGGTCAACATCGGCGACACCATCGCCATCGATACCGGCACGGAGTTTCTCGACAACGGCTTCGTCAACTCCCGCCACCTGGACGACAAGGCCGGCGTGGCGGCGATGCTCGCGGCGGCACAGGCGGCACAACGGCAGGATCTCCGGCTGCCCCTGGACTGTCACCTCCTGTTTACGATTTCCGAGGAGGTCGGCGTGGGCGCCTCCCATGTGCTCCACGGCGACGTGGCCGAGATGGTCTCCATCGACAACGGAACCATCGCGCCGGGCCAGAACACCTCCGAATACGGCGTCACCATCGCCATGAAGGATTCCAGCGGCCCGTTCGACTGGCATCTCACCCGCAGCCTCATCAGCCTGTGTGATACCTTTGGCGTCACCTACCGCCGGGATGTCTTCCGCTACTATCGAAGCGACGCGGCAGCAGCCCTGGAGGCGGGCAACGATATCCGCACCGCCCTTCTCTGCTTTGCGCTCGATGCCTCGCACGGATACGAGCGCACACATCTGGACTCCCTGGAATCCCTCGCCCGGTTGCTGGCGCTCTACATGCAGAGCGCCCCGCTGTTCGAGCGCGATGCCGAGGCCCTCGGCCCCATCGGCGACCTGCCGCACCAGGAAACCGAGCGGCAAGCCGCCGAGTAGGCTCACGCCGACCACGCGGCGGGCCGGCAGGGCGCCCCGGGTCACCAGCACCGGCCCGCCCGGTGCGCCACCACTGCAGAAAAAAGTGGCCGAAGGGTGTTCACACCTCCCCCTTTGGGGGTTTCGAACGCCAGCCCCTCATGTTAGTCTTTTGTTCTCAATCGCGGAAGGGTATTTTTGTCAACGTTAAGGCTTCGGGCATTGAAGAATCTATAAGAACCTTGTCCGGAATGCCGATTGGGGACGTATCATGGGCAGCAATTCACAATGCGCTATTGTATCCGGTCAATCCCACTCCAACGAAATTGTCTCACCTAACAAAAGCCGCGACGAAAACCACCGCCATTCCTGGCGCGGCTGGGCGGCCGTCGGTTGCCTGTTCTCACTTTCTGCCGCAGCATATGTCGGACTATTTTTTGTCCTGGATTCCTATCTGAAGGCTGGCTTCTGAGACGGTCGCGCACTTTCCCGTTCTGATCGCCGGAGCTCCGGGGATTCCTGTCATTGCTGTCTGGGCTCCTGTAGTGCTGTACCGGTCTGTTTGTCGCGTGCTCCGTGGCTCGAAGGCTGTGACATGGCCGAACCGCATCCTACAACCTTTGCGCGTTGACTCGCGGCGCCGGTGACGGCATCATGTAGTCGTGGCTTGGGTGGTCGTTGCCGCGTGCAGGCTCATCTGAATCGCTTGCAACCTGCATCGACCATGCCAACGATGTGGGTTGCACGTCGAACCGGGCGGTCAACGCAAACCCAGGGAGTGGGGCCGAATCACAGCCTTAAGGAGTATCTGCCACTGCGACCGGGGGGTTGGATTCACCAGACGATACCTTGTTCGAGGAGGTTTCGCCGTTGAAAGCGTTGCTCCGCTATCACCTCATGCCAAGAATGATCTTGGTCGCAATTGTCGACTTCATCACCGATTTTTCGGCCGTGATGGTCGCCATGTTCCTCATCTATGGTTCGGCGTACATCGCCGGGTTAGGGAGCGCACAAGTGGCCGTGCAGGCCAGCGTGTTCGCGCTGGTCTTTCTGGCAATGCGCTTTGCCGTTGGCCTCTACGACTGGCGCTGCTGCACCGAACTCAAGGACGTCTTTGCCCGGACGATTGCGGCTTATGCCTGCGGCTTCCTGGTCTTGTCTTTGATCTATTATCTGGTGCCCGGCGTTCAAATCTGGCGAAGTGCCGCTGCCGTCGGGATGCCTTTGGCCCTCGTTGTTGTTCTCGCGACGCGATATCTTCTGGACCACGGCTTCCAGGGGCGGGTGTTCGTCCGCCGCGTGCTCGTGGTTGGCGTCGGTGACAAGGCGGCCCGGATCGAAACCCTGGAGCAACGCAAAGGTCAACGGAGTTTTTGCTGCGTAGGCTTCATGCCGCTGCCGGGTGAAGTCCGCATGGTATCCCCTGGCCGTATCATTGCGAGCGTCAACTCTCTGCGCTTGTTTTCTGAGCAAAACGAAGTTGACGAAATCGTCATCGCCCCGGCCGACCGGCGCGGGACTTTACCCATGCAGGCCTTGGTCGAATGTCGGCTGGCCGGCGTGCGCATCAGCACCTATCAGATGTTCATCGAGAAAGAGACCGGCCGGGTCGATCCGGATACATTGCAACCGGACTGGTTCCTGTTTTCCCAGGGATTTCCCAGCCGCGGCCTGCAGGAAGCCATCAAGCGCGGCTTCGATATCGTGGCCAGTGTCTGCCTGATTCTACTGGCGCTGCCCTTGATGATCTCGACGATGCTGGCGATCCGCCTGGAAGGCCGAGGGTCCCCTTTCTACCTTCAGGAAAGGGTCGGGCTTAGGGGCAAGCCGTTCACCTTGATCAAATTCCGCAGCATGCGCCCGGACGCGGAGAAGGATGGCCGGCCGCAGTGGGCGCGCGTGCACGATGATCGCGTGACCACCGTGGGGCAGGTCATGCGCAAAACGCGTATCGACGAACTTCCCCAGTTGTTCAATGTCCTTAAAGGGGACATGAGCTTCGTCGGGCCGCGGCCGGAGCGTGCGTTCTTCGTGGAACAACTCGCCCAGCAGATTCCTTTTTACAACGAGCGTCACGAAGTCAAGCCCGGCATCACCGGCTGGGCCCAGCTGAATTACAGCTATGGCGCGTCGGTGGAGGACGCCAAGGAGAAGTTGGCTTTCGACCTCTATTACATCAAGTACTACAGCGTGATGCGCGATATCGTCATCATCCTGCAGACAATGCGCGTAGTGGTCTGGTCACAAGGGGCACGGTGACCTGCCGGCGCCTTGGATCGGCAAGGCGCGGTAGCGTCGTCATGGCCGACTGCCGCCGACCATGATCGGGACGGGACGGGACGCCTCGCGGCGTCAGCCCCGATCCCGCTGCGCTCTCTACCCCAGCCGTTACCCCAGCCGTTTCCGGAGCTGGGCCACATGGTCTTTGAGGTTCTGGACGCGGCCACCGCGTTCGTCCGTCATGGCGTCGTCCCTGGTGCCGTCCTCGGTCGTCGCCGTGGGTTCGCCATCATCTTCGGGCTCGCGTGGGCCGCCCGCGGCAGGGCCCAAAAGCTGTTCCACGAACGCCAAGTGCTGCGCCACGAGGTCCAGTTCCCGCTGCGACATGGAGCGGTGCGGGCGGACATGATCGGCGGCAGGTGGTGGTGACCCGCTATCCGCCGCCGCATCCGTCACGTCGAAGCCGGCTGCCTCCTCCTCCATTTCGGACACAATCGTCTGCACATCCACCACGTCAAAACGCTGCTTCTCCTCGAGATAGCCGAACAGGAACAGGCGATCGCACAGGAAGTTGATCTTTCGGGGCACACCGCCGGTCACCTGAAAAATCTGCTCGAACACGTCGTCGGCGATCTCGGGAGCCCCGTTCCAGCCCACGTGGCGCAGGCGATGCTCGATATAGCCGCGTGTGTCTTCGGCTTCCATCGGCCCGAGATGGTATGAAGCCACGATTCGCTGGCGAAACTGCTCCATGCGCGGCTGGCTCAGCGTGCGGCGAAACTCCGGCTGGCCGGACAGACATGTTTGCAACAACGGACGCCCACCCACCTGAATATTAGACAGCATCCTGAGTTCTTCAAGAAGCCCCGGGGTCAAATGCTGCGCTTCATCCACCATCAGCAGAGAACGCTGCCCGGCCTTTTGATTGGCCAGAAGGAATTTTTCAATTTCATCAATAATCCGGGCCTTGCTGGCATTTTCAGCATCGATGCCGAAGGCTAACGCCACCTTGCGCAACAGGTCGTCCGCCTGAACGCGCGTATTCACAATGTGAGCTACGGTTGTATTGTGTGCAACGATCGTCGATATGAGATAGTTGATCAGCGTCGTCTTGCCCGACCCGATCTCTCCGGTAATAACGATGAAACCTTCGTTCTTGCTGAGACCATAGGTCAAGTACGCCATGGCCTTGCGATGGGGCCGGCTGTCGAAGAAGAAGCCGTGGTCCGGCGTCAGTTGAAACGGAAAGTCGGCGAAAGCGTAGTACTCTAGATACACGATATCACCATCCTGTCTGGTGCCGGCCGGTCCGATGCTGGAAGTCCACAAACCGCGGCGGCTTCGAAAGCTTCGCTCCTGGGACCCCGGCGGCATGCCGGTCCGCCGAGCGCACCGGCCCGGCAGGGGGCGGTCGATCTACCGTTGCTGGCATTCTAACCGCATGAGACACCATAGCGTTAGCGCGATTGAAGGGTCCGCTGATACTGAGACGTGCCATCCTGAATTGGAGTTCGGTCACCGGTGACCGCGCCACCAAGGGCCAGCATCGGCACCACCACCACTTCCCGGAACATTAACACAAACAGGCTATACCCTACGCGTTAAGCTTGGGTGTAGTCTCCCGCAAGGTTTCAGGCTCTCCCGGGCCCCGCCGGTCGCCACCGCCGGCACCCGGCAATCCGACAGGAACGTCGAGCGGAGATGTCAGCAATGCAAGCCGACGAACGGATTTTGATTACGGGCGGAGCCGGCTACATCGGCTCCCACACCGTCCTGGCTTTTCGCGATGCCGGCCATCACGTCGTCATCGTGGACGATCTTTCCACCGGGGTGCGTGACAACGTTCCGGGCGAGGTTCCGCTCGTGGTCGCCGATATCGCGGACATGGCCACCGTGGAGCGGGTCATCCGCAGCCACGGCGTGAACCACGTCATCCATTTCGCCGGCAGCATCGTGGTGCCGGACTCGGTCACGGACCCCCTCGCCTACTACCGCAACAACACCATGGCCAGCCGTAACCTGCTCGAGGTCTGTGTCCGCTGCGGCGTGCGTTCGTTCGTGTTTTCCTCGACCGCGGCGGTTTACGGGGAACCGGCCGTGGTCCCGGTCAACGAGGATGCACCGACCGTACCGACCAACCCCTACGGCCGCTCCAAGTTGATGACCGAGTGGATGCTGCGCGATGTGGCCGCGGCCCATGGCCTGTCCTACGTCGCGCTGCGCTACTTCAACGTGGCCGGCGCCGACCCGGCGGGCCGAACCGGCCAGTCGACCCCACGCGCGACCCATCTGATCAAGGTCGCGAGCGAGGCCGCCGTCGGCATCCGCGCTTACCTGGAAGTGTTCGGCGACGACTATCCAACCGCCGACGGCACCTGCATTCGCGACTACATCCATGTGTCCGACCTGGCCGCGGCCCACGTCTCGGCTTTGGAACACCTGAACAGTGGCGGTGACAACCTCGTCCTCAATTGCGGCTACGGCCGGGGCTTTTCGGTACGGGACGTGCTCGACGTCGTCCAGCGGCTGAGCGGTCGGTCTCTCGACATTCGCCGTGCACCACGCCGCCCGGGCGACCCCATGCGCCTGGTCTCGGATCCCGGCCGGATCCGCACCATCTTCCCGTGGCGCCCGCGCTATGACGACCTGGATGTGATCGTGCGAACGGCACTGGCCTGGGAAGCGAAACGGATCGGAGCGCCGGCGTTCGAAACCATCTGATATGCCATCACCGCGTTCGTCCGGTTCCGCCGGGCCTTATCGATCGGCGCCTGCACCCGAACCGGCTCCGGCACCCGCGTCGCGATCGCGCCCCAGTCCGACGACCGCGCCAAGTTCTACACCGCTCATGGCCCTTTGGGTCGGCTTCATGGCGTTGGTCACGTACGGCTCCATCTATCCCTTCGACTTCCAGTATCGACCGCTGGACCGTGATGCGCTGGCCGAACTGGTGCATGGCTCCTGGACCTATTTCAGCCGCGGCAACGCGCTCGGCAACGTCCTGCTGTTCGCTCCCCTCGGCTTTTTCGGAGCCCTGCTCGACCGCTCACGCCCCATAGCGTGGGGCTGGCTCGCCGTCGTCTGCGGCGTCAGCTTCATCCTGGCAACGGCCTTGCAGGTGGTCCAGTTGTACCTCCCGGGGCGCGTGCCCAACCTGCAGGACGTCGCCTGGAACATGCTCGGGGTCGCCGGCGGCATCGCGGCCGCGGTTCTGTGGCGCGACAGCGTGCGCCGGCTCGCAGTCGCCGGCCACCGATTCCAGCTCGCCCCCCTGGTCCTGACCGGCGTCTGGCTCGTCTACCGGCTGATCCCGTTGGTCCCCTCGCTCAGCTTCCAGAACATTAAGGACAGCGTCAAACCGTTGTTGCTGTCACCCGAAATCACCACGCTCGGCGTCGTCGGTAACATTTGTGCGTGGCTGGTTGTGGCGCAGTTGCTGCGACTGGCGAGCCCTGGCCGCGCCCTTGATCGTTACCTGGCGCTGCTGATCCTCGGGACCTTCGGTCTGGAAGTGCTGATGGTGAACAACGCCGTCAGCGCCGACAATGTCCTCGGTGCCGGCATCGCCGTGGTGGTGTGGTGGCTCGTCATCGGCCGGCTGCGGAACCCGGCCGGCGTGGTTGCGGTAATCCTGATTGCCGTCATCGTGGCATCCGGGCTCGCACCGTTCACGCTGCGCGGCCCACCGCAGGCCTTCCACTGGCTGCCGTTCCAGGGTTTCCTCGGCGGCTCCATGTACCTCAATGCTCAGGTCGCCTGCCACAAGACGTTCCTCTACGGAAGCCTGGTCCTGCTGCTCTGGCAGGCTCGTCTCGGACGCATGGTCGCGCCTTCGCTGGCGGTGGGCGCGGTGGGCGCGGTGGAGATCGCTCAGATCTGGCTGCCCGGCCGGACTCCGGAAATCACCGACCCGCTTTTGGTGGTTCTGGCCGCTGCCACCCTCTGGGCCCTGCAGCCATCCGTACCGGGGCGTTCCGGCCATCGCCCCGAACCGGCACGCGCAGAGTAGATGTCTGACGTGATCCCGGAAAAGCAGGTCGGGGATTGTTGCTGCGGCACCGCCATCTCTTCGGACATACAGGTTGGCCGGCAACCGCACCGGCGCGATAGTGGCAATCTGCGTATCCCTGCTCCCACGGCGTGGACCCTCCGACAAGGGGCCAAGGCATGCTGATCTATGATCCCGACCGGCTCCGCGTGGCCGATGGCTTGGACGAACCTGCGGTTGACGTTGCCGTCGCGGTGAGCAGCGGCTTCGGCGTGCAGGCCGCTCTCTATGCGGCCGGCGCGGTGGCATTTGCCGCCCTCGGGCTGCTGTTGGTCGCGCGGGCCAAACGAGCCGCCCCGCCGATCTTCTGTGCCATGGCCTGTCTGCTCACCGCGGGCTGGTTGGGCACCGTCTCTTACGACACTTGGCGCTGGGGCGAGCCTCGTGTCGCCGCCTTCGTACTGGAAGCCGCCAGCGGCTTCGCCTGGCTCGCATTTCTGGGATCACTGTTATGGACGGTCTCCGAAGAGTTTGATCGCCGGCGGCGCACCATGCTGGTGGGGCTTGGCGCCCTGCTTCTTGTGGCGACGATCACGGTGGTCACGCTGTACGCCACCGGCATCGCCGGGGCTTGGCACGGCAGCTTCATCGGCTTGCGTCTTCTCACCATCATCGCCAGCGCGATTCTGCTGGAAAACCTGGTGCGCAATACGGCCAGCAAGGACTGGTGGAGCCTCAAATTCCTCTGTATCGGGCTCGGCAGCGTTCTCACCTACGATCTGGTGCTGTATGCGGACGGCCTGCTGTTCATGGCCCTGAACAAGACCCTGATCACCGCCCGCGGCTCGATCTACGCACTGGTGGTCCCGTTGTTGTTCGTGGCCACGATCCGGCGACAGATGTGGGATGAGCAGCTGCACGTCTCACACAAGACCGCGTTCTATTCCACGGCGATGGCGGCGATCGGCGGCTACCTGACGCTGATGGCGGTGGCCGCCTATTACATCACGCACCTGGGCGGTGCGTGGGGGCCGGTGGTCCAGGCCGTGTTCCTGTTCGGCGCCGTGATTACGCTGCTGCTGATCATGGTCTCGGGCTCGTCCCGGGCATTCCTCCGTGTCACCGTCGCGAAGCACCTGTTCCGCTACAAGTATGATTACCGAGACGAGTGGTTGCGATTCACCCGCACCCTGTCTGAGACCGAAAGCCGGTCCCCGATCGCCCTCCGCATCACCCAGGCCATTGCCGATATCGTCGACAGTACCGGGGGCGCCTTATGGTACCGCGATGAGGATCGTTACGCCCTCGCTGCCTCGCTATATGTCAACGCCACCAGCCTCGGCGAATCCGATGCGGATCAACTCACCCGCTTCCTCGAGAGGACCGGCTGGATCGTGGAACTGGACGATGTTCGCGCGCATCCCGAGAAGTATTCCGGCTTGACCGTGCCCGAACAGATACGCGCCCTCGATCGCGCCTGGATCGTGGTCCCGCTGGCTCACCGTGGCGAGCTTCTGGCTTTGGTCATGCTGCTGAGGCCGCGCACCCCGCGACAACTGGACTGGGAGGACTTCGACTTCCTCAAGCTGATCGGTCTGCACGCGGCCAGCTTCCTGGCGGAACACCGGGCCATGCAGGCCCTCGTTGAGGCTCAGGAATTCGAACGCTTCAATCGGCGCACCGCGTTCGTCATCCATGACATCAAGAACATCGTCAGCGAATTGTCCCTGTTCGCCAGCAATATCCGCAAGCACGGCGACAATCCCCGCTTTCGCGAGGATCTGGCCGAAGCCATCGAAGGGGCCGTCGCCCGCTCCAAGCGCCTGCTCGAACGACTGCGTGACGAACCGGCCGTGCGGCCCGCCGGTCAGCACCAACTGCTGGCTCTGAAACCGCTGATCGAGGCCATTTCAACCGGCACGTCAGAGGGGCGCGTCACCATCAGCGCGGAGCCCGGCCAGGATGGTCTTGCCGTCCCGGGCGACGAAGACAAGCTGCGGGCGCTGCTGGGGCACCTGCTGCGCAATGCGTTGGAGGCGAGTGCCGAGCAGCCTCGGTGCGACGACAACGCCGGTCGCGTTCGGGTGTCGCTCGGCACCTCGCGTAACCGGGCGATCGTGGAGATCAGCGATGACGGCCCCGGCATGGACGCGGATTTCGTCCGCGATCAGCTGTTCAGGCCCTTCCGATCGACCAAGACCGGCGGGCTCGGCATCGGCGCCTATCAGTGCCGGGAATACGCGCGGGAACTCGGCGGCGATGTCGAGGTCATCACCAGCCCCGGCTCCGGCACCACCATGCGGGTGCTGCTACCGCTGGTTCAGACCGAGCCGGCCTCCCCTGCCCCGGCCCGGTCCGCCTGACCCGACCGCACGCCGCCACCGACACGGATTCAGGTAGAAAAGCACCGGGCCCGGGCGCCGGTCAGGCCCGCCATCACGGCCGAACGGCGGCCGGTCACGGAAGCTCGTCGAGCAGTGCCGCCGCCTGCGCATCGCCCGCTTCGGCGGCCTGGACCAGCCACGCCCGCAGCGCAGCGAGACGTTCCGCCACAGCCACGCTTCCCAAGGCCCGTGCCTGCCCGTACCAGCGGATCGCCTCCTCGGGGTTGGGCGGCGTGCCGTAGATGCGGCGTGCCGCCGGTATGGCCGGATCGAACGTCATGGCCATGCGCAACGCTCCTTCGGCACTGCCCCGTTCGGCCGCCATGCGGAAGAACAGCCGTGCTGATGCCACGTCATTGAGTTCCAGAAAACGGTTGCCCCGGTCCACCAGCGGCGCGAAATCCGCCGGCGCGGCCGGCGCCGCCACGTCGGGCTGCGCTGGCACCACCGGTACCGGTGGGGGAGCCGATGCAAGCTCGGCCGGTTCCGATGACTCCGGCGGCGTTGCGCTTGCGCCTTCGGGATCCGGCGACCCCGATGCCGTGTCGAAGGTTTCCAGGGCCGGTACCGGTCTCGAGTCGGTCGACCGGTCAACGGGCGTCTCCGCCGGGACCGGGCTCCCCGGCTCCGCGTCCGAATGCGCCGTGCCGAGCGGCGCCGGCGCCAGGGCGGACACCACGGCCGTGATCGACAGGTCTCTCGGGCCATCGCGGTCGGACGTGTCCGCCGCGATCGGGCGGCCGTCCGGCAACATCGTTTCCGGCTCTGGGGTGTCCGGCGGCAACACCTCCGGCAACGGCGTCCCGGGCGGCACCGTTTCCGGCGAGGCCGGCTCAGCCCAAGCCGGCTCGGGCAGGGCTGACTCGGGCAAGGCCGGCTCGGGCAGGGCTGGCTCGGGCAGGGCTGGCGCTGCCGGTTCGCGAGCGGCCGTATCACGTGCCGGCGTCTCGGGGGCCCGCATCTCGGGGGCCGGCATCTCGGGGGCCAGCATCTCGGGGGCCAGCATCTCGGGGGCCAGCATCTCGGGGGCCGACGGCTCCTGCATCGGCTCCGACGCATCCGACGGAGACGGTGACATCGGTGGACTGGACGGCACGGCCGGTCCCGTTCGGCCTGCCGCGGCGTCCGCGGCTTCGTGCGCAGTCGGCAAATCCACAATCGCCGGCGCGCCCGGCGTCACGGCGCTCTCGATCCGTTGGCCCGATGGGTCGCCCACCCCCGCAGCCGGCGGCGTGGCCAACCCGATTTGCGCCACCCAGGCTCGCACGTCCTCCATCCGGCCTGTCACGCGGTCCCACAAGCCGGATACGGCCGGGTCGCCCCGGGGGTCCACGCCGACTGCGTACACGCTGACCCCGATGGCAACGACGACCGCCAAGGCCGCTCGAAGCGCAACGTTCAGCAGGCGAGGTCTCGGCCGCGCCCGCGGTTGCGTCGCGACCGCTTCGTCCGGCGCGACGGTCGCGGACGGCGTCGGCGCCGGCGTCGGCGTCGGCGTCGGCGTCGGCGTCGGGTGGCCCGGTTGGTCTGGAGCCGGGCCGACCGCCGGATGGACGGGGGATGGCGGCATGTCCGGCGGAGATGCGGCGGCTGGTGTATGCCCCATGTGCGGTATGGCAGGTGCCGGTTTGTCCGGTTTCTGCCCGGGGATGGGCATGCCAAGACGTGACGCCGCATCCTCGACCAGTTCGGGCAGGACCGGGATGGCATGCTCGCGACGCGCCAGCGTCAAGGTCGCTGCCCGCAGTCTGGCGCGCTCGGCGGGGTCGTCGCCCGCAATGCGCCGCACCTCGGCCATGGCCGAGGCCGTGAATTGCGTCTGGGCCGGCGGGCGGGTCGCGGCCGGCGCCGCTTCTGCGCCCTCTGCGCATTGCCCGGTCACCATGACCGGGGCATCGTCTTTGCGCTCGACGCCTTCAGCCCGCCTGCCGACGCCCATCTCGTCCCCCTTCGTCACGCTCCGTCAAACCGTCACTGCCGTCGGTTGGGTGCCGACAGCAACGTGTCGACGTAGCCCCGCGGGCGTTTCGGCTGTGCAGAGTCCCGCCTCCGATCCGCTTGCGGCCATCGGTGCGATCCCTTCAAAAGGCGACCGTCGTCGAGACGCCGGTCAGGAATGATGACCTTTAGTGTAACCCAGTCGGGCCGGCTGTGGCGATCCCCGCGATGGCTGGCCACAGGCTTTCTGACCCTTTTTAGGAGACGGCGGCGGCGGCTGCCCAGCCCGCCCCCCAGCCCGCCCCAACGCCCGGCCTGGTCAAGACGCCCCCCTGACGCCGGGTGCGACGATCGTCCCCGCCTCGTCGCAGAAAATTAACCGTATCGGAGGATACTGTCGTCTTGGTCCTTGCGTATTGTGCCGGATGCCGTCATCGGGTTCGTCGCGTCGGCACCGGTTGCCGGTTCGGGAGGGAGAACGGCCGTGAGCGTCATCGCCCTCAACATCACCTGCCTCAGCGCCGCCGACGTGGCGGCGGTGCGGCCGCGCATACTCGACCTGATCCGCCGGGGCATGGCCGAGCGGTGGGATCTGGACATGAGCCGCGAAGGGTACGCCGCCATCACCGTGCAGGGGCGCGGTGACCAGGTCCTTTACACCATCACCAAGCAGCGGGGCGCCTATTGCATCGCCGACGCCGGCGGCCGATCCCTGCTGGAAAGCCGGCGCCTCGGCGACGTGCTCGCGGTCCTCTCCTGAAAACCGAAGTCCCGAAAACCGAAGTCCCGAAAACCGAAGTCGGGCCGCCGGCGCTGGGAATGCCCCGCCAACGGCGTTCCCTGTGCCGGCCTACTCCGCGGCCGAGCGGACGGCCACGGGTTCCGGCACACCTTCGTCATCCAAAGGCAACCGCGACGCGCGCCGCCGATCCAGCCAGGCGCGGACATTGGCCCGCAGCATCAGCGCCGATGGTGTCACGATCAGGGTCAGCAGCGTCGAGAAGCCGAGGCCGAACACGATCGCGGTCGCCAGCTGGGTCCACCACTGGGTGGCCGGTGCGCCCACACTGATGTGGCGCGCCACAAAATCGATATTCACCCCGAACACCAGGGGCAGCAGCCCCAGCATGGTGGTGATGGTGGTCAGCATCACCGGCCTGACGCGCTGGGCCCCGGTGCGCAGAATGGCTTCGAGCGGGGAGCGCGCGGTCTTGGCCAGCCGATCGTAGGTATCGATCAGCACGATGTTGTTGTTGACCACGATTCCCGCCAGGGCGATCACTCCGATCCCGCCCATGACGATGCCGAACGGCTGCCCGGTCACCAGCAAACCGATGAACACCCCGATGGTGGACATCACCACCGCGGACAGGATCAGGAACGCCGAATAGA